>JAFYPD010000043.1 GCA_017547685.1 Peptococcaceae bacterium
AAGCCTCTTTCAAATTGATATAGATAATAGAGGGGGTGAGAAAAGTGAATCAGAAAACAAAAAAATTAGTTGCAAGCATCTGTATGGGGGCGGCGGTACTAACGTCAGTACCGGCAGTGTCCTGGGCGGACACCGCCGTGGTGTCGATTAATGAACAGAATTATGAAGTTGCTCCATGTATGATGTATATTGCAGATGCTAGCAGTAGTTTATCGGTTTCTGGAACTACAGCTACTGTAAACTGCTGGGTGGAAGGAAACATTGGGGCAACAAAAGCAAAAGTAGTTGCAGAACTACAAATGAAAAGCGGAAACACATGGGTAACTGTAGCAACCTGGACAGACATTCAAAATAGCGATGAAGCATCTGTCAAAGCAAGTAAAGCAGTAACCAAAGGCAATGCCTACCGTGTAAAAGCAACTGTAACCGTATGGGAAGGTAGTCAGTCTGAAACACAGTACGTGTATAGTGGCGAAAAGACAGTGTAAAAATTAAATTTAGAAGGGATGGAGATTTATTATGAGAAACGACATTAAAAAAGTTGTAGCAGGAGTTTTAACGGCATCTATGGTTATGGGTGCAACAACACCTGCATTTGCAGAAGTAGCCGCAGTAAATAGCCATGCTGTTTTGAAAAGTGCGATTGTAGTGCAAGATGAACAAAAAAATACACAATCCAGTTGGGTGAAAATTGGTTCATCTTCTGAGCAGATTGATACAAGCACTGCTAAAAATTCAGATGAGGTAGCAGGAAAAATTGCAGATGGTGTAAGTAAAGTATTAGATGAATGTGGTTTTGGTTGGATTACTATAACAGCAACTAATATAATTTCTAAAATTGGAAGAGCAACTTTAGGTTTATGGATTGAACAACGTGTAGGCTTATATACGAATTGCACGTTATATCAAATGGTTGCATCTGGTGGAGTAGTACAGTATCGTGCACATTGGTGGTTATCAGATGAAGCTGGGAGAGTGCTGGAAGGGCCATATGATAACTACTTTAATGGACCGATTTATTCCAGTGCTGAAGATGAGACAATGAAAAAGTAACATGTGGATTGAGGAAAGTAATCTGATACAAAAAAGGAGATGAATATTTATGGCAAAGCGAATCAAAAAACTTATTTCTGTAATATTAACAATGGCAATTCTTGTTACAACTGCAAGCCCGGTGTTCGCTGATACTGCAATCAATGAAAGTGGTAATAATGAATTGGTGATTCGACAGGCATTGTCGAATGCTTCGGAACAAGAAAAAGAATCAATTAATGCAGCAGTTTCTTATTTAGAAGAAAAAGACATTTTGTCTATAGGCGATTTAGTTGCTATTGAGATGAAGGAAACCAATTCAAGAACTGTTGAACATGAGATTGTATATACAATTGATTACGATGAATTTACAGAGAAAATTATTTTTACAGAAATTTCGGATGAAAAAGTATCTTATACAGTTACCCAAGGTGATATTACTAATACAGTAACCACTTTCAATGATGGTAGATTTCTCTTAAATGGGCATGGTATTGAAGTTTGTCGCAACACTATAGAAAATGATGTGGTATCGGTTTATAACACTGCAACTAATAAAACCAACTTGGTACGTGGTAGTGAGGTTAATTCAGCTGTTACACCTTATGCTGTAGACATTAGTTATACAACAACTTGCCCCTATCAAACAACTCGCGATTACACATACTTGGCATTTGAAAATGAGCAACCTAATGTATTATTGTATGAAGTTTTCAAAGAACTTACATTAACTGCATTTACAGAAATCATCAGTAGAGTATATCCTGCTGCTGGAGTAGTGATTTCGATTGCAGAAACTCTATATGATTTTATTGGTGATACTGCACCTGAAACAGAAGGACTATCTTATCTTGAGGAGAATTATTATCACAAGACTTGCGATGCAATGTCGGCTGGTTATATAGATGCGTTGGGATATTCTGTAACTAAAATTGTGACACACTGGTTTGCAAGACCATATTATGCAGGTGACTGGCATACAACAACAGTGTACAAAGAATATGTGCGCTGGTAAAGCATAGCGTGGGAGGGGATATTTATGAAAACAGGAGTAACGCTATCTTTAATAATGGCTTTAGCTAACTTTGCGTTGGGGATTGGAGCAGATTTTTTAATAGGGTATAATATTTCGTTACCAATAGAAATAGTGGGTGCCGCTTATTTAGTTTTATGGTGCTGGCTGAACTATAAAATATATGCTGGAGAAGAAACAAAGTATAAGCACGTACTATATATAAGTGTGCCAATAATTGTCTTGTTTTTAATTTATATCCCACTTGTGCGAGTGCTGATGATTAATTTACCATTGCTTTATGTTGCTCCGGTATTTGTTGTAGCGACTACTATTGCAGCAAGGCTTACATTACCGGTTACAGCTGGTGTTTTGGTATTGATTTCTATATTGTTAATGGTTGCAGGAGCATACTTAGGTGTAACATTAAAACAGTGACAGCAGCTGGTTAACGGCAAAAATAAGGATAATGGTGAAAATTAATGAATATTCGTTTGTTTATATTTCAGATGAAGAGACACTTGATTTAATTTATCATCTATCAAAGTATATGGATATTTCGACAGATGAAAATGCATTGGATGCATTTGAGTGGCTCGAAGAGGACAGTTGGGCGCTTATAAAATGGTACTAGCTGTTTGTGCTGTTAAACGAAAACCTCCTGACCGGGAAACTGGTCAGGAGGTTTTTTGTTTAACATAATGTATTGAACTGGTATTGCCTTTTACTAGTCGAACATGTATAGTAGTTGTAGAATTATAAAAATTCTGTCTGGCGGTTACTTAAAAAAGCAAAAATGAAAAACGGTATTACTTATATTGGCTGTGAAGGGAGCGGATATTTCATGAAAAGAATCTTAACAATGTTCATTTTCGTTTATCTTTTACTGGCGGCGCCGGCTTATGCGGACAGTGCTGCGGTATATCAGGATTTTGCGGCGAAGATGCCGGAGGATGTGCAATATCTGCTCTCTCAGGGGGAAGACTGGCAGACGGTGCGTTTTGCAGAAAATAATAATGGCTATGTGGTATTGTTAACTGAAAAACAGGTAGGAGATGCTTCGATGGAAACAGAAGAAGTTCCCTATCTGCTTTTGCAGATTCCGCGGGAAAACTGGCAGGAAACCAGCGGTACATTCTGGATGACATCTGCCTGTCAGAAAAGTTTTAATATGCCGCAGATGGTGGTAACAGATGATGCACTCTGGCTGCAGTTCTGGAATGATGAAGGAAAATTCATGCTGAGCTGCGTTCAGCCGGATGGTGATAAAACAGAAAAACTGTTTCCAAATGGTGCGGTATCATTAGGGGAACGTGGTGCAGTGATGCTGGATAAAGAAACTGGTGAAATTATTTTCTGGAACGGACATGAGGAGAAGCGTTATGTTGTTTCAGCGGATAACGGAACGATTAATTCTGTCACGGAATTGCAGGGTGTGGTTTATTATCTGAATCATGCCGGGGAATTATACCGGGTTTCCGACAGTGGAGATACACTGGTACTCAGTTTACAGGATATTTATCACGAACAGAGCCGTACAGCATCAGAACCGTTTCGAAAAGTGGAATATTTAGATTACAAAGAACTGTTTTACTGCAATCATGCCCTGTGGCTGTCAGCCAATGACCCGAATCTTTCTGGAGAAAAATTTTTAGTAAAATATGACGGGGAAAACTGGACTGGCTATGAAGACATTACAGCAGGGCGATATTCAGCAAGCTGGGCACAGGGAAATAGCAGCACCAGTATTGTGCTGAAAGATTATTATCCGGTTGTTCCCCGCCCTGTGATGGGACAGCAGTATGAACGAATCTATATCATTGGCGAAAATACGGTAGAACGTGCTCTTTATCAGGAAGCGGCAGTTTCCTACATCGGTCGTACAGGAGATGTTTGGCAGTATGGAATGGAGAATGTGCTGTTTCAATGCAAGAGTATGGATGGTACCTGTGAGTGCTTTGGTTTAGCGGCGAATCAGTCGATTCGGCTGTATTATGATGATACGGCGTATCTGTTTGATGTAATGCCGTATATCAAAGAAAACCGTGTATTAGTTTCAGTGCGGGGAATTGCAGAACTGCTCGGTGCAGAGGTAACATGGAATGACGGAATTGTTACCATTGTGAATTATAACGGCACGGTCCGGCTGAATACAAAAGAATCACGCATCGAGAGAAACAGCCGGTGGCAGCGTCTGGATACGATGATTGAAAACAGAAGCGGGCGTATTATGGTTCCAATCCGGTTTGTGGCAGAAGCATTACAAGTAGATATTCACTGGGATGGAACGGCAAAGGCAGTTATGATGGAATCTTAAATTATACACCTGACTGAATATAATCGGTCAGGTGTTTTTTGTACCTCGGACAGGAAATATATGATATAATCAGGGAAAGGCGGTGAGGTTAATGGAAAAACGGGAATTTCTTAAAATGATATTTATAGCCAGCCTTTTGCCGATATTTCTGGAATGGTTTGGTTCGCGTAACATCATGAGTTGTTCCGGCTGGATGGCGTTAGGGAGTGGATACGGAGCATATCTGTATCTGGCAGGAATCATAATATTTGAATTTCTTTTGTGGAAAGTAGTTTTAAAGAACCCGGAGGAATTGGTGTAGATGAAGAAGCTGATTATCGTGGCGGTTGTTGTTTTATTATGTATTCTTATAGTTGCGCCGACATTTACGCAAAACCCATATACTGAGTTGTATCAGACGTTGGCAACATCTGATGGTGCAGTAACAGAAGGGATCATCAGTGAATTAGAAGATTATTTTGTTGAGAATCCAGAGAAATTTTTAAAAGAGTTCAAAAAACAAAATGATTCTTTGCAATCGCTGGTATCGATGAATTTTGCGTATACTGCAATAGGCGAAGATGATTATGCAAAGAATATGAGAAAAGCCATTTTATCTGTACAGGATAACCCGGATGCGGTAGAAATAGCTGCAGCATATCAGAAAGTAATCGAGGAATCTGCAAAGAATCTACCAGAATAGATTATCTGTCAGATTATCTATTCTTAAATGAAGATAGATACTGGTGGAATACCAGCAGGGGGTGGAAAAGGGGAAACCAATACTTTATGTGTCTATATTCTGGTTGAACAAAATGCCGATAATACAGAAATTCTGAGCCAGAATGTAATTTTGCTTTTACCTGGTGGCAGAATGGTGGATTGTGCTATTAGTCAGGATGACGGGGTAGAGAAAATATCTATAATGGCAAGAAGTGATTGACTGATGCGGAAAGAACTTGATAAAAACGGAAACAATACAACCTCTTGACTGAATAACCGGTCGGGAGGTGTTTTTATATATTGACTTAGGGAACTTCATTCAGTAAAATAAAATTGAAACAAGGAAACAAAGAATCTGGAAACAAAGAAAGTATAATTCTGTTTACAATGTATATACTGGAAAGGGGGCTGGTTATGTCCGCTACAGTTGCAATGAAAGGAAATTGTACAATGGAAAAGAAAACTGTAAGTATTTCGTCCAAACGACAGATTACGATTCCGCAGAAATTTTTTCAGGCATTAGGTTTTACGGATGAAGCAGAATGCATTGTTCGAGGGAATGAACTGGTTCTCCGTCCGGTACGTACAAATTCCGGAGGTGAATTTGCAGAGCAAATCCTGACCGAACTGGTTGCAGAGGGATTATCCGGCAACGAGCTTCTGACTGAATTCAGGAAGCGGCAGGCAAAGGTGCGTCCAGCGGTGGAAGCTATGATTACAGAAGCGGAAAATGCTGCGAACGGCATCGGGGAATATTACACCTATGATGATATCTTTGGCACGGAGGAAGAGGAATGACAGAAGTAAGATTTCTTCCTCCCGCAGCAAAGTTTCTGAAAAAGCTTAAGGACAAAAAACTGAAGACGCTGTATCAGGAAGCGATTGATAAAATCAGAGAAGACCATACCGTCGGTGAAGCAAAAGCTGGAGATCTGAGCGGTATCTATAGCTATGACATTTATTACAACAAAACAAACTATGAACTGGCTTACCGGGTTGCGTATGCGGATCATAAAATCATTATCGTGATTATGGCAGGAACACGAGAGAACTTTTATGACGAACTGAAAAAGTATATGAAAGACTTGTGAAATAAAAATATGATTATATGCTCCTGACCGGGTGACTGGTCAGGAGTTTGTGTATGGTGAAAAACTATACCGCAACAGAGAAATACGTGATATAATCGGAATAACGGGAGGGGAGATACTATATGGCATTGGCAGCCAGCGTTGCCTGTCCATTGCAGTTAACTGGCATGGCTGATACATATAGGAATCTGGTTTCTAAAACGAGATGAAAAGATTTATAACACTGCTTGATATGCTGTTTCAAAACTGCTATAATAAAAATAATTGATAACGAAACGAAGGAGTAATACCTATGAAGTTTAAGATTGTGGCCGACTCAGCAGCTGATTTACTGACTATTGAATCTGTGCCGTTTACCTCTGTTCCGCTGAAAATTCTGACAGATCAGAAGGAGTATGTGGATAATGAAAACCTGAACATCAGCCAGATGGTAGACGATTTATCGAAATACAAAGGAAAATCAAGTACAGCCTGCCCAGGACCCGGGGAATGGCTGGAAGCATTTGAAGATGCAGAGTACGTATTTTGTGTCACCATCACCAGTAATCTGTCTGGCAGCTATAATGCGGCCTGTGTTGCAAAAGAGGAATATGAAAAGGCTCATCCGGACAGAAATGTGTGCATTGTAGACTCTCTGTCCGCCGGTGCAGAAATGACTTTGCTGGTAGAAAAACTGCAGGAACTGATTTTGGCCGGTAAAGCGTATGAGGAAATCAGGGAAACGATTCTGGCATACAATGAAACAACCCATCTGATATTCTCGCTGGAATCGTTAAAAAATCTGGCGAACAATGGTCGTGTGAGCCCTGCTGTTGCTAAAATTGCGGGGATTCTTGGCATTCGTGTGGTTGGCATTGCTCAAGAAGGGGTGCTGGCTCCGCAGGATAAGAGCCGCGGTGAAAAAAAGGCTATTGCAGACGTGATTAAAAATATGAAGGCGCTGGGTTATGCTGGGGGCAAAGTATTAATCCACAGCTGCCAGAATGAAAATGCTGCAAAACAGGTGAAAGAACAGTTACAGCAGATGTATGCCAATGCCAGTATCCGCATCGGCAGCACCAGAGGTCTGTGCAGCTATTATGCAGAAAAAGGCTGTCTGATGATTGGTTTTGAAACATCAATGATGTAATATTTTGGTAACAATCGAATATTCCTATAGAAGTAAAACGGTCTGAGCAGAGTCCTCTTGCTGGTTCAGACCGTTTTTTATTTTGCTGAAAATCACTTGTCAAGCGGCATGGAAACGAGTAAACTGGAAGAATAGAATAAGGTACCCGGGTATCATCATTCCATGAAATAATAACACATTCTCGTTGAGGTGATTGACATGAAAATTGCAGTGGTAGGGTTAGGGTTGATTGGCGGTTCGTTCTGTAAAGCAATTAAAGCATATACAAATCATATCTGTTTAGGAGTAGGCCGTGATATCAACAGCAAGTCGGTGCAAATGGCACTGCACGACGATGCCATCGATAAAGCCATTATTCCGGAGGAACTGGGCGAGGCGGATTTAAGCATCATCTGTCTGCATCCGCAGGGCATTATCCGTTTTATCAAAGAAAATCAGCAGTATTTCCGGCCGGGCAGCATTGTCATTGACGCCGGCGGTGTAAAAGAAAGCATTGTATCAGAAGTGGATGATTTGCTGAAAGAACGCGGTGTCATTTTTATCGGCTGTCATCCGATGGCTGGCCGCGAGTTTTCCGGCTACGCCTATTCTCTGCCTGATTTATACAAAGGCGCCAGCATTATTTTCACACCGTCTGAGTATGTGCCGGAAGAAGCGAAAAAAACGGTGGAACAGCTGGCCCGCGATTTGAAATTCGGCCGCGTGGTATATACAACACCGCAGGAACATGATAAAACCATCGCCTTTACTTCTCAGCTGGCCCATGTGGTGTCGAATGCGTACATCAAAAGCCCGACTACACGCAATGAGAGCGGGTTCAGTGCGGGCAGTTTCAAAGATCTGACCCGTGTAGCAAAACTGAATGAAGATATGTGGACCGAACTGTTTCTGATGAATCAGGATGCACTGTTATATGAAATTGATACCATTATCCATTCGCTGCAGGAATATCGCGATGCGCTGGCCAGCCGGGATGAAGACGGGCTGCGCGGGCTTTTGCGCGACGGCCGTATCCTGAAAGAATGGAGTCTGGCGCACTCTGTTCAGGAGTAAGTATCCTGAAATTGTCAACGGCCAAAAGCGTATAATATGCAGGAAACCTGTTTCTTTTTCTCAACAGTTATGTTATGATAAATGACAGATAAGTTGAATGTTATATCATCTGGTATTGAAAATGACATTCATATGGTTCGGATAAAAAGAAAAGCAAGCGAGGGTATGCGTATGGTTCAAATTATCACAGATTCATCGGCGTTAATCACCAGGGCAGAAGGCAAGGAGCTGGGCATCGAAGTGATTCCTCTGAGCGTTAACATTCTGGATGAAGAGTACAGAGATCTGGAAGTGGATTTAGATCATTTCTACGGCCAGATTGCAAAAGGCGGGGTGCCAAGAAGTTCCCAGCCTCCAATCGGGGAGTTTGTAGAAGCGTACAACAAATATGCCGGTAAAAAAATTCTGAATATTGCGATGGCAGACGGGCTGTCAGGCACCTATCAGACCGGCTGCGGTGCAAAAGAAATTGTGGAAAACAAAGAAGATGTCGTTGTGTACAATACAAGAACGCTGTGCGGCCCGCACCGTTATCTGGTGCAGAAAGCGCACCAGATGGCGCAGCAGGGCAGATCACTGGCAGATATTATTCTGATGCTGGATGACTGCACCAATCACTGTGAATCCTTCCTGATTGCACAGGACTTCGGGTTCCTGCGCCGCGGCGGCCGGTTAACACCGCTGGCGGCCAAATTCGGGGAGGCATTGCAGGTGAAACCGCTGTTATTCCAGACTTCTGACGGCAAGCGTCTGGATGCGTATGGAATCAGCAGAACCATCAAAGGGGCTGCCAAAAAAGTGATGCATCATTTCCAGAAAAAAGTGCCGACCGGCGGAGAAAACTACCTGTTTTCCATTTCTCATGCGCGAGCGCCGAAAGATGCAGTGGAAATCGCCCATGTTCTGAAAGAAGCCTTTGGCAAAGCGAAAGTGGAAGTGATTGACCTGTCGCCTGCATTTATTACCCAGGGCGGGCCTGGCTGTATTGCCATCCAGTATATCAAAACTGTATAAAAGACTGCATTGTCGTGTTGCGTGAAGCAGAGCGGAATCGAACTGTCTGAAAAGAGTTTCGGTTTCGCTCTTTTTGTTTTGCGGAAAAGCAGGAATTTCCTAAAATCTGGATAATTATATCAGGGAACGGGAAATCACAACGGCGAGACGATAAAAGGATGGAGGACAACAAATGAAACAGCGAGACAGATGTGAAACCAAACAGGAAGGCAGAGAGAAAACCAGACATCAGACCGCAAAAACAGCGTTTATTCTGACGGGGATTCTGATTTCGGTATCCATGGTGCTGCGCTTTTCCTTCGGCTGGCAGGCGTTAAAATTTACAGTGATGGGCTGTCTGCTGCTGGTCATCAGTATCATTGATTACCGCAGTTTTATCATTCCGGACGGTCTGATTCTGCTGGGGCTGGTGCTGTATGTTTCACTGTCTCTGTTTGCAGGGCAGGCACTGCCGGAGGTGGTCCTGCATGTTCTGCTGCACGGCTGTTCTGTTGCTGTGCCGCTGTTGCTGTTTGTGCTGCTGGCCGATTTTATGACCGGGCAGGAAACCATGGGCGGCGGCGATATCAAATTATTCTTTCTGCTGGGTGTGTATCTGAAACCGTCCCTGACATGGCTGACCTTGTTTTTATCCTGCGTGACGGGACTCTTCTGGCACGTGCTGCAGTGCAAATGGAAGCCGGGGGAAGCATTTCCCTTTGGCCCGTCGATTGCTGCCGCGGCGTGGCTGACAGTGCTTTGGGGCCAGCCGGTACTGGACTGGTACCTGGACTTTTTACTCCCGAAATAAATGATTCTCTGCTTGTTTCTGCCTGCAAATTTTGTTATCATGAAAGGTAGAACACTTAGGAGGGGACAGCGTGATGAAGAATTCAAACTTTGTAATTATTACCGGCCTGTCCGGCGCGGGTAAAAGTAACGCCGTGAAGGTTTTTGAGGATATGGGCTATTTCTGTATTGATAATCTGCCTGCACCGCTGATTCCGAAATTTGCAGAACTGTGTCTGCAGTCTGACGGCAAAGTCAGCAAAATTGCGCTGGTGATTGATATTCGCGGAGATTTGTTCCTGGACGATCTGAATCAGAACCTGAATGAACTGAATCATATGAATATTTCGTATCAGATTCTGTTTCTGGAGGCATCGGACGATATTTTAATCCAGCGGTTTAAAGAAACACGGCGCAATCATCCGCTGAGCCCGCAGGGCACTATCAGCGAAGGGATTCGTCTGGAACGGCAGAAACTGAGCGAACTGCGGGGCCGTGCGCACAAAATTATTGATACCTCCCGGCTGAAAGCCAGTGAACTGCGCAGTGAATTACGCAGCCAGTGGGCCGATATCAGCAATGCGCTGTCGGTCAGCATCATCACCTTTGGCTACAAGCACGGGATTCCCATTGACACCGATTTGCTGATGGATGTGCGGTTTATCCCGAATCCGTTTTATATTCCGGAGCTGCGCCCGTTAACAGGCCGTGATGCTGCTGTGCAAGAGTATGTGTACAGCTCGGCGGAGAGCCAGGAATTTATTCAGAAATTTTCTGACCTGCTGAAATTTTTGCTGCCGAACTACAGCAAAGAGGGAAAAACCCATATCACCATTGGGATTGGATGCACCGGCGGGCAGCATCGGTCTATTGCGCTGGGTATCAAAATCGGAGAGATTCTGAAGCAGGAAGGCTATACTGTAAACGTGAAACATAGGGATAATTAAGGAGGCGAGCATCATCGATAATCCTGATTATAAAAGGCGGAAAAAGCCTAGCCGCAAAGAATACAGTCACTGGCGCACATTGCAGCAGGGGCCGCGTATTGTGGTAATCGGCGGCGGTACCGGGCTGTCGGTGCTGCTGCGCGGGTTAAAAGAATATACCAGCAACATCACGGCCATTGTTACCGTTGGCGATGATGGCGGCAGCTCAGGCCGTATCCGCGAGGAATTCGGCATGGTTCCGGTGGGCGACGTGCGGAACTGTATTGTGGCACTGTCTGACCGGGAGGACCTGATGGAGCAGATTTTTGACTATCGGTTCAGGCAGGGCGAAGGGCTGGACGGACACAGCCTGGGCAATCTGCTTCTGGTGGCCATGGCCCACTTAACCGGCAGTTTTCACGATGCAGTTTCCGATATCAATGAAGTGCTGCAGATTCGCGGCAAGGTCCTGCCTGTTACCGATGAGCCAATTACATTGAAAGCCATTCTGGATGACGACACCGAAATTATTGGAGAAAGCTGCGTATCGCAGGCGGAACGTCCGATTGTGCGGCTGACCATTGAGCCGGAGGACGTACAGCCGCTGGATGAGGCGCTGGAAGCCATTGGTCAGGCAGAGGCGATTGTACTCGGGCCGGGCAGTCTGTTTACCAGTATCATTCCAAACCTGCTGGTGGACGGTATTGTGGATGCCATTTTAAAAAGTTCTGCCATGAAATTTTACGTGTGCAACGTGATGACACAGGCCGGTGAAACTGACCATTTCACGGCGGAAGACCATCTGCTGTCGTTATTAGAGCATGGCCGAAAAGGGATTGTAGATTATATTATCGTAAATAACCATGCAGCCATGAACAGAGCGGTTCTGCAGCGCTATGCCGAGGAAGGTGCTGTGCCGGTTACGTATAAGAAGGAACAGCTGGAACTGCTGAAAGTGAAGGTGGTGGAGGCCAATCTGCTGAATGAACAGCATGTGCTGCGCCATGATTCGGTGCAGCTGGCGGAAACCATTATGGATCAGATTTATATCCGGCACGGGTTCTGGGGTGCTGCCGGCTGGCGGCATAACTACAAAGCTGTAAAAAAGAAAAACCGCCGGGGCAAGGCCGCGAAACGATGAAATAAAGAAAGAACAGGGTGAATGGAATGTCTTTTTCCAATGAGATAAAAAATGAACTGGCACACCTGGAACATGACAAAAAGTGCTGCGAGATTGCGGAGCTGGCGGGGCTGGTGCGCATGGACGGCACTATTTTAATCGGCAGCCGCAAAGGGATTGGCCTGGAACTGGTGACAGAAAATGCGGCAGTGGCACGAAAAGCGTTTAAAGGGCTGAAAAAGCTGTTTCATGTGGAAACGGAGATTACCGTGCAGCGCCGGACCAGACTGAAAAAAAATAATGTATATCTGGTGCGCGTGCCTGGGCAGCCGAAGGTGATGGAAGTGCTGGACACCCTGGGGCTGATGAAGGACGGGCTGATGTATAACCCGGAAATCAGCGAGACGCTGGTAAAAAAGGAATGCTGCAAACGCAGCTATCTGCGCGGCGTGTTTTTGGGCGCCGGCTCTCTCAGCGACCCGATGAACAGCTATCATCTGGAGATTGTGGCCAACAGTGAGGAATATGCTGACTCGCTGGTGAAACTGATTGAAACCTTCGGCCTGCATCCGAAAATCAGCAGCCGGAAAAATGTACTGCTGGTGTATTTGAAAGAAAGCGAACAGATTGCCGATTTTTTAAATATCATCGGTGCCCATCAGGCATTGCTGGAACTGGAAAATATCCGCATACAGAAAGAGGTGCGCAACCAGGTAAACCGGCTGGTGAACTGCGAGAGCGCCAACATGAATAAAACCATTGATGCCGCGGTGCGTCAGAAGAACAACATTGAATTTGTGCGGAAATATTACGGGCTGGAAAAGCTGAACGAAGGGCTGCGGGCAGTTGCAGAAGCCAGGCTGCAGTATCCGGAAATCAGCCTGAAAGAGCTGGGTACCATGATGGATCCGCCGCTGGGCAAATCGGGCATTAATCATCGTATGCGCAAACTGGAGGAACTGGCCGACGAGCTGCACAGCAAAGGCTACGGCAGCGGCGAAGCATGAACTGATTGACGATGCAAAAGGAGGGGAGCCTATGTCGCACATCTGGAGAAAGCTCTGTACGGTTACAACCATTCTATTGCTGGTGGCAGTTCTGCTGCTGAATCAGTTCGGGTCACCGCTGGCCTGTTACATGATGGAGCGGCAGGTGTACAGCTATTTGCAGGCGCAGGGGTATGGAAAGGCAGATATTGCCGATATCCGTGTGATATATAATCCGGAGGAGCGCTATGTATATACAGCGGAAGTCACATTTCTGGATCATGCCGGTTATATCCGCTATTACTGTTACAATAGCGAGCAGCAGATTCAGGCCTTAGAGAAAATAGGAAAGTAAAAGAAATCAAAACTATGATTACAGTGATAAAATACAATGCAGACTTGAAGTTGTAATTGCAAGGCAAGGAGGAACGTTTCGTGAATTTGAACGATAGCTGCATGGACAAAACCTATCGGGTTGTGGAAGTAACAGGGCTGGAACTGCCGGTGGAGCGCCGTCTGGAAGCACTGGGGCTGACCGAGGGAACCAGCATTACCGTATTAAACAAAAAAACAAAGGGTGCAGTGATTGTAAAGGTGCGCGGTACCCGGTTCGCAGTGGGATATCACATTGCTGCCGGAATCCGGATTGAGGAGGCGGGTGTGCAATGACGATGAAAGAAACTGTTAATATTGGATTTATCGGCAACCCGAACTGCGGGAAAACAACGCTGTTTAATGCGTATACCGGTGCGCGGCTGAAAGTGGCCAACTGGCCCGGCGTTACAGTAGAGAAAAAAGAAGGCTCCATGCAGTATCATGACCATACCTTTAAACTGGTGGATCTGCCGGGGATTTACAGCTTAACCTCTTATACCATGGAGGAGAAGGTGTCCCGTGAATTTATTCTCAGTGATGATGTGGATGTGATTGTGGATATCGCCGATGCATCAGCGCTGGAGCGCAATCTGTACTTAACGCTGCAGCTGATTGAACTGGGCAAACCGGTGGTGCTGGCGCTGAACATGATGGACATTGTGGAGGAGCGCGGCATGGAAATTGATATGCACCGTCTGCCGGAAATGCTGGGTATCCCGGTTGTGCCGGTATCGGCGCGCAAAAAGCGCGGGCTGGATGTGCTGATGCACGCCGTAGCCCATCATCATCACGATGAAGATAACGAAACTGTGGTGCTGGTACACGACCACGATGATCTGGAAGAGCAGAGTACACACCAGCACGACCACCATGCCGAATATGCTATGGTGTACAGTGATCTGATTGAAGATAAAATCGACGCGGTGACCGATGAACTGAAAAAGCAGTATCCGGATCTGCAAAACTACCGCTGGCATGCACTGAAACTTCTGGAGCGGGATGCCGATATTATGGCGCGTTATCCGGTACATCTGCCGGAGGTGCTGGATAGAAGCTACGAAAAAGATATCATCAATCAGAAATATGATTTTATCGAAGAAATCATTAGTGAAGTGCTGATTAACAAAGAAGCCAAGGCAGAACGCACCGACAAAGTTGATGCCTTGCTGACCCATCCGTTCTGGGGTGTGCCAGTCTTTTTAGGCGTGATGGCGCTGGTATTTGCCCTCACCTTCACCATCGGCGACGGTATCAAAGGCGCTTTTGTAGAGCCTGCCATCGAGTGGTGCTCCGGCGGAATTCTGAATTGTCTGACAGCGTTACAGGTGAATGATGTACTGGTATCCTTAATCATTGACGGGATTGTGGCCGGGGTAGGAACCATTCTCACGTTCCTGCCGAACATCTTTATCCTGTTCCTGGCGCTGGCGTTTCTGGAAGACAGCGGCTATATGGCGCGCGTGGCTTACGTGATGGACGGCATCATGGGGCGGCTCGGGCTATCCGGCCGTGCCTTTATCCCGATGCTGCTGGGCTTCGGCTGTACCGTTCCGGCGGTGATGGCATCCCGTGCCCTGGAAGACCCGCGTGATCGGCGCAAAACCATTCTGATTACACCGTTCATGTCCTGCAGTGCACGTCTGCCAATCTATGTGGTGTTCTCGCAGATGTTCTTCGGCGACAATGCCATGATCGCCGCTTACTCCATGTATATTCTGGGGATTGTGGTAGCGCTGATTACCGCATTTGTGCTGAAACTGACGGACAAAAAAGAAAGCAGAAACAATCTGTTAATCGAGCTGCCGGAATATAAAGCGCCCAACGCATACAGCATTGCCATCTATGTATGGGAAAAAGTAAAGGACTATGTGACAAGAGCCGGTACGGTTATCTTTGTTGCATCCATTCTGATGTGGATTCTGCTGAACTGCGGGCCGGGCGGCCTGGCGGAAGATATGAGCCAGAGCTTCGGCGCCATTGCGGGCAGCGTTCTGGAACCAGTCTTTGCACCAATCGGGTTAGGTTACTGGCAGATTGTGGTGGCGCTGCTATCCGGTTTAGCGGCAAAAGAAGTGGTGGTATCCAGCTGCGGCGTATTGTTTGGCATCAACAATCTGAACTCTGAGGCTGGTATGGGTGATATGGTAGCAATTTTAGCGGCAATGGGCTTCGGTGCCGTGAACGCCTACGCATTAATGACCTTCTGTCTGCTGTATACCCCATGTACGGCGACACTGGCAACCATCAGGCGGGAATCGGGCAGCTGGAGCTGGACCATCCAGGCGATGGTGTTCCAGTTAATTGTGGCGTGGGTGGTAACCTTTATCGTATACCGTATCGGAATGCTGTTTGTATAAGGAGGAGGCCGGATGGAAGCAACCGTTCTTATCACCGCAGCTATCGTGCTGTACTCCGGCTGGGTCATCTACAAAAAGTACAGGCAGTACAAAGCCGGCAACTACTGCAGCTGCGGATGCGGAAGCTGCAGCTGCAAAAACAAATGCGGAAAAATGGAATAACAAGTAGAGCGAGAACCTGGCTGGAGGATATCCGGCCGGGGTTTTTTTTGAAGCATTTAATTAGAAATATGAAAAATACGGATTTGTCAGGGAAAGAATACCTGAAAACAAACATGCTGTCGGATTTTCATGCAGGGTTGTCGCAATAACAGGAAATTATTGGTAATCAAATTCTTTACAAATAGAATCACACGTCGTATACTATATTTACCAGAGAGTTGCGTAGAAAAAGGCAAACATACTCTATTTACACCACGCCTTGCCCGGGACGTCAAGTCGGCGTAGAACAGATGCGGTTTTATTCGCTGCATCGGTTTACGACGTCCTCCTGCGTATGCATCTGCAGTTCAGATGATGAAAGGAGACAAGATAATTGGGAAAAGCGGACACGATAACCAAACAGTTTATGAGCGACAATCAGATTTTTGCCGATGCATTTAACTATTTTGTGTACGATGGAGAACAGGTGATTCAGCCGGAGCAGCTGCATCTGCTTGACTCTGCTGCAGCAGATTGAAAATTACAGCATCCGGCTGATTGCACCACAGCAGCTTGACGACGATGAGTTTCAGAAATTTCAGACATCGCTTGGGCCGGTATTACAATTTATTAAACATTCGAGAGAAAAAGACAGATTAGATGAGCTGGTACAGCAGGATTTGTTTAAAAACCTGGATCATACAGCTGCGATGGTAATTAACAGCTGTACCAATGCACAGTTACGATTTGAAGAAGCGAGAGGAGCAGTTAATATGTGCAAAGCACTGGATGATATGCGGGAAGATGCCCGTAATGAAGGAATAGAACTGGGAGAACAGAATGCGCTCCGGACGATGGCCAATCGTCTTTTGCTGGATGGAACATTAACGATTGAAAAAATCGCAGAGTTAACAGATTTACCAGTAGCAGAATTGCGCACGATGAAAAATGCATAAAACCAAGCGATTAAAGAACTTTGATGCTTTTGTAAACAAGTGTGCAAACAGAATGGTAGAATTGCTGGAAAGATAAGATGTACATTAGGTGTCAACACTGGTTGGCACCTTTTTCTCTGCCTGTTATTCTACGAATGCTTATATATTTATAATAATATTATAAAACATAAAAACACTAAAACATAATTAAAACATTACAAAACAGTTTTAAACATAGAAAACAGGAGAAACATTCTGCCAGAAACGCCTGAAACAACAGATTATTTTTATCCTGATATCGCTCAGAGGTACTGGTTGAGCGAAAAAATTTTTTCTGAGGCAGGATATCAGACAGAAAAACAGGATAAACAGCAGAAAAGCAGGATAACCGGCGTCGGAAATCCTGCTTTCTGTCGGTTATCCTGCTTTGCACGGGCAAGAGCGGCTGTGCTATGCTGATATGCAAAGAAATACAACCGCGAAGGAGCGATGCCGCTATGTTATATGCCATTGAACGATTCAACCAGTATGCCGTAAAAGAAAATCTGTCTGCCGGTGCGATTCTGCTGTGGCACCATCTGTTTTTCACCATGCAGCGCAAAAATCAGTTTGCTGATGTGCAGCAGCATACCGCGGTTCTGACCGCTATGCTGGATGTAACCCGCCAGGGGCTGCAGACTATGCGCCAGACTTTAATCGACAAAGGGTTTCTGGAAATCCGTCAGGATGAGCATCAGCAGATTTTTTACACGTTGATGTTAAACGGCAGAGTTGTGGGCGAGAAGGCAAAAGCGGTGGAAGTGACACCGGAAAATTCGGGGAATGCTGCTAGTCAGCTATTAACGGTAGAGCAATCGTCTGCATCAAACGGGCGGATTCCAGTGCAAAAAAGCGCGCCAGGGTCATTCGCCCCTGCAAATGCAGCTTATGGAAAATGCGGAAATGCAGGCGATATCATTCTCACCAATCGGTTTCGCCCGTATATTGAGCAGTTCTGCGAAATGTTCGGCTCTGCGATGAAGGGCGATTTAATCCAGTGGGCGGAGATGCGCCGCAAAAACGGATGGACGCTGACACTCTGGGGATTAGAGGCACTGTTAAAAAATCTGATTGAGCTGTCGGCGGGCAATGGAGCGCAGATGAGCCGGATTGTGGCTCAGTCGGTGAAACGGCGCTGGAAGGGATTTTTTGAAGTGAAGGTGAAGCCGCAGCCCAGCGGGGCAAAGCTGTTGAAGCTGGAGGAAAAGCAGCAGAAACAATATCCGAAGCCATGGGAAAAATCGTCTCCGATGCAGAAGTTCCAGCCGGAAGGCAGAGATTTATCGTTTTTAGAGCGATAAAAAGACAGGTAAAACGCTGCAGCTGGTCGAAAACAGAAAACAGAATTGCAAGTCTATTCTGACATATTCTGACATACGGAGGGATTACAATGGGGAAAAAAGCATGGGAACAATACGATGAAACACACTTGGCAAAACTGGAGATGCTGGCGAAGCAGTACCGGCAGTTTTTAGATACAGGAAAAACGGAGCGGGAATGTGCCCGCGAGGCAGTACGGCAGGCAGAGGCTGCGGGGTATGTGAATCTGCAGGATGTTGTGGAGGGCAAAGTGCCGATGCGGAACAAACTGTACGCCGTTGCCATGGACAAAACGGTGGCGCTGTTTCAGCTGGGCAAGGCGCCGCTGGAACAGGGGCTGCAGATTGTGGCGGCGCATATTGATTCGCCCCGTCTGGATTTGAAACAGCATCCGCTGTATGAGGAGGCCGGCATGGCTTATTTTGATACCCATTATTATGGCGGTATCAAAAAATACCAGTGGGTGACACTGCCGCTGGCCATCCATGGTGTGGTTGTGAAAAAAGATGGCACCACCGTGGAACTGAATATCGGTGAAAAAGAAGACGACCCGGTAATCGGCGTGACCGATTTGCTGGTGCATCTGGCAGGGGAGCAGCTGGAGAAGAAGGGCAGCAAAGTGGTGGAAGGCGAAGCGCTGGATTTACTGGTGGGCAGCCGTCCACTGGCAGGAAAAGAAAAAGATGCGGTGAAAGCGTATATTCTGGAGCTGCTACAGGAACAGTACGGCATGGAGGAGGATGACTTCATTTCCGCCGAACTGGAAGTGGTACCGGCTGGCAAAGCAAAAGACTGCGGGCTGGACCGCAGTATGATTATGGCTTACGGCCATGACGACCGCGTGTGTGCCTTTGCCGGGCTGACAGCTTTTCTCAACACCGAACAGCAGGAGAAAACGGTGTGCTGCCTGCTGGTAGATAAAGAGGAAATCGGCAGTGTAGGGGCTACCGGGATGAAATCCCGCTTTTTTGAAAATACAGTGGCAGAACTGCTGGAACTGACCGGCAGCTGCAGTGATTTAAAACTGCGCCGGTGTTTATCCCGCAGCAGAATGTTATCTACCGATGTGAGTTCGGCTTTTGACCCGACCTACGCCCATGCCTTTGACAAACGCAACTGCGCTTATCTGGGCGGCGGGATGGTGATGAAAAAATTCACCGGTTCCCGCGGCAAGTCCGGGGCCAACGATGCCAACGCCGAATACATCGGTGTGCTGCGCAAGGTGATGGATGATGCGTCGGTTACCTGGCAGACGGCGGAGCTGGGCAAGGTGGATTACGGCGGAGGCGGCACCATTTCCTACATTGCGGCGCTGTACGGCATGGAGGTTATCGACTGCGGTGTGCCGGTGCTGAATATGCACGCCCCGTGGGAAGTCATCAGCAAGGCTGACTTGTATGAGGCCGCCAGAGGGTATCACGCATTTCTGAATATAAAATAAAACAGGAGATCTCCTACCGAACAGCGGGGTTAATCCTGTGGATAACCTGTGAATAAAGTGGATAATTCTTGTGTATAAGGTGAAAAAAACGTGTGGAAAGGATGTTGCTAAATCGCGGGAAGTGGTGGATATCTGTGGATAAGTTTGTGGATAAGTGTGAAAAAAGTGGATAAATCCACTGGTACAAGGTTTTTCGAACAGATGGTATCACGATGAAACTGATGTTGAAAACAGGAACGGCGGTTGTGCACAGATAGAAGTGCATAGCCGCCGTTCTTTGTAAAGTTTATGGATATTATACGTTCTGTAATTCCTGCTTTAGTTGCAGAATGGTTTCCAGAGGAAAATCCGGAATCATTTTTGCAACAAATTCCACGGGCATATTAGATTGGAGTAAGTTAACTGCCAACTTCTTGCGTTCTTCTATACGAGCGCTGGTTCGGCCCTCTTCACGACATTCCTCTCGAATATCATCTAATGCTTTACACATATTAACGACCCCTTCTGATTTTTCAAAAGTAAATTTTGCATGCGTACAGCTGTTGATTACCATAGCTGCCGTGTAATCTATTTTCTGGAATGTTTCGTCTTGCAATAACAGTTCCAGTTTTTCCTTTTCTTTAGAATGTTTGATAAATTGCAATACTGGCCCCAGTGTGGTCTGAAATTTCTGAAAATCTTCCGAGGTTAATTGCTGTGGCGCGATGAGTCGGATTTTATAATTTTCCACCTGTTGCAACAGTTCACGATTATCTGTTTGCATCATTTCGTGCAGACTGACTGGAGCATCCCATTCATCGGGGCCGAAATAGATAACCAGTGTAATAACGGGCAGTAACCTGTCGTTTTTGTAGAAACCGGATAAATATTCCCCGTTGGTTGTACCAAATTCTCTGTATTGTTTGTGTTTTGCGGCAATTCTTTGAATCTGTCCTGTATATTCCAGGGCATCGTACAGCATTGTTCGGACAGGCATAGCATAGTGTATGTCGGTCTGATTTTCAATGCCGAGAACGGCATAGGCTGCCGCATCGTCTGTCATGACAGTGAGATACTTTAATGTATCACGGATTTTCTGTATAGGAACATTTTTTCCGTCAGAAGTAAAAAGCGTTTCAACAGCAGTTGTATTCAACGGTTGAAGCTGTTCCGGCTGAATTACCTGACGGCCATTATAAATCCAGAAATTAAAAGCGTCAGCAAAGATGGTGCTATCGTTCATGTACTGTCTGGTAATTGTATCTGCTTTTCCCAATAAACAAGTCCCCTTTCGCATAATAAATTACAGAGTGATAACGCAGTAGGACATCACGTATCCGCATGAATGTACTGTGGATATGTGCCGACATGATGTCCTGGAAAAGGCGTGTTGAAAATAAAGTAAAAGTACCTTATAATACTACGTAATTTTCTGGTAAATTTATTATACGACGCGTAATTCTATTTGTAAAGAATAAATTTGGAAGTATCTTACTATAATACTAATGAATATCCATAAATCAATATCATGTATTGTACGGAAAACAGCCGCCGTTTTCCCGCATTATATCAAGATTTGATGAAGACCGGTCTTTCTTTGGATTTTTACTTGCGCATTCTATGCTATATTCAGTATAATAAAAACTGTATGAGCAAAAATGAACTGGGGGAGTTCATATTGAACTTGACTGTATCGAAAAAACGACTGATTTTCACTGCTGTGCTGACGTTGTTCTGTGTCGGGCTCGTGGCGGTGAATATGGATTTGTTTATTTATTACGGCTGGCTGGATGAGCGGAAACTCAATCTGGTGCTGGCGCTTCTGATTTGCGGCTGTTATGCCCAGTCGGTGCGGGTGGAGATGCCCAAATGGCTGAACGGCATCTGGATCATTGCTGCCTTTCTGATTCTGCCTTATGTGATGGTGCATATCATTGAGTTTTTCGGCGGGCAGGATGCGGCAGAACTGCCGGAAAATCTGTTTCACCTGAATTATTTCTGGTGTCTGGTGGTGTATCTGCTGCTGTTTGCCATAACCAATCACTACCGGTTCAGTATCATTGCCGGTTCGGTGTTCTGTTATCTGGTGGGTGCCATCAACTATCATGTGCTGCTGTTTCGCAGCAGTCCGCTGCAGCTGACTGATGTGATGTCCATTGGAACGGCGGCCGATGTGGCGGGCAACTACGTGATTACGATGAACACAGCGCTGCTGATGACAGGCTGCGTTACGTTTTTCGGTATCTGCCTGGCCTGTATTGCGGAGTTTCGTGCAAAACGCCGTCACTGGTATGATTTTGTGGGCAATCTGGTGCTGCTGGCGTTTCTGTTTGTCAGTGCGGGGCAGTTTTATGATGATGAGAACTGGAAGGAGAACAATCTGGTCATCAACTTCTGGAACCCGCTGCAGGGCTATGCGGATTACGGCACTGCACTGTCTCTGGCGATGGCGGGCAAATATCTGCGGCCGGAAAAACCGGATCACTATTCTGCCAGTGCGGCGCAGGAGATTCTGCGAAAAGCGGCAGAGAACAAGGCGGCCAACAATAACAAAGCAGATAAAAACAACGATGCTGTGCCGGCTGCTGCCGGAACGCAGGAGGCGCAGCCTGCGGCTGCCGCTGCCGCAGAGAAACCAAATATCATTGCCATTATGAATGAGTCTTATGCTGATTTGCGTGTCCATGGTGACTTTACAACTTCGGTGCCGGTGATGTCTTACTATGATTCACTGCAGGAAAACACCATCCGCGGGAATCTGGCGGTCAGTGTGCTGGGCGGCGGTACCTGCAACTCCGAATTTGAGTTCCTGACTGGTTTAACCACGGCCTTTCTGCCGAACGGCGTTATGGCCTATCAGCAGTATATCGGCAATGAAACGCCGAGCATGGCCAGCATCTTAAAAGACCAGGGCTACAAAGCCATTGCGTTCCATCCGGGCAAGCCGGACAGCTGGCGGCGCAACAGTGTATATCCGTATTTCGGCTTTGAAGAGTTCCTGACAGAAGCGGATATGGAACACCCAGAATATATGCGTGGCGCTTACGTGACTGACAGCAGCAACTACAAAGAAGTAATCCGGCTGTTTGAGGAAAAAGAAGAGGATGAAAAGCTCTTCCTGTTTAATGTGACAATCCAGAATCACGGCGGTTATCAGCTGGATACCATCGGCATTCCGAAATGGGTGTCGCTGCAGGGGAAATACGGGCATTTTAACGAGACAGAGCAGTACCTGTCGCTTATGCGTGCATCCGATACTGCGCTGCGGGAGTTGATTACCTATTTCAAAAATGTTGACGAACCGACAGTGATTGTGTTCTTCGGCGATCACCAGCCAAGTGTGGAAGGGGATTTTATTGCAGCGCTGAAAGGGAAACCGCTGAATGAGCTGAATCTGGAAGAGGTACAGAGCCGTTACATTGCGCCGTTCTTTATCTGGGCCAACTATGACATTGAAGAAGCCTATTATGAAAACATCAGCGCCAACTATCTGTCTACGCTGGCAATGAAAGTGGCCGGTGTGGAACTGCCGGTGTACAACCAGTATCTGGATCAGCTGTATGAGGCTGTGCCGATGATTAATGCACTGGGCTATGCGGACCATAACGGCAACTATTACTATCATACCGATGAGACGGAACTGACTGAAGCGATTGAATCATATAAAATTGTGCAGTATAATTATCTGTTCGGCGGTATGAACCGTCTGGATGAATACTACACTGTAAAACAGGAGGAAATCACATGACAGCAACAATCTATGCAATCAGCATCAGTGCGCGGCGCGGCGAACTGAAAAAAGAAACAACAGAAGCTACTATTGTAGAAGGTTTTGGCATTGAAGGCGACGGCCACGGCGGCGACTGGGACCGTCAGGTAACCTGCCTGAACTGGGGCAGTGTGGTGAAGTCCAACGGGGAACACAATCTGACCATGGGTCCCGGGGATTTTGCAGAAAACATTTTAATCGACGGCATGGATACGCTGAACCTGCAGCCGGGAGACCGGTTTCAGCTGGGTGACAGTGCCGTGCTGGAAGTAAGCCAGATTGGCAAGCCGGATCATCCGAGCGTGGTGACACGCACCTTTGGCGTGAGTCTGCTGCCGCATGAAGGCCTGTTTTGCAAGGTTATCCGCGGCGGCGATATCAAAAAAGGGGATGCTGTTATCAGATTGTAAGCAAAGCACTGTGAAAGGAGTGTTGGCTGAGCGATGTCTATTGTAGGGATACTGGTTCTTGCGGCGCCGATTGTTGTGGGTGCAGCCATTCTGGTAATGGTGTATATTGCCAACCATAAAGAATAGCAAGAAGGGGTTTACCATGAAAACATTTGTACAGAATCTTGCTGCTGCATACGAAGCCATACAAATTGAATATTTTCAGCATCTGCATGCCCATCCGGAGTTATCCTTTGCAGAATATGAAACCAGTGCTTATATCAAAGAACGGCTGACTGCTATGGAGATTGGGCTGCTGGACGGTATCAGCGGAACCAGTGTGGTGGGCATTCTGCACGGCGATATACCGGGGCCGACCATTGCCTTTCGGGCGGATATGGATGCGCTGCCGATTCAGGAGGTCACCGGGCTTGCGTGGCAGTCGGTAAACGACGGTGTGATGCATGCCTGCGGTCATGACGGGCACACAGCCACCTTGCTGACGCTGGCAAAGGTATTATCGGAGCACCGGGAACTGGTAAAAGGCAGCGTGAAATTTATTTTTCAGAGCGCCGAGGAAAAACTGCCGGGCGGCGGAAAAACGATCTGTGAGGAAGGCGTGATGCAGGATGTGGATGCCATTTATGCCTATCACTGTTCTTCTATGGTGCCGCTGGGTGTGATTGCCACCACAGCCGGGGCTACATCGGCCTCGGTAGCCAAATACGATGTGGTAATTCACGGCAAGGGCGGCCATATCTGTAATCCGGATCAGGCGCTGAATCCGGTGCCGGTGGCCTGCACCATGGCAACCACCATCAATCAGCTGCTGGCAGAGAAAGCCAGCCCGCTGGAGAAAGCCGTTGTGACGGTATCGTATATTCATGGCGGGCAGCGGGAGAATATCATCGCCTCAGAGGCAACACTGGGCGGCAGCATTCGCACGTTTAATAATGAACTGACGGCGCAGCTGTTTGCCCGATTGCGGGATGTGTGCCGCGGCGTGTGTGCGGCCTACGGATGTACCTGTGATGTTTCCACCACACTGGGGTATCCGGCAGCCATCAATACTGCGGCAGAAACCGCACTGATTAATCAGGTCGTGGACGAACTGGGCTATGAGCGATGGACCACCGAACCGGCCATGAACGGTGAGGATTTCAGCTATTATCTGCTGGAAAAACCGGGCAGTATGTGCTATGTGGGAATGGCCGCCGATGAGCCGGATAAAATAGCACCGCACCATAACTGTAAGTTTCAGCTGAATCCCAAAGGGCTGCAGGTGGCACTGGAGCTGGAACTGGGGATTTACTTGAAAGCGACAGGGCAGTGTTAGATAATGCGAGCGAAAATAAGATAAAAAGACAAATACCCTCTTTGCTGGATATGTTATGCAGCAAAGAGGGTATTTGATTAGAAGGGCGTATCAAATACATACCCGCCCCGTACTGTGCGAATGTAGGGCTGATGGCTGCTGCTATCTCCAATTTTCTTGCGCAAATTGGAGATGGTGTTGGCAACAACCTTCATGGTATTTTCGCTGTCCCTTCCCCACACGGCGCAGAACAATTCCTCTTTGGAAAAAACAGTTCCCGCATTGGAGGCAAGGAACAGAAGCAAGTTGAACTCGATCCTCGCCAGTGCGACTTTCTTTCCCTTTTGAAAGACCTGTTGCGAGTTCCCGTCTATGGTCAAATCGGGAAACGTCAATTTGTATCGTGAGCTGAAAGAAAACTGTTCCGCGTCGATCTGCTCCCGTTTTAAGATCGTAAGTATCCTTTCTTCCAGTTCTTGTCCGGACTCTCTGGATTGAATGATAATCATGGCCGGTGCCTGTATGGGAGGTTATTCTGCGTCCATTTCACGGAGCAGGTTGACCATTTCAATGGCGCTGACAGCACAGTCATAACCCTTGTTGCCAGCCTTCGTGCCGGCCCGCTCAATGGCCTGTTCGATATTTTCGGTGGTCAGCACGCCAAAGAGGACAGGCACACCACTCTCCAGAGAAATAGCGGCAATGCCTTTTGAAACCTCGCTGCAGACATAATCATAGTGGGTGGTAGCGCCTCGGATCACAGCGCCAAGGCAGATCACGGCGTCATATTTCCTGCTCTTTGCCATTTTGGAAGCAATCAGCGGGATTTCAAAAGCACCCGGCACCCATGCGATATGGACATCATCCTCCCGTACATCATGCCGGAGCAAACCGTCCATCGCACCGTTGAGGAGCTTTGCTGTAATGAATTCGTTGAAACGGGATGCAACGATACCCACCTTGATATTTTTAGAAACCAGCTTACCTTCAAATGTTTTCATAGTATTCGTTCCTTTCTTTATTAATTAGTATTCCAGAATATGTCCCATTCGTGCCTGCTTCGTTTGCAGGTAAAAGCGGTCATAGGGGGTGGCGGCCATCTGAATCGGGACACGCTGGGAGATTTCCAGGCCAAACTCTGAAAACTGATGAACCTTGTCCGGGTTATTCGTCAGCAGACGCAGGCTCTTAACCCCCAATTCCTGTAAAATCTGTGCGCCGATAAAATACTCCCGCTCATCCCCGCGAAAGCCAAGCGCAAGGTTGGCCTCTAGGGTATCCATGCCCTGTTCCTGCAATTCATAGGCGCGCAGTTTGTTAATCAGACCGATTCCTCGCCCTTCCTGCCGCATATAGAGCAGGACACCCCGGCCTTCCTGTTCGATTTGTGTCATGGCTGCAGCCAACTGCTGCCCGCAGTCACAGCGCAAAGATCCAAAGACGTCGCCTGTTAAGCACTCCGAATGAACACGGCACAGAACATCCTTACCGTCACCGATCTCGCCCTTTACCAAAGCGATATGGTGTTCTCCGTTCAGGCGGCTGACAAAACCATACGCCTTGAAGTTTCCGTACTTTGTGGGCATATTCACCGTCGTCACCAAATCTATTAGCTTGTCATGACGCTTACGATACTCCTGCAAGTCATGAATGGTAATAAACTTGAGTTGAAACCGTTCGGCCAATTCTGCAAGTTCAGCAGTACGCATCATCGTGCCGTCATCGCGCATAATCTCACAGCAAAGGCCGCACTCTTTCAGACCTGCCAGACGGCATAAATCCACCGTGGCCTCCGTGTGACCGTTCCGTTCCAGTACGCCGTTTTTCTTTGCCAGAAGGGGAAACATATGTCCCGGCCGCCGAAAATCCTCGGCTTTTGCGTTATCGTCCACACAGGCCAGTGCTGTGACCGAACGCTCAGCAGCAGAAATGCCTGTTGACGTGGAGATATGGTCGATGGACACCGTAAATGCCGTTTCGTGGTTGTCGGTGTTGTGCTGTACCATTTGCGGGAATTTCAGCTTTTTCACAAACATCTCGGACATGGGCATACAGATCAAGCCTTTACCGTAGGTTGCCATGAAGTTAATGTTTTCCGTTGTAGCAAACTTGGCGGCACAGATAAAGTCGCCCTCGTTTTCACGGTCGGGGTCGTCCGTTACCAGAATGATTTTACCCTGTCTTAAATCTGTTAGCGCTTCTTCGATGGTGTTGAAGTTCATATTTTATACCTCCTAAAATCCATAATATGAAAGCATTTCTTTTGTGATGGAGCTGTGTTTTTTATCCGGTGCAGGCTTCAGCAGTTTTTCAACATACTTGCCGATTATATCTGTTTCCAGATTGACCGGATCCCCTTTGCGCCGATCATGCAGGCTGGTCTTGCCGACCGTGTGCGGGATGGCGGACACGGAGAAACTCTCCTGGTCAACCTCTGCCACAGTCAGGCTGATGCCGTCTATTGTGATAGAGCCTTTCTCCACCACATAGCGCAGGATCGACGGTTCTGCATGGATGGTGTACCATACTGCCGTATCATCCCGCCGGATGCGGGTGATATGACCGATTCCGTCTACATGACCCGACACAATATGTCCCCCAAACCGCCCGCTTGCGGGCATAGCGCGTTCCAGATTGACGGCACTGCCGATGGTAAGATGTGAAAAGGCAGATCGGTTGAGGGTTTCGTGCATGACATCTGCGGAAAAACTGTCGGGAAACAACTGTGTGACCGTCAGGCAGATGCCGTTCACCGCGATACTGTCACCGACTTTTGTATGTTCCAAAACCGTCTGCGCCTGGATCATCAGCACGGCGGAGTGCTGCCTCCGCGCAATTTGCTTCACAGTTCCGACTTCTTCAACAATTCCGGTGAACATGGGTAGTCGACCTCGCTTTCTATTAAAAAATCCTCACCCAGCCGGATCATGCGGCTGTTTTTCAGACGAAACGCTGTGTCAGGTGTTGGAACACCCATTCCCTCAACCGGTGTTTTTGCTGTTTTTCCGCCGAACAGTTTGGGAGCGATATACGCCTGCACCTGTTGGACAATACCGCTTTCCAGGGCTGCCCAGTGCAGCGTGCCGCCGCCCTCCAGCAAGATGCTGTCAATCTGTTCCTGTCCAAGCCGATTCATGAGTTGGGACAGGTCCACGTGACCGTGTTTTTCGTTCAGGCAAAGCACCCTGCACCCGGTCTGTATATAGGGGGCGTGTCGTGACGGATCGGTGCAGCAGGTTGCAAGGATCGTTGGTATTGCTTTTGCAGTCATAACAACCTGTGATTGCTGCGGCGTCCGCAAATGGGTATCGCAAATGATGCGGACAGGATTTTTCCCGCCTTCCATATGACAGGTCAGCGAGGGATCGTCTGCCAATACCGTGCCGACGCCTACCATGATCCCGCTATAGCGGTGGCGCTGCTGCTGCACATGGCTTCTCGCTGCTTCACCTGTTACCCACCTGGAAGCACCCGTGTAGGCTGCTATTTTTCCGTCCATCGTCATAGCGTACTTCATAACCACAAACGGATGCTTTGTTGTGATGTAGTGGAAAAACACTCTGTTCAAGCGGTCACATTCGTCCTGCAGAACTTTTTCTGTCACTTCAATTCCATGCGCCCGCAGAATGGCAACGCCTTTTCCTGCAACCAGGGGGTTGGGGTCGGCGGAGCCTATGACAACGCGGCGAATACCGGCAGCAAGGATCGCGTCTACACAAGGCGGCTGTTTTCCGTAATGGCAGCACGGCTCCAGGGTCACATACATGGTTGCGCCTCTGGGGTCAACCGTGCAGGCAGCCAGTGCGTTCCGTTCCGCATGGGGCTGACCGTATTTTTCGTGCCAGCCCTGACCGATGATCTGACCGTCTTTCACAATTACAGCGCCTACCATCGGATTAGGGGCTGTCCAGCCACAGCCTTTTTCGGCAAGCTGTAACGCCAAACGCATATAATCATTGTCATCCATATTGTCACCTCCAAAAGAAAAAACCCTGAACGAAGCGTTCAGGGCAAGACGGAAAACATAAGTATCTTTGTGTAAAAATAAAACTCCGGAATGAATCAACATCCCAGAGCAATTTCCATTGACACAAAACAGTTCATCCGTTTTGTGCTTCGATCTTCTTACATCCAGACTATACTGTCGGCCTCGGAATTTCACCGAATCATGCCTTACGGCTCGCGGGCTATACCGCCGGTAGGGAATTACACCCTGCCCTGAAGATTTCTTATTTGATTATGATGCGATTATAGCACGCCTGTATGTGATTTGCAAGGCTGTCCGGCAAACAGGGACGAAACCGGGACAGCTGCACTTTATCTGAATACAGGATGATTATTTTCACCTGTTAAACAACAGAAATATGAAGTTGCTTAACCGCATGGGAATGCAGCCAGTCTGAAACGCAGTATGTGTACAGCAGTGAGAAGACGGCTTTCTGACATTTCAAAAACGCGAATCACAGCTGGGTTACCAGCCGCGATTCGCGTTTTTGTTGTTAATTCATTTTTAGTTTTGTACTGTCAGACTGTTGGAACGGGCTACTTCGGCGTTCTGTTCAGTACAGATAACCGAATAGGAGTAAGCCACGCCAGGTTCTGCTGTATTGTCTGTATAATATGGCTCGGTGATGATGCTGTCCTTGCCAATCTGTGCACCGTCACGGAACACGAAATACTGATAACTGCCGCTGCCAGGTGTATTCCAGGTTAAAGAGACAACACCGCTGCTGCTGCTGCCGTTCAGGGAAATACTGCCGGAAGGCGTCTGCGGCTGTGTATTAGCTGGTGTTTCGGTAGGTGTGCTGGCTGGCTGCTGTTCCGGCTGCTGCGGCGTAACATCCGTCTGTGCCGCGAAGGACATGATACCGGATACGCCCAGCTGCTGAGAGCTCACTTCATCAATGGCCACAATTCTATAGTAGTTGGTTGCGCCGCTGACTGGAGCACCGTCAATATAGCTGGTGCCCGATGCAGCGTCTACCAGGTCACCGTTGCTGAAATCTGCGGAGGTTGCACGGTGAATCATGTAAACAACCCGTTCGCCCTGCGCTGCAGTCCACTGTAATTCAACAGACTGCAGTGTGCCGTCAGCTGTGTAGCGGCCGTTGCCGGATAAGGTGATGCCTGCTGCTGCTTCACCGCCATGGATTTCACATTCGGTGGTCAGTTCCAGCACTGCATCGGCAGGAACCATATTTTCAATCGGTACCCAAGGTTCTTTTCGAACGAGCGCCATTCTGGTTTCGGCAGGACCAGGGCAGCCCGCACTCAGTTTCTGACCGGAAACCGGACAAACAGCAACTGGCTGCCATACATCGGAATATGCTTTCGGCACATATTTGCTGTTGAACAGTTCATTTGTTACATATTCAGCCGGTGTATCGCTGCTGGCCCGCAGACCGGATTTGGTATCGATGGTCACCGTGCTGATGCCGGACGGTGCGGTGAAGTTTTCAGCCGGCAGACCCTGATGAATGGTGTTCATAACCTTGCTGAAGATTGGTGCCGACAGGGTGCCCCCGAAGGCATTGCTGCCCAGTTTTTTCGGAGTATCGTAACCAATCCATACAACCCCTACATAATGTCTGGTGTAACCGGCAAACCATGCGTCTTTGTTATCGGAGGTTGTACCGGTTTTCCCAGCTGTCTGATGACCTTTTACTTTTGCACGGGAACCGGTACCGCTGGTGGCTGCATCGGTCAGGCAGCTGGTCAGCAGATAAGCGCTCTGTTCTGTCATCACAGGTTCCTTCTTGGTATCGTGTTCCCATAAAACTTTACCGTTCTGGTCAGTAATTTTGGTGATGGCGTAAGGCTCGATATATACCCCGTTATTGGCAAATGCGCCGTAAGCGCCTGCCATTTCCAGAGGGGAGGCCCCTGTGGTTAAACCGCCCAGTGCGGTGGACAGGTTCCGGTCATCATCGGTCATTTTGGAAAAGCCCAGCTTTTTCGCGAATTTATAGCATTCGTCGATACCTGTCATTTCCATTGTTTTCACAGCCACAACGTTCAGAGAGGATACAATCCCTTTGCGGATGGTAACCAGACCGTTGTAGGTGCGGTTGCTGTTTTTAAATACATGACCGCTGTAATCTTTCGGATAATCGTCTACTACAGTACCCGGACCATAGCCGGCTTCAAAGGCCGGTGCATAAACGGCAATCGGCTTGAAGGAAGAACCAGGCTGACGGAACGACTGGGTTGCACGGTTCAGCTCACGGGCAGCTTCCTGATGGCGGCCGCCCACAATACCGCGGATTGCACCGGTTTCGGGATCGGTAACAACCATCGCTGCCTGAATACTTTCGTTCGGGAAGTTGCTGTCGTCGTTGAATACTTCTTCCATGCGGCCCTGTACAGCAGGATCCATGGTGGTGTGAATGATGTAACCGCCGGTGTACAGCGCTTTGTCGTTATCTTCCAGTCCCAGTGCTACCAGAGATTCTTCAATGATATGGTTGATAAAGGACTGGTATGGTGTGATACCGTTATTTGCTTTTGCAGTGACACGCACATCAGACAGCTGAATTTCTGTTGCTTTGTACTGCTCTGCTTCTTCCGCGGTGATGAATTCGCATTCCGCCATCTGGTCCAGTACCAGATTACGGCGTTTCAGCGCATTTTCCGGGAATCCGATTGGCGACCACCTGGACGGGTTCTGGATACAACCGGCCAGCATAGCGGCTTCCGGCACGGTTAATTCGCTGGCATGTTTGGCAAAGAAATATTCTGCCGCAGCCTCGATACCGTAGGCCCCGCCGCCGAAGTAGGCGCGGTTCAGATAATGCGTAATAATTTCATCCTTGCTGTACTCTTTTTCCACTTCCATCGCCAGAATTGCTTCTTTGAGTTTTCTGGTGTAGGATTTTTCGGTACGGTCCAGAAATACCAGCCCGGTCAGCTGCTGGGTGATGGTACTGCCGCCCTGCACAATGCCGCCGGCTTTGATATTGGCAATCATGGCGCCGCCGATACGAATGGGGTCAATCCCGTTGTGGGTGTAAAACCGCTGGTCTTCGATGGCCACCAGTGCATTGACTGCATTTGGCGAGATTTCATTAAAGTCCACCGGCACCCGGTTTTCTCCGGCATGCAGATTTCCGACAGAGTTTCCATCTTTGTCCAGGATGCTGGTGGTAACCGAATAGCTGTCCAGGTCTACACTCTCTAAGTCTGGCGTATCTTTTGCGATACTGAAGCATACGCCGGCCACAACACCGCAGCCGATGATGCCGCAGACCAGAATCACAGCAAACAGAATCCGGAACCAATGGATTTTATATCTGGTTTTTGTTTTCTTTTTTGGAGAAGGATTTTGACTTCTCTTGTTTTCAGTCATAAAAAGACCTCCTTTAATCAACTTATTATATCACACAAGTACAGAATAGGCAAAAGTTTTAGTCACATTCCGGTGTATAGTGAAACAGGCTGCGGGAATACTAAGGAAAAAAAGGAGGGCGTTATGAAAAAACTCATCGTACAGAAACCACATGTTGTGGATGCATCCTCTTCTTCCGAACCGCAGGTTCCCGTTTCCGGCATTCTGGAACAGGACATGGACTGGCTGAAACAGCAGTATGTCCGGTGCAGTGATTTCATTTACCGGCACGTTACCATCGGCGGTCAGCAGGAACGGCAGGCTGCCATTTTTTATTTCGATGGCATGACCAGCAGTGATGTGGTGCACGATAATATTCTACAGCCTCTTTTACTAGACGCAGAAATCGCCCAAAATGATGCAGAATCTGGAACAGATTTAAAAAAATATTTTTCTTTTGTAAAAGAGTGCCTTCTGCCGGCCGGCGAAATTACCATCATCGATGACCTGGAACAGGGCAGTCAGTCTATGATGAACGGTGACGTGCTGCTGCTGATTGATGGGTGCCGACAGGGCATTGTAGTTGATGCAAAAGGGTTTCCGCAGCGTTCGGTGGGAAAAGCGGAAAACGAGGTGGTGCTGCGCGGACCGCAGGAGGCATTTTCCGAAGCCATGCGGGTGAACACCGCGCTGATTCGCCGGCATCTGCGCACAAATAAATTAAAGCTGGAACAGAAAACACTGGGCCGTTATACCCGGACACCGGTTTCCATTGTGTATCTGGACGGTGTCGCCAATGAAAATATAATTGCCGAAGTGCATCGCCGTTTAGACAATATCAAAAATGTAGACAGCATTTTAGACAGCAGCTGTGTAGAACAGTATATAGAGGACTCGCCCTTTTCTGTGTTCCCGCAGATACAGTATACGGAGCGGCCCGATAAAGTGGCAGCCTCGCTGTTAGAAGGCCGGGTGGCACTGGTGGTAGACGGATCTCCTGACGTACTGCTGCTGCCGCTATTGTTTGTACAGCTCCTGCAGTCGCCGGAGGATTATTATACCCGGCTGGCGCCCGGCACATTTATGCGCTGGATTCGCTATATGGGGCTGTTCATTGCAATTTTATTTCCCTCACTGTATGTAGCGGTCACCTCCTATCATCCGGAGATGCTGCCGCTGAATTTACTTCTAAGCATTGCAGCCGCCAGAGAAGGGGTGCCGTTTCCGGCGTTTGTGGAAGCCCTGATTATGGAATTATGTTTTGAATTATTGCGTGAGGCTAGCATTCGCTTGCCGGGGGCTGTTGGGAATACCATCGGTATTGTGGGGGCGCTGGTCATCGGTGATGCGGCAGTCAGCGCTCATCTGGTGGCACCGCAGATGGTGATTGTGGTGGCAATCACAGCCATCGGCTCATTCACGGTACCGTCGATGGAGGCTTCCTATCCAATCCGGCTGTTACGGTTTCCGCTGATGTTACTGGCTGCCGGATTCGGCCTGTACGGTGTGGTGCTGGGTGTGATGGCCATTCTGTTTCATCTGGTTCATCTGCGCTCCTTCGGTTTTCCGTATCTGGAACCGCTGGCACCGTTGAAATTAAACGAGCTTCGTGATGTGCTGATGCGTGCGCCGCGCTGGCAGATGATGGTACGGCCGCAGTTTCGGGAGCCGCAGCAGGCCAATGTGGGCATTCTGGAGCGGGGATTCTGGCAGCGCAGAGTGCAGCCTTTGAAAGAGAGAGGAGATGACAGCCGTGGGCAGCAGTAAACTGATTTCCAACCGCGAGATGTTCCAGATGGTACTGTTGTTGCAGCAGGGCGGTCTGTTCTGGCTGCTGCCGTATCTGCTGATTGGCACCAATGGCACGATTGGCCTGATATCTATATTGCCCGGTGTGGCAGTCGGGCTGCTGATTATTCTGGTGTGTGCATTCTGGGGAAAGCGATGCAGGGAGCAGAGTTTTCCGCAATCCTTGACAGCGATGCTGGGCAGGCCGTTTGGCACCGTGACAGGAATGTGCTTCATGCTGTTATATCTGGTGTTTGCTGTCATCTGTCTGAGCAGTTTTGTAGAGGTTCTCAGCACCCAGTTATTTTCCACCACGCCGCGGCTGGCCATTCTGGTTCCGGTTTTTCTGCTGGCAGGCTGGCTGGCCTGGAACGGCCTGGAGGACATTGCCCGCCTGCTGATTTTGTGCATTGTGCTGGCAGTATGTTTGTTTCTGCTGGCGCTGGCAGGAAGTATTGGCAATTTTGCACCGGAAAATATGCTGCCGCTGCAGATAAACGATGTTGACCAGCTGCGGCAGTCTGCACTGCACAGCATCTTTTTCTACAGTAGTTTACTGGTACTGTTTATGGTGTATCCGGCGCGGAATCAGACAAGACATGCGGGCAGGCAGCTGGCTGGTGCCATGGTGCTGTCCACAGCCGTTTTTCTGCTGTGGGTCGGGCTGGCGTTAGGTGTGTTTGGCCAGTTCAGCACCGGCTCACTCATCTGGCTGCCGCTGGAACTGGCCCGCATGATTCGGATCGGTTCTTTCCTGGAGCGCACCGAGGCGCTGTTTACGGCGATGTGGATGCCGATTGTACTGGTAAACAGCGGATTGCTGCTCTGGAGTGTGACGGAAAGTGCGCATCAGCTTCTGCATAAACAGAAAAGCCGGTGGCTGCATTGGAGTATTGTGCTGCTGGCGGCAGGCCTGTGTGTCGTGATGCGGAATCTGCTGCAGCTGTTTTATGTGGAACAGGTGTTATCTGTTGTCACGCTGGGTCTTGTGCCGGTACTGCTGGCAGTGGTGCTGCTCGGGACTGTGGTGTACAGCCGGAAAAAGGAGGGACAGGCATCATGAAGTCATCGGTTATCTGGAAGCTGCTGCCGCTGTTTGTGTTTGTGATGCTGTTTGCAGGCGGCTGCTGGGATAAAAAAGAATTTAATCAGCTGGCCATTGCCCAGACCATCGCCATTGACTATGAAGAGGAACAGTATACCATGACGGTACAGCTTGTGATGCCGGCGGCCTCCGATGAAGAGATTTCCGGTGACAGTATGTGGCTGATTGACGGGAAAGGGGCTTCGGTGGCGGAGGCCCTGCAGCAGATTTCTTATTCGGCACCGCGGGAACTGTATCTGAACCATCTGGATATTGTGCTGCTGGGGGAAGGGCTGCTGCAGCACGATGCGGGGCAGGGACTGGAATATTTACTGAAAGAGCACGTGCTGCGCCGCCGCACTAATCTGCTGGCAGTGGAGGGTTCTGCCGGTGATCTGCTGCAGGCAAAGCTGAAGCTGGCCGATGTGGATATCTATTATCTGATGAATTTACTGCGGGATCAGCGTCAGTTTGTGAAGAGCGGTGATACCATCATCAACGATTATTATCTGGCTATGGATGAGCACCTGACAGAGGGGCTGGTGATTCCCCGTATCGAAGTGAAGGAGGAAAAAGCCCTTTATCTGAACGGTGCAGCATTGCTGCAGGATAATAGATTACTGCGCTGGATGGACCAGAAGTGGCTTGGCAGCTATCGCTGGATTACCGGCGGAGCGGAGATTTACACGCTGCCGGCCAATGCACATCACGACAATCTTACAGTGGAAGTGCGAAAGGACAGATGCAAATGGGAACTGGTATCAGAGGAGCCGCTGCGTGTGCGGGCCACGCTGTATGGTTCCCTGCGCGTGGCGGAAAATAATATGCAAGTCAAAAGCCGTTCTCTGGAAGAAACCGAAGCGTTTCATCAGCAGATACAGCAGGAACTTGATCAGATGATAAAGGAGCGAACGCAGAATGATTTTACCCTGCTGCAGCAGACCGGCTGTGATGCCCTGAAACTGGGGCGCTGGCTGCAGGCCTGGTATCCGCAGCTAGTACAGACCGATAACTGGGAGGAACAATTCTCTGCGCTTGAAATTGAGGTGCAGACGAAAACAAAAATCAAATCCTACGAATTAAAATAATCCCTTCGCAATATATATGATAGCAGCATATTGCATACTGGAGGGAGATACGATGAAAAACAGATGGACAATTGTACTGCTGGCAGTGTTTCTGCTGACCGGAGCCACGGGCTGTGACCGCGCCAGCGAAACATTGTCGGAACTGAAACAGGATTTTCAGCAGGACGTGGCTCTGAATGAAACCGATACTGACATGGAAGAACAGCAGAATCAGCTGGAAGTGCCGGACCCTGACGACATCACCATCGAAGAAACCTACGAACCGGTGCAGACCATCGGCGAACCGGTACAGGAAGTGACGGTAAGCCTGTACTTTGCCGATGCCGACCGGCAGCAGCTGGTGAAAACCGAAAAAAAAATTCCGAAAGTAGAGGGCATGGCCCGCGCCACAGTGGAAACCCTGCTGGAAGGTCCTGATGCGAACAGCGGTCTGGTAGCAGCCGTGCCCGGCGGAACCCAGCTGCTGGACATCAACATCAGACCTGATGGAAAACGCTGCATTGTGGATTTCAGCCAGGAACTGCGCAATCAGTTAGCCAGCAGCAGCAACAGCGAACAGCTGGCTATCTATTCCATTGCCAACACGCTGTGTCAGTTTGACACCATTGAGGAAGTGGAATTCCGCATCGAAGGTCAGACTGTCACCACACTGGCCGGCAGCGCCGACTTAAGCAAAGCCGTCACCGCCAACGCCGAGATTGTGCGGTAAAAAGGATATCGCCAATCCCTTTCGTCCCAATGCGAGGAAACGGCTCAAAGAAATATCATATCCCCGTCGCTGACGGGGAATTTTTTATATCCTTCGAGTTTGATATTGTTTCATTTGTCTTTGTTTTCCTGCCGATTCAGGCAGGAATTTTTTTGTTTGACTGAGAATGAAACCATGATATGTTTTTGCAATTCTGGCAATACTGGCTTGTAGTAGAACGATGAAAGCCAATAAAGGTGGATAACAGTTTGATTAGAAGATTTTTTCGCTGGATAAAACGACTCGTGACACGGGTTCTCATATTGATTTTTTTATGTGTGCTGGCCATTGGCGGCTTTCTGGTGTACGAAGGACATCAGATGTATGAGGAGGCGCTGCTGGAAACACCGGTGCAGCAGGTGATGGCACAGATTCAGGCCAAGCCGGCGTACACCCCTGTTGAACAGATTCCGCAGATTTACCTGGATGCGGTGATTTCTGCAGAGGACCACCGGTTTTACAAACACAAAGGGCTGGACTATATTGCCATTGTCCGGGCCCTGTACCATAACGTGCAGGCTGGTGAGATGATGGAAGGCGGCAGTACCATCACGCAGCAGCTGGCGAAAAATCAGTTTTTTACGCAGAAAAAAGAACTGACGCGAAAAATCGCCGAGGTGTTTATGGTGCGGGAAATCGAGGAACTGTACGAAAAAGATGAAATTCTGGAGCTTTATATCAACAGCATTTATTACGGCGATGGTTATTACTGTATTGCGGATGCCAGCATGGGCTATTTTGGAAAAACACCGGAGCAGATGAATGCGTATGAATGCACACTGCTGGCGGGTATCCCCAATGCGCCGTCGGTGTATGCGCCTACGGTAAATCCGGAGTTGGCGGCACAGCGGCAGCAGCAGGTGCTGGATGACATGGTGCGCTGGAAATATCTGACCAGGGAGGAGGCAGCGGCCATCGCACCGTAAAAGGACAGGCTGAATTTTCTGTCAATCTGTCATTGTGTCGGCAAAACAGACATATACTGCATAATAAAATACTCCGTTCAGTGTGGGCGTGGGAGGTACATTATGCAGGAATATATCGAAAAGCGTGTGTTGGAAATCTGTGACTATATCATACAAACCGGTGCAACTGTTCGGCAGGCGGCAGCCCAGTTCGGGGTCAGTAAGTCGACCGTGCACAAAGATCTCACCGAGAGATTGCCGGAACTGAATAAGGAGCAGTACGAACGTGTAAAAGTGGTGCTGGACAACAACAAGGCAGAGCGGCATCTGCGCGGCGGCGAAGCGACTCGGCAAAAATATGCCTATCAGGCGCAGCTGTGGGCGAAAAATAAGAAAAAGCAAAATTTTGACGGAAATATGACTTGTATTCGCAACAAAAACATACTAAAATAATACTGCTAAGGAACTATTCATACGAATTTTGCATGATTTAAGATTTGCTGATAATAGAATTGATATAGATAGAGAATTGAAAGGACGAGAGACCATGTGCTTTTTTTTAAAAGGTGAAGACATTGCAGTAGACCTGGGGACTGCCAGCGTACTGGTTTATGTAAATAAAGAAGGTATTGTGTTAAATGAACCATCGGTGGTTGCCATCGACAACAACACCAACCGTGTGATTGCGGTTGGTACCGAAGCACGCGAAATGCTGGGCCGTACACCTGGCAACATTGTGGCAATTCGCCCGCTGCGTGACGGGGTAATTGCAGAATATGACGTGACTGAAAAAATGCTGAAATATTTTATCGGCAAAGCAACAAAGAAAAAATCTTTCGTGAAACCGCGTGTTATGATTTGTATTCCATCCGGTGTTACCAGCGTGGAAGAACGTGCGGTAAAACAGGCTGCGCTGGCTGCTGGTGCAAAAGAGGCATATTTAATTGAAGAGCCGGTTGCAGCTGCACTGGGCGCAGGCATTGATATTTCCGAACCAAACGGCAGCATGGTTGTGGATATCGGCGGCGGCACCACAGATATTGCTGTTATGTCGCTGGGCGGCGTTGTATGCAGTAAATCCATCCGCGTTGGCGGCGACAAATTCGACGATGCCATCGTGCGTTATATTCGCCGGTATCATAATCTGGTAATCGGGGAACGCTCCGCGGAAGAAGTAAAAAAAGATATCGGCAGTGCGTATCCATCGCTGCGTGCCAGCGAAACAGCCGAACTGAAAGGCCGTGATTTAATCAGCGGTCTGCCGAAAACTGTGACCATCACAGCGGAAGAGGTAAATGAGGCGATTGTTGAACAGATTGAAGATATCATCGCTGCGGTGAAAGAAGTGCTGGAAAAAACCCCGCCGGAACTGGCAAGCGATATTATGAACCGCGGGATTGTGATGACCGGCGGCGGCTCTCTGCTGCACGGTATGGATATTCTGGTTTCGGAACGTACCGGGCTGCCAACCTATATTCCGGATGATGCAATCTCCTGCGTGGCAATCGGGACAGGCCTGGCACTGCAGAATATTGACGTGCTGAGAGGGTCTGAAAAGAAAGAAATTCTGTAATTTGCTGGACAGGCTGATTATAAAGTAAGGGTTAGAATAAGAGAAGATAGAAGTATGGGCTGCTTCAGATGGAATTATGCTGTTATAACGGTATGATTCTGTTTGTGGCAGCTTTTTGCTTTGTGATAGAGGTGAGGATAAAACTGTGAACAGACAGAAAGGAAAATGGCTTGCATTCTTTTTTATCCTGCTGGCGCTGGTATTCAGCAGTATATGGCTGACTGACCTGACAGCAGAACAGTTATTGTTTAATCTGCACGTTTCCATGAAAGGGGCAAACAGCAGTGCTGTGTGGCGCTGCCTGCTGTTTGCGTGCGGCAGCAGTACCGCTGTGCTGCTGGCAGTATTGTATGGGTTAAAACGGCTGCGTGAAAAACAGCCGGAACACTGGCTGCTGCGCTGGCTGCGGAAAGCGGCGGAACGGAAGCGCACGGTTACGGCAGTGTCGCTGATCGTGTGTTTGCTTTGTATGAACTGTAATCTGGAATTTGTGCAGTTTCTGAAAAATCAGACAGTTGTGACAACTATTTATCAAAACGAGTATGTGGCACCGGAAAAAGTGGCGTATCAGTTTCCGGAACAGAAACGGAATCTGATTTATATTTTTCTTGAATCGATGGAGGTCACCTACACCAACGGAAATGAGGGCGGTGCCAGACCGACAGACCTGATTCCAGAACTGCGGGGCATGGCACAGAACCATGTAAATTTTTCGCCCAACAGCGGTTTTGGCGGCGGTTACACGCTACCCGGAACCACCTGGACCATGGCCGCCATGGTGGGGCAGACATCAGGCCTGCCGGTAAAACTGCCGTTTGACGGCGAAAAATATTACAGCAGATATGCAGAAATTCTGCCTGGTGCCTGGACACTGGGCGATATTCTGGAAAAAGAGGGCTATAATCAGGTTGTGCTGATGGGCTCGGACAGCAGCTTTGCCGGGCGAGGCGATTATTTCACCCAGCACGGCAATTACACCATCAATGATTATACTGCGGCGCTGAGGGATGGCAGACTGCCGGAAGGGTACCATGAATTCTGGGGCTATGAGGACCGCAAACTGTTTGCCTATGCCAGAGAAGAACTGCTGCGGCTGGCAGAGAGCGGGGAACCGTTTAATCTGACGATGCTGACTGTGGATACCCACTTTGAAAACGGGTATGTGTGCCCGTTATGTACCGATGAAAATCTGAGCCAGTATGCCAATGTGATTCGATGTTCCAGCCGGCAGACAGGGGAATTTGTACAGTGGATTCAGCAGCAGGATTTTTATGAGAATACCACCATCATTATCTCAGGAGACCATCTCAGTATGGACAGTACATTTTTCCGGCTGATTGATGCGGATTATGACAGGCAGGTGTACAACTGCATTATCAATCCGGCTGTTGAAAATCCCAAGATGTTTGAGAAAAATCGGATATTTACCACGCTGGATATGTTTCCAACCACGCTGGCGGCTATGGGCGTGACCTTTGAGGGGGAACGGCTGGGGCTTGGCACCAATCTGTTTTCCGGTGTTCCGACGCTGGCAGAAGAGATGGGGCTGGAAACGTTAACCGAGCAGGTATCACGGCATTCCAATTATTATAACTATCACTTCCTGTACGGCCACTAGAAGCAGACAAAAATTTGCGAGGAAAAGACGAAACACCGCCTGGGCGGGGCGGTGTTCCAAAAAGAAAAGGTAAAAATGTTGGAGGGAACAATGAATAAGTAAAGAAATAACTATTCATGTCCATGACTGTATTATACAATAATTTTTTAACCAATGTGTCTGCAAATAGTTACAACAACATTAAGAAAGCATGAGAAATTTGTGATGATGGATAAAATACGGCAAGAACGGTAAAAAAGTTACAAATAGTCGGTAAAGGGTTCCGGTTTCTTTTGTGGAAGAAGAACAGCATGCATCAGGAAATCTTACAGATGGAGGACAGGATACATGCCGAAAAAAAGATGGATTGTGCTGTTATGTCTGCTGCTGCTTGCGGGTGCTGCCAGTGACCGATATAACAGCGTGACAGCAATACCGGAGAGCATTACAGTGACAGCGCCCTTTAACCCGCAGTACACACCAAATGAAAAGCCGCAGAGCAGTGTGAAGCTGGCAGCTGATTTATGCGGCATCACACGGTTTCAGAATCTGTATGGCACAACGGGGGACGGACAGCGTATCGCTCTGATAGACAGCGGCATCGATTTGAGCCATAGTGCATTTCAGAACAGGAAGGACGGTACGGTGAAAGCGGTGGTTTACCGGGATTATACGCAGGAGGGTCTGCTGCAGACGCAGGAAGTTATCTGCCGGAAACAGCAGGTAGCGGCAGGCGGCACGGTGTATCATACCGGGGCAATTGCAAATGACGCAGCTGTGTACAGGCTTGCGTTTCTCAATCTGGAGCAGATGCAGCCAAAGGCAGCTCCGGCATGTGAGCAGCAAATGGCCGTGCTGGTGACAGCACAGAACAGCAGTCAGTATAACTGTGTGTATGTAGATACAGACAGGGACTGTGATTTCGCCGATGAACAGCCGCTGCGATGCTATGCAGAACGGCAGCAGCATATTACGCTGCAGAATGCGGGATATCCATTGAATCTGGCCCTGACCAGTATCGCCGCCGACGGAAGCCAGATTCAGCTCACAGCCGATACCCTGGGGCACGGGACATTTCTGGCCGGGCTGATGGCGGCAAACGGGAAGCAGTATCAGGGGCTGGCGCCGCAGGCACAGCTTTGTGTTTATAAAATTTTTGACCGGAACGGCCAGTCGTCGCAGCAACTGCTGGCAAAAGCCATTCGGCAGGCAATTCTGGATGATGTGGACTGTATCAATCTGAGCCTGAGCATCCCAAAAGACGAGCCGGTCAGTGCCGAACTGGAGGAAGTGCTGCAGCAGGCACAGGCTGCCAATATACCGGTGATAGCCGCAGCGGGCAATTACGGGCCGGGCAAAAACACCATTGCCTGTCCGGCCCGGGCTGACAATGTGATTGGCGTGGGCAGCTATGTGAGCCCGGCGATGTATGCGCTGGATCGGGATGTGATGGTGGAGGATGCCTTTATTGCGGATTACAGTGGCAGAGGAAAGCTGAACGGCACCAGTGGGCCATTGCTGGTGGCGCCTGCCGGAATCATTTCCACTGTGCCGGGCTGGTATGCAGAATCCTGTCTGTATGATTATGGCACCAGTATTTCTGCCGCCATCACAACAGCGGCCATCTGCCATGTACAGGAAGCGGCAGAGAAAAAAGAACTGCTGCTTTCGGTGGATCAGATAAAAAATCTGCTGGCACAGTGGGCTGACAATCTGGAATTCCCACCATCGGAACAGGGCTACGGAGCATTAAAACTGGGTCGGCTTCCGGGAAAAACCGGCAGTATCAAACAGCGAGCAGGCATGCGGGAAGAAACAATTGTTTACACAAAAGAGGATAGATTGTCCTGGGCCTTTGCGGTGCCGCAGGGGCAGAGCCGATCCTGGTATGTAGAGGTGCCGATGGGCTGTAAAAAAGTATCAGCAGTCGTGCAGATGGACCAGCAGTCATCCGGCAGTCCTCAGGAATCACCCATTGCCATGGGGCGGTGTTATGTGAGCATCTACAATCCCGACGGCGTTCTGATGGACCAGAGCCGTTACCTGGGTGCCTCCTACAGCGAATCCTTTATCACCAGCGATGAAGTTGGTGCCATGTTGCCGCAGCCGGGCATCTGGGAGGTAGTTGTAACCTCGGCAGATAACCTGAGCCTGTACAATCATCTGGAGAGCACCGGCGTGCTGCAGATAGAGATGGAATAGCGTAGGGGTGCGCAATGCGCACCCCTACAGTTTTGACAGTTATCTATATACGTTGCAGTATTGTTCATAGCCGCCGCAGAGGCTTTTGCAGGTGAAGCCGTTCTGCATTAAAATGCGGCAGGCGATGTAGCTGCGCAGCCCTGCCATGCAGGTTACATAAACCGGTTTGGATTTGTCCAGTCTATCCAGATGATTGCGCAGGGTATCCAGCGGGATATTGATGAAATCGTCGCTGATACGTCCTTTGGTGTATTCTTTCACGGTGCGCACATCCAGCAGGGTTACTTCGTCCCGGTTCAGGTCAGCGATATCGTGATAGTGGAAAATATCCACTTTACTGGTCAGGATGTTTTCGGCAGCCAGCCCGGCGATATTGACAGGGTCTTTGGCGGAGGAAAACGGCGGTGCATAACACAGTTCCAGATGCACCAGGTCATGCATGGTCATATTGGCGCGGATTGCAGTTGCCAGTACGTCACAGCGCTTGTCCACGCCGTCTTTCCCTACAAGCTGAGCACCTAAAATACGGCCGGTGTCTCTGGTGAAAATCACTTTCATGCTGATTTCGCACGCATTTGGATAGTAGGCTGCATGGGACATCGGGAATACGAATACTTTTTCGTAATCGAAGCCTGCTGCTTTGGCTGCGGCTTCGGTTAAGCCGGTACCGGCAGCGGTCTGGTCAAAGCATTTGATGATGGCAGTACCCTGTGTGCCTTTGTAGACGCTGTCCAGCCCGGCCAGATTGTCGGCAACAATACGGCCCTGACGGTTGGCAGGCCCTGCCAGCGGAATATGCGCTTTCAGACCGCTGACAAAATGGGTCACTTCGATAGCATCGCCCAGCGCATAGATATCTTCGTTGCTGGTGCGCAGGTGTTCGTCTACCTGAATACAGCCTTTTTCTGATACAGCCAGTCCGGCATTGCGAGCCAGGTCACTTTCTGGTGCCACGCCGATAGACAGTACCAGCATATCGGCACAATAGGTCTGTCCGTCTGCTGTCTGAACCGATACGGTGTTGTCATTCTGTGTTACTCCTGTGATGGTCTGGTTGAAATACAGCTGCACGCCCTGCTTTTTCAGTTCCTTGTGAATGAGGCAGGCCATGTCGGTATCCAGCGTGCTGCGCAGTACCTGATTGGAGCGCTGCAGCAGCGTTACGTCCATGCCGGTGCGACGCAGGTTTTCCACCATTTCCAGGCCGATGTAGCCGCCGCCGATGACAATAGCCGATTTGCACTGTTTTGCAGTGATATAATCTTTAATTTTATAAGTGTCAGGAATATTGCGAAGTTTAAAAATACGGTCGCCGTCAGCCGGTACATAAGCCGGACGAATCGGTTCTGCACCTGGGGACAGCACCAGTTTGTCGTAGGATTCTTCATAGCTTTCACCGGTGCGCAGATTTTTTACCGTTACTGTTTTTGCTTCCGGATTGATGGATACTGCTTCAGAAAATACACGTACTTCCACGCGGAACCGTGTATCAAAACTCTGCGGCGTCTGCAGAACCAGATATTCTTTTTTGGTGATAACATCACCGATGTAGTAAGGCAGACCGCAGTTTGCGAATGAAATGTATTCACCGCGCTCCAGAATGATGATTTCCGCCTGTTCATCCAGACGGCGCAGACGGGCAGCCACCGATGCCCCGCCGGCAACACCGCCGATAATTAATGTTTTCATGGAAAAACCTCCGTTCTTTTTGTGTCATCTATCAAAAAATATACAATCTTGCCCATGATACTAAAATAATTCTATCAAAATTACAGAAAAAAGCAATTGCGAAAAAGACAACCGAAAAAATATATGATATAATATCCGTTAGGTGAAAACTTTTTGAGGAGGAATTTAACATGGCATTGGTAACAACAACCGAAATGTTCAAAAAAGCTTACGAGGGCGGTTATGCAGTAGGTGCATTCAACGTAAATAATATGGAACTGGTACAGGGGATTACAGAGGCTGCCGGAGAACTGAACTCTCCGCTGATTCTGCAGGTATCTGCCGGTGCAAGAAAATATGCGAACCACAACTATCTGGTGAAACTGGTGGAAGCAGCGATGCTGGAACAGAGCCATATTCCAATCGCACTGCATCTGGATCACGGTGCAGACTTTGAAATCTGCAAAGCCTGCATTGACGGCGGTTTTACATCCGTTATGATTGACGGTTCTCATCATTCTTTTGAAGACAACATTGCAGTAACCAGAAAAGTAGTAGAATATGCACATGCGCACGGCGTTGTGGTAGAAGGCGAACTGGGTCAGCTGGCTGGTATTGAGGATGATGTAAATGTAAGCGCGGAAGACGCAAAATATACCCAGCCGGATCAGGTAGAAGAATTTGTGAGCCGTACAGGTGTAGACTCTCTGGCTATCGCAATCGGTACCAGCCATGGCGCATTCAAATTTAAACCAGGGCAGAAACCAATGCTGCGTTTTGACATTCTGGAAGAAATCGAACGCCGTCTGCCAAACTTCCCGATTGTACTGCACGGTGCGTCCAGCGTTTCTCAGGAATATGTAAAAATCATTCAGGCCAACGGCGGTAATCTGGCTGATGCTATCGGGATTCCGGAAGATATGCTGCGTCAGGCTGCAAAAAGTGCGGTTTGCAAAATCAACATCGACTCCGACCTGCGACTGGCTATGACAGCAGGGGTACGTGAAGTGCTGTTTGCAAAACCGGAAGCATTTGACCCGCGTGAATATCTGAAAGTTGGCCGTGCAAACGTAAAAGCCGTTGTGGCACACAAAATAAAAAATGTACTGGGTTCGGAAGGCAAAGCGCTGTAAGAACTGCCCGAACGTCATCAGAAAGAACAGAATAATGTCAGAGCATCCGTGTTCTGAGCAGGAGGCATAATGTAATATGAAATTATTTCTGGATACAGCCAATCAGGCTGAAGTGGAAGAAGCAGTGAAAATGGGTGTCATCAGCGGTGTCACCACCAATCCGTCGCTGGTAGCCAAAGAAGGCGGCGATTATATCGAACGGGTGACCTATTTCTGTGATTTAGTGGGCGGCCCAATTAGTGTGGAAGTACTGAGCAGCGATGCGGACGGTATGCTGCAGGAAGCCCGTGAACTGGCAAAGCTGCACGAGAACATTGTTATTAAGCTGCCTATCACAGCAGAAAGTCTGGGTGTTATCAAACAGCTGAAAGCAGAAGGTATCAAAACCAATGCAACCCTGTGTTTCTCTGCCAACCAGGCCATTCTGGCAGCAAGAGCAGGCGCAGCCTTCGTGAGCCCGTTTGTGGGCCGGTTAAATGATATCGGGCAGGATGGGATGGTGCTCATCGAAGAAATCAAAACGATTTACAATAACTTTGGCTATGATACAGAAATTATTGTGGCGAGCGTACGCAGCCCGCGTCAGGTGACAGAGGCGGCTTTAATCGGCGCAGATATTGCAACCATTCCGTTCAAAGTGCTGAAACAGATGGTATCCCATCCGCAGACGGACTTAGGGATTGCAAAATTTGAAGCAGACTGGGCAAACCGCAAGTAATCAATAATCTGGAGGAATCAGTAGTTATGGCAACAAGTCTCATGGATAGAAGTTTAGTATTAGAATTTGCCCGTGTAACAGAAGCAGCAGCAATCAACTGTGCACACTGGATTGGCAAAGGCGAAAAAAATTCTGCAGACGGTGCAGCAGTGGAAGCCATGCGCAAAATGTTTGACACAGTGGCGATTGACGGTACTGTGGTAATCGGGGAAGGCGAAATGGACGAAGCGCCAATGCTGTACATCGGCGAAAAAGTGGGCAAAGGCGGCGTGGAAGTGGATATTGCTGTTGACCCGCTGGAAGGTACCAACCTGACCGCGAAAAACATGAACGGTGCTATTGCTGTTATGGCGATTGCCAAAAAGGGCGGTCTGCTGCACGCGCCGGATATGTATATGGATAAAATTGTTGTTGGGCCAAAAGCCAAAGGTGCGATTGACATCAACAAAACACCAAAAGAAAACATGGTAAATGTGGCAAAAGCACTGGGCAAAGACCCGAGTGAACTGACCATCGTGCTGCTGGATCGGGAACGTCATCAGCCAATCGTAAAAGCGGCACGTGAACTGGGCGCAAGCTGCAAATTTATCTCTGACGGGGATGTGTCTCCGGTTATCGCAACCAGCTTTGGTACGGAAGGCATTGATATGATGATGGGCATTGGCGGTGCACCGGAAGGCGTTATCGCAGCAGCGGCCATCAAATGTATGGGCGGCGACATGCAGGGCCGTCTGAAACCGGAAAACGAAGACGAAGTAAAACGGGTACACGACATGGGTATCGACGATGTCAACAAAGTGCTGACTCTGGATGATCTGGTGAGTACCGACGATGTATGCTTCATCGCTACCGGTGTTACCAAAGGCGATATGTTAAACGGCGTGCGTTTCACTGACAAACATGCCATCACCCATACCGTGGTAATGCGCGGTGTAACCGGTACGGTACGTTTCATTGAAGCGTATCATGACTATGATAAAAAACCATCCTATGTAAAAATAAAATAGGATTTCAGGTAAAGGTGGAATCTGTTTGTCTTATAAACAAGAGGAATTGGCAGCCAAAACGATGGTGGAACTGTACCGCATTGCCCGGGAACTGGAGATTCCCTACTACTCCAAATTGCGCAAGGCGGAGCTGGTATTTGAGATAGCCAAAAGTTCCACGCTGAAAGAGCGGGAAGGCCAGCTGTGGGCCAGCGGTATTCTGGATATCACTTCTGAGGGATACGGCTTTCTGCGCCCGCTGGGCTATACGCCGAGCTATGATGATATCTATGTATCTCAGTCGCAGATTCGTAAATTTGATTTGCGCAGCGGTGACCGGGTGGAAGGCTGGAGCCGCAAGCCAAAAGAGAATGAACGCTACTTTGGGCTGCTTCGCGTGGAAAAAGTGAATGGGGAAGACCCGGCGTTTTCGCCGGAGCGGTTGCATTTTGACGGCTTAACGCCAATCTATCCGCAGGAGCGATTAAAACTGGAAACTGTACCGGATGCCCATGCAGTGCGCATGATTGACCTGGTGGCGCCGCTGGGCAAAGGACAGCGCGGCCTGATTGTGGCACCGCCGAAAGCGGGGAAAACCGAATTAATCAAGCAGGTAGCCAACAGCATTGCCCGCAATAATCCGGAAGTGGAGATTATTATTCTGCTCATTGATGAACGACCGGAGGAAGTGACCGACATTGAGCGGTCTGTAAAAGCGGAAGTTATCAGCTCTACCTTCGATGAGCCGCCGGAAAATCATGTGAAAGTGGCGGAGCTGACTCTGGAACGGGCAAAACGTGTGGTGGAATCCAAGAAAGATGTCATCATTCTGCTGGACAGCATCACCCGTCTGGCGAGAGCCTACAATCTGGTGATGCCGCCGAGCGGACGGCTGTTATCAGGCGGGGTGGATCCCAGTGCCCTGCATAAACCCAAACGGTTTTTCGGTGCGGCCCGCAATGTGGAGGAAGGCGGCAGCCTGACTATTCTGGCTACAGCGCTGGTGGAAACCGGAAGCCGCATGGATGAAGTCATCTTTGAAGAATTCAAAGGCACCGGCAACATGGAACTGATTTTAGACCGCAAGCTGGCAGAGCGCCGTATTTATCCGGCACTGGATATCAAACGCTCCGGTACCAGAAAAGAAGACCTGCTGCTCAGCGAAAAAGAACTGACCACCGTGTGGCAGATGCGAAAAGCATTCAGCAGTCTGGATACCGCAGAAGCAACAGAAACATTGCTGGACGGAATGAAACGCAGCAAAGATAACGAAGAATTATGCCGCAACTTCGGCAAGCAAAATCATAGATAAACATTACTGCAGGAGCGATTTCATTTGGATTGCTCCTGTTTTTTCTTGCACTTTTTGTTGAAGTCACCGCCAAAAAACGATATAATATAAGTTACGATATTTTGAGATTCTTACAGTACAGATCAGCGGGTACACAGCTTGCGTATGTGGTGATGTGTATTGCAGAAAGGACAGAGGAGGACAAACAAGTATGCAGGAACGAATCCGAAACTTTTGTATCATTGCCCATATTGACCATGGCAAATCGACACTGGCGGACCGTATTCTGGAATATACCGGCGCACTGAGCAAACGTGAGATGGTGGATCAGGTGCTGGACAATATGGACCTGGAGCGGGAACGCGGTATTACTATCAAATTGCAGACCGTACGCTTAAACTACAAAGCAGATGACGGCAACGAATATATCATCAATTTAATTGACACCCCGGGTCACGTAGACTTTACCTACGAGGTATCCCGCAGTCTGGCTGCCTGTGAAGGGGCGATTCTGGTTGTGGATGCTGCCCAGGGTATCGAAGCGCAGACACTGGCGAACGTATATCTGGCGCTGGAAAATGACCTGGAAATTATTCCGGTTATCAATAAAATTGACCTGCCGAGCGCAGACCCGGAACGGGTGCGTCAGGAAATCGAGGATGTTATTGGTCTGGATGCCAGCGAAGCGATTCTGTGCTCTGCAAAAGAAGGCATCGGCATCAAAGAGATTCTGGAAGCCATTGTACAGAAAGTGCCTGCACCGCAAGGTGATGCGAGCAAGCCATTACAGGCGCTGATTTTTGACTCCCTGTACGATGCATACCGCGGTGCGTTATCCTACGTGCGCGTGGTAGACGGTACACTGCGCGATGATATGAAAATCCGCATGATGGCCAACGGCAAAGAGTTTGATGTAACCGAACTGGGTGTGTTTGCGCCATCCATGAAACAGGTAAAACAGCTGCTGCCGGGTGAGGTAGGATATGTGGCAGCCAGCATTAAAAATGTGACAGATACCGAAGTAGGGGATACCATCACCGATGCAAACGCTCCGGCAGAGGCTCCGCTGGATGGGTACCGCAAAGCAACTCCAATGGTGTACTGCGGTCTGTATCCGGTGGAAAACAATCAGTATACCGAGCTGCGCGATGCGCTGGAAAAACTGCGCTTAAACGATGCGTCTCTGCTGTTTGAACCGGAAACTTCCTCTGCGTTAGGCTTTGGCTTCCGCTGCGGTTTTCTGGGCCTGTTGCACATGGAAATCATTCAGGAACGTCTGGAACGGGAATACGATATCGATTTAATCACCACCGCGCCGAGCGTAATCTATCAGATTACCCAGACCAACGGTACCGTGCTCCAGATTGACAACCCTGCCCAGATGCCGGACCCGTCCAGCATTCAGATGATTGAAGAGCCGTATGTATCGGCTTCTATCATGGTGCCTACCGATTATGTGGGTGCGGTTATGAAAATCGCACAGGACAAACGCGGTACCTTCACCAACATGGAATACATGACGGAAACCCGCGTGAACATTAAATATGAGTTACCGCTGAGCGAAATTGTGTACGATTTCTTCGACCAGTTGAAAACCCAGACAAAAGGCTATGCCTCTCTGGATTATGAAATGATCGGTTATCGCGAATCCAAACTGGTGAAACTGGATATTCTGGTAAACGGCGAACTGGTCGATGCACTGAGCTGCATTGTGCATAAAGATAAAGCCTATAACCATGGCCGTACACTGGTTGGCAAACTGCGCGGCATTATCCCGCGCCAGATGTTTGAAGTGCCAATTCAGGCGGCAATCGGTAATAAAATTATTGCCCGCGAAACCGTAAAAGCACTGCGCAAGAGCGTGCTGGACAAATGTTACGGCGGTGATATTTCCCGTAAACGCAAACTGCTGGAAAAGCAGAAAGAAGGGAAAAAACGCATGAAGCAGGTAGGCCGTGTAGAAATTCCGCAGGAAGCATTCATGGCCGTACTGCAGCTGGATGACTAAGTGATAGATGGATAAACACGACTGCGTAGTAATCTGATATTCAGAGGGCTGTGCAGTTTTTCTATGCTGTTTAGAATCGGCTGATTTCATGGTATAATATTAAAAAACAGAAGGGGAGATTACCATGTATTTATTCATTCACTATCCAAAATGCAGTACTTGCCAGAAGGCGAAAAAATGGCTGGAAGAGCAGGGAGTTTTGTTTGAAGCGCGTCATATTGTAGAGGAAAACCCGACAGCAGAAGAGTTAAGCAAATGGATTGCCGCCAGCGGTCAGCCGGTGAAAAAATTTTTTAACACAAGCGGGTTAAAATATAAAGAAATGGCGCTGAAAGATCAACTGCCAGCCATGAGCGAGGAAGAACAGATTGCGCTGTTAGCTACCGACGGCATGCTGGTGAAACGGCCGCTGCTGATTGGCGACGGCATTGTACTAGCCGGTTTTAAAGAAGAGAAATGGGCAGAAGTCCTGTTGTAAAAAATGACAAAAGTTTTTTATTTAATTAAATCATAAAACGAAGAGAGCCTGTTATATTTGCCGATGTTCTGTATTAAAACGGAACAGTTTTGCAGAATGTCTATACTGAGATGGACGTTTACGTCTAATCGAAGTAGACCTTCAAGGAATTGTCCAATTCGCCCTACGCCTTTCTGACGGGGTGGTCAGGGCTGCAAATGATAGCAGGCTCTCTGGTTTTCAGAATTAGAAAGGTATACTTAACAGATTAAAAGTCTTCGGGATGTTCTTTAAACCACATAATCATCTCATTTGTCAGGCTGATCCCGTCGGCCTCCATTGGCAAATCATGCCGGTGCATCCAGACAGCCATGGATAATTCTTCTTCCTCCAGCTGGATGCTTTCGTCATCGCCGTCCAGTTCGGCAAAGAAACCAAGCAGCAGAGAACCGGAGTGGGGCCACGGCTGGCTTTTATAATAGCGGATATTTTTTACGTGCACGCCCACTTCTTCCCACACTTCCCGTTTCACCGTTTCCTCAATCGTTTCACCGATTTCAGCAAAACCGGCCAGCAGGGCGTAATCCTTGTAATTGCGTCCCCGATATTTTGACAGCAGAATTTTATCACCGTGGGTGACGCCAATGATAACTGCCGGACTGATTTGCGGATACATCATGACGTTGCAGTCCGGGCAGCGCATCATGCGCTCTTTTTCATCAGGCTGCAAAGCTGTCCCGCAGCGGCCGCAAAATCGATGCCGGTTATACCAGTTATGCAGGTGAAAGCCAACCAGACCGGCGTAGGCATAATGACGAGGCATATAGCTGCGCAGCGCAAAGATGGCCAGCATCTGAAATGGTTCCCCTGCCGGACATTCTCGTTGGTTTATCCAGTAAAACCGATCTTCGCCGATGGAGAACAGATAAATCCATTGTACCGCCTGCGGGTCTGATAAATCGGAAAAACGGGGGAATATAATCTGGTCGCCGTCCTGACGCAGCAGTACCTGCTGGCTGTCGTACCATAATACAAAGCTGTCAGCGTCAGGCGGCTGCGGTTTGTAGCTGTTATCAAACTGATACGGGGCGATATCCTGAATCATAATAGGAGCCTTCTTTCTTTACAGAGTGGAAAAAATTTTGCAATCTCTTTTTATAGTGTTATTATAGTATACCTTCCGTTGTAATACAAATTTATCAGGAAACATTTTGTTTTGAAATCTGTCATTGCAGTGATGGAACACAAGTGATATATTGAATATAATACGATTGCAAAATAGATAACGGGGTGCGGCAGTATGGCAAATTTGTTTGACTATTTAGAATGGCGCGGCGATTTAACGTTTGAGCAGTCGCCGTTCAATGTGGTGGATAATCTGATATTAAGCTGTCTTGGCTATGTGGTGCTGGATGGTCTGGTGAGCGGTTTTGACTGTACATACGGCACAACGGTGAAAGAGGCGGCCAGCCTGTTTGTGCAGCTGCCGGAATCGGTAAAGAATCTGCGCAGTCCGAAAGATGAAGATGTACTTGTTGCCATGGCAAAAAGCAAACGGTTTGCCGAGCTGAATCTGCTGTATCATGTGGACCAGATTGACCTGATTACGGAAAAACAGTTTGCAGCGATTACGGTGAATCTGGGGAACGGCAGTTATTATGTGGTATTTCGCGGCACAGACTGCAGTGTCATCGGCTGGAAAGAGGATTTCAATATGACCTTCTGCAGTGCGGTTCCGGCACAGTTGGAAGCAGTGCGATATCTGCAGAAGGTGGCGGAATGCACAGAAGGGCCGCTTTATGTGGGCGGTCATTCAAAAGGCGGCAATCTGGCTATTTTTGCAGCAGCCCATGTGGCATCGGAAATCCAGCAGCGTATTACAGTGGTGTACAACAACGACGGTCCCGGGTTTCAGGAGGATGTTGTTGTCAGTGCCGGGTATCAGGCAATCAAAGACCGGATTCAGACATTTATTCCGCAGACTTCGCTGTTCGGGCTGATGCTGGAACATGCAGAACCATTTACCGTAATCGAAAGCACCGGTATTTTTGTGATGCAGCATGACCCGTACACCTGGACGGTAAAAGGTCCGGATTTTATTTATCTGGAAGAAGTGACAGCCAGTGGCCGGTTTATGGATGCGACACTCCGCGGCTGGCTGGCCGGAGTATCAGTAGAACAGCGGGAACAGTTTGTGGATGCGGTATACGAGGCAATCTCTGCCGATGAAGTGCTGACCCTGCAGGATCTGGTCAAAGTCTGGCTGACCAATCCGGGCGACCGATTAAAGAATCTGCGGGATGTGGACGATGAAACGGCGGATATGATTCGGCAAACGTTCAGGCAGCTGGTGCAGAATATGGGCCGTACAGCGCAGAATATGATCAAAGAAGAACAGGCAGAACGGATGCTGCCGCTGAAAGAAAAAGTGGAACAGAAGATGGAGCTGTCAATCCGCAGACATGACTGGCTGAAGCTTCCGGAACGCGCGAATGCGAAAGAAAAAGCAGCGCAGCATCATGTTATCGGTCATCACAATGAAGCAGACAGATAATAGCATAAAAGCCGGAGGGCATCGCCTCCGGCTTTTGCTTTGCAGAAAAAGAAAAAGGCTCCCGCCGCAGCGGAAGCCTGAGAGAAATCTGATTAGCCTAAGATTTCATCAATTTTATCTGTGTAAACTTCTTCTTCTTTTTTACCTGCGAATTTACCTAAGAATTCGCCGTCATTGAAGAACAGAACCTGTGGTACACCTTTCAGGGAGAAACGGTTGAACAGATCTTTTTCATCTTCAACGTCTACATGATAGAAGCCAAAGCCTTTACCAGCGTATTCTTCTTCGATTTCTTCAATCATCGGGTGAACTTCCTGACAAACATGGCAGCTTTTTCTGGAGAATAAAACCAGACATGGCTGACCTTCGTCGTAAATGATTTCTTCAAAAGAATTTGCGTTTAATTCCTGCATGATACTACACTCCTCATTTTTGTTAAATTGTAAAAAGGTTTACTTATTTCATGTATCCATTTTATCATTATTTCAGGTAATATGCAAAGACTATTCCCATTCAATAAGATTATTGTGATATAATTTTTAGCTATAACGATGCGGTGCTTTTCGCGGCAGCAGAAAACGGGTATAATGAAAGCAGTAGATTGAGAGAAAAGAAGGTGTTTCGTTATGAAATTTATTTCCTGGAATGTAAATGGTCTGCGCGCCTGTGTGGGAAAAGGATTTCTGGATTTCTTCCATGAAATCGATGCAGATTTCTTCTGCCTGCAGGAGACAAAAATGCAGGCAGGGCAGTTAGAACTGGACTTGCCGGGGTATTACCAGTACTGGAACAGTGCAGAGAAGAAGGGATATTCGGGCACAGCGATTTTCAGTAAACAGGAGCCGCTAAGCGTGACATACGGATTGCCGCAGGAGGAACATAATCATGAAGGACGTGTGATTACACTGGAACTGGAACCGTTTTATCTGGTTACCGTGTACACGCCGAACTCGCAGGATGAACTGGCGCGGCTGGATTATCGCATGCAATGGGAGGATGACTTCCGGGCTTATCTGCAGGAACTGGACAAGAACAAGCCGGTCATCGTGTGCGGTGATTTGAATGTAGCCCATCAGGAGATTGACCTGAAAAATCCGAAAACAAACCGGAAAAATGCGGGATTTACTGACGAGGAACGCGGCAAAATGACAACCCTGCTGCAGTCCGGTTTTACCGACAGCTTCCGTTATTTTTATCCGGAAGCCGAGGGCATTTACAGCTGGTGGTCGTACCGGTTTAAGGCTCGTGAAAAAAACGCAGGATGGCGTATCGATTATTTTATCGTGTCGGATCGTCTGCAGCCGCAGCTGGAAGGTGCGAAGATTCATACGGAGATATATGGCAGCGACCACTGCCCTGTTGAGTTGACTTGTCAATTTTCCGTATAACTGTGTTGTGTTTGATATTTTGGTATAGAAAGACGTGCGGCAGTTGCCTACCGTTAAATTGTAATGCGAATTTTTAGCAGATGATAAATCAACGGGAGCCAGATACATTTGGCAACGTTCTGCATTAAAACGGAACAGATGCGCAGTATTGTCCAATGCGCGATGAACATTCGTTCAAATCGCGCTGGACAATCAAACAGATGTCCGGCTTTAGCCAGGGCGGCCAAATTGTATCTGGCAAACGTTAATGTTGCTTTGTCAGAGAGGGAGAAAATACATACTTCTGTGGTATTGATTTTACAATATCACTGTACTAGCTCCTCTAGTTGCCAGTATACAGTTTCGGTTTCTGTACTGTCGGTACTGCCGAAGAGATATCGTTTTCCTTCATCGGTTTCGAGATAAATATATGGTGTGGTGCGCGGGTCCAGGCAGACGCTGGCGGAACCCCAAGGTGTGGAGAAGCGGCCTTTCTGTACCGTTTCCATGCCTGTTCCGGCAGTACGGCGGAGACTTGGCTTTTCCGTTACATATTCGATATAGGTGATATCATCTAGCGGAATTTCATATTCCACGCCGGTGTGTGTGGATATAATGGATGTTTCAGTCAGTTCCAGCCCGACTGGTGTTGTCTCCAGATGGTCCATCCATACTCCGAAAAACGGCATGGCCAGAAACAGTAGAGCGGTAAGTCCCATAAAAATCTGTCCGCTGCGTTTTGCCAGATTCACGGTTGTATTCATACCTACCCGGTTGTTTACAATCAGTCGGGTGTCGTTTTGGTCATAGTAGAATATACCAAAGATCCATTTGTCATCGTCATCTATATAAAAACCGGTACCGCTTTGTGCGGTTAGCGTTTCCTGCAGTTTACGCAGCTTCAGTTCAAGATAAATGGATGTTATAACCAGAATGAGACTGAGCGCTAGAATTCCGGACAGTGTCAGCGATGCACTGAAACTGGTAAGCCAGACAAGCAGATTCAGTGCCGCCATAAACCAGGCGCAGAGCAGCCACATTCTGCCCCAGTGATGGCGGCGAATACGAGTCAGTGCTTCGGTGAGTGCAAGGTTATCGTCAACCACTTCCGATTTATTGCGATAAAGGCAGCGGTAACCGAACCAGAAGAACAGTATTAGAGCCGCATCCAGCAGATATACAATCGCAATGTCTGTATCGGACAGCAGCGGAATGAGAGAGGTGACTGCAGGAAGCACAAACCAGTAAGGTGACAGCCAGCGAGTTTTTATAGCTGCGGCCTGTAAATCCACCGTCTGCATTTGGCCGGAAGAGCGTTTCCAGCCACGGGTTTCTTTCAGCTGATTCAGTTTTCGGTTGCACTGAATGTATGGCACATACGGTAATACACAGCCCAGAAGCAGCCAGATCATCCAGATGGTCATAACCATTCCAGTTGTTGCAGGAATAAAGATGCACGGGATGGCAGCCGCGAACAGACCGATGCATACATAGAGCAGATGTTTTTTGTAAACCGACAGAATCTGCTGCAATTCTTCATCGTCCCGTGCTTCCAGCGGGAATGTAACGCCGACTGCAATATTTTTCTTGAATTTGGTTTCGTTTTTCAGCAGCACATAAAAGAACGCAGGCATCCAGATTACACAGCCCCATAAAATCAGATTCATTGTGGAAATGTTCATCGTTCTCCCTCCTCATACAGTTTGCGGCACAGTTCCAGTGCCTCTTCTTTTCCTACACCGGCCAGACGCAGTTCGCTGAGCCGCAGTTTTAATCCTTCCATTGTTTCAGGCCGCGGGCCTGATGCTTTTTCCGGCTGGCACACCACAGCGCCGGAGCGGCGGTCGGTATGAATATAACCTTCCTGCTTCAATAGCTGATAGGCTTTGCTTACGGTCATCATATTAATCCCGCATTCTTCCGACAACGCTCGAATTGTAGGCAGTTTAGCGCCGACTGCCAGTTTGCCTTCTGCGATGCCCAGCACAATCTGGTTACGTATTTGCAGATAAATTGGAATATCAGAGCCAAAATCTAAATGCAGCAGCATAATGTCACAACCTTTCATGCATCATTTACATTACTAAGTATAATGCAAATGATGCAAAGAGTCAAGAGACAAATTTATTCATTGCATTTTGCAGATGATTTCATATAATAAACATAATGAATATTTGTACGATAAACGAACACCAGAATAAGGAAAGAAGTGTTGTATATGATTGAACTGGAAGGCATGCAGGATGATGAAATTAAACTAACGCTGGCAAAAATGCTGCCCAAAGGGCATCCAGATATGGGCGATATGCCGATTTTGTTTTTTAATATCCGCTTGCTGGACGGCACCCGCATCGGGCAGTGCGATTTGCGTGTGGGTGACAGCCGGCATACGGAGGTGCTGGGCCACATCGGCTACGGTATTTATGAAGAGCATCGAGGGCATCACTATGCGGCCAAAGCCTGCCGTTTGCTGATGGACTATGCCAGACGGGCGCATATGTCCCATGTGGATATTACCTGTGATACCGACAATGAGGCGTCTATTCGTACCTGTGAACTGCTGAACGCGCAGCTGCTGGGCACGGTGGTTGTGCCGCCGGATAACATTGATTATCAGAACGGCAGCCGGTTAAAATACCGGTATCGGATTATTCTGCAGGACGACAGCAGCGGAGAAAAATTATCCTAGACAGCATAATCACCAAACGGTATCACTCTGTCATACACTATGATGACAGGGGGGAGCGGGATGGAATTGTATCGGGATAGTTATGAAATTGTGGAGGGAAAAATCCGCGACTTGCAGGAGCAGCGCAAAGAACTGGTGGATCTGGTGATGGAGCTGTTTCGGCAGGTGGAGGAGCTGGAAAAGCGGCTGGATGAACTGTACCGGAGCTGTGAGGCGGAGAAGTGGTTTTAGAAATAAAGAAAAGTAAATAAATTTTAGAAAAAACTACAAAAGCGGACAACTGCATTTCTGCGTCCCTCGTAAAATGTACATCTGGCTGCCTTGTCCAGCGCAATCTGAACTATCGTTCATTGCGCACTGGACAATTCATCCACCTGTTCATTTTAATCTCGACGTGCAGAAATCAGATTGTCCGCTTTTATAATTGAGAAAACTGTTTTTAGTGCAATAGTTTTTGATTTACAGATTAGTTTTATATTCCGATAAAACCCTTCAACAGAAACCAGACAGCGGGAACCAGCAGGGCCGGCAGCATGTTCAGGGTTTTGCAGTCTTTCAGGCCGAGAATACCGATGCCGGAGCTGGCAATCAGAATACCGCCGATGATGGAGATTTCGGTCAGCAGTTCTGCGGATAACAGCGGAGCCAGAAAACCGGCACCCAGGTAAATACCGCCCTGCCAGAGAAACAGCACGATGGCAGATAAGGCGATGCCGATGCCGTAAGTGGAGGCCAGTACCATAGATGTGACAAAGTCCAGCGTGGCGTTGGTTAATAGATAGGTGTGGTCCCCGTACAATGCACTCTGGATTGGCCCCAGAATAGACAGCGTGCCGATGCAGAATAATAAGACTGCGGTGGAGAGGCCCTGCGCCAGCTGTGAAGTGCCGAATTTACCGGCCAGCCGCTGAAACCGGCCGTCTAGGTCTAAAATTGTGCCGATTAAACTGCCCGCTGCCAGACTGATGATAAACAGTACCGGATACTGGCTGTTTGGCATATTGCTGACCACGGCATTGATGCCCAGCGCAGTGGCCGCCAGGCCCATAGCGGTGAACAGTGCACCTGAATATTCTTCTTTGATTCCTTTCCGGACAACACTGCCGATGATACTTCCAGTGATAATGGTACAGACATTGACGATGGTTCCTAACATGATGACTTGCTCCTTTGCTGTAACGATTATGATTGATATAACGAATATTATAGCAAATAACCTGTGGTTTAGGCAACTTTCTGCATGAGATAAGGCTATACAGAAATTTTCAGGCGTGATAAAATAAAAGTTACAGAATTTTTTCAGAAAGACAGATTCCATGACAAGGAACGGGACAGGATGAATTACGAGGAAGCGTTAGCATATATCAATCAGTTGAATAGCAGGGGCATTGCCCTTGGCCTGGAGCGTATCAGCGTGTTATTAAATCTGCTGGGTAATCCGCAGGACAGTCTGCGTTGTATTCATGTGGCGGGCACCAACGGTAAAGGGTCGGTGTGTGCATTTATGGACAGCGCACTGCAGAAAGCCGGGCTGCGTGTTGGCCGTTACATTTCGCCAACGCTGTATGCCTATCGGGAACGGATTCAGATAAATGGCGTCTGGATTCCAGAGCAGAATCTGGCGGAACTGCTGACGGCTGTGCGCAGTGCCTGTGAAACGATGGCGCAGCAGAATCTGGAACAGCCCACGGTATTTGAGGTGGAAACAGCGCTGGCCTTTTTATATTTTAAACAGCAGCAGTGTGATTATGTGCTGCTGGAGACAGGTATGGGCGGACGGCTGGACTCCACCAATGTGATTGTCCGGCCGGTGGTATCTGTGATCACAGCAATCAGTATGGACCACACCGCTATGCTGGGTGATACGCTGGCTGCCATCGCAGCGGAGAAAGGCGGCATCATCAAAGATGGCTGCCCTGTGGTGATTGGCCCGCAGCAGCCGGAGGCACTGGATGTGTTATTGCAGTGCTGCAGTAATTGCCATGTGACACCGGCAGCGGCCGATGAAACAATGCTGTATCGACTGCACTGGAGCCCGCAGGGACAGCAGTTTTCCTACGGCAGATGGGAGAATGTGTCTATTGGTTTGCTGGGCGATTATCAATGTGTGAATGCCATGATTGCGCTGGAGGCATTACAGATTCTGCAGCAGCAGGAACCGGCTCTGTCTGACCAGGCCGTTCGGAGCGGGCTGGAAGAGGCAAAATGGTCCGGCCGGTTTGAAGTGCTTCATCAGAAGCCGCTGTTTATTGTAGACGGCGCCCACAATCCTGCCGGAGCACAGGCACTGGTGGATACCCTGCAGCAGCATTTTGCCGGGCGGCAGATTTATTTACTGATGGGCGTATTCAAAGATAAAGACTACAGGCAGATTGCGGAAATTATGAGCGTCTGCGGAGATACGATTTACTGTTTTCAACCGCAGCAGGAGCGGGGGCTGCGGGCTGATGCGCTGGCGGAAGCGGTACAGCCTTTTTACCGCAATACTGTGATTGCGGACAGTGCCGAACAGGCAGTACAGAGAGTATTACAGCAGGCCGGAGAGCAGGATATCGTTGTGTCTTTCGGCTCACTGTCTACCATCAGCGATGTACAGCATGCAGTGTATCGCATCACACAGGAGGAGGTGCAGCATGGAACAGAACATGAAACGGATTGATGCAATTTTACAGGATGATCGGTTTGTGTACGGGCTGCAGCGAATCACCGAACTGGAAGCGAAGCGCATTTTCTGCTGCCATCGGCTGGACCATCTGCTGGATGTGGCCCGCATTGCATGGATTATGGTGCTGGAACAGCAGATGCCTTTACAGAAAGATATTGTTTACGGTGCGGCACTGCTGCACGATTTAGGCCGGTATCGGCAGTATGAGGAGAATATTCCCCATCATCAGGCCAGTGCGGAACTGGCGGCTATGATACTGCCGGATGCAGGTTATACGGCAGAAGAAACCGCTATAATTGCAGATGCCATCGGACAGCACGGTGATGAGGCAAAAAGCCGGAGTCAGCTGGCGCGGGTGCTGTACCAGGCCGACAAACTGAGCCGCAACTGTTTCCAGTGTGCCGCACAGACCGAATGCAAATGGACGGAAGAAAAGCGAAATAAAATCATTCAATATTAAGGAGTGTAACATCATGCAACAGACAATGAAGATTGGCAGCCGGGTTTTTGATTTACACAATCACACTTACATTATGGCGATTTTAAATGTCACGCCTGATTCTTTTTCCGACGGCGGCAGCTATCAGACCATAGACGATGTGCTGTACCGGGTGGAACAGATGATTGCCGAGGGGGCAGATATCATTGATATCGGCGGGGAATCTACACGACCGGGGCATACTGTCATTGGAGATGATGAGGAAATCAACCGCGTGGTGCCGGCCATTGCGGCCATCGCAAAGCGGTTTGATGTGCCGATATCCATTGACACGTACAAGGCACCGGTGGCGCAGGCTGCGCTGCAGAGCGGGGCGCATCTGGTCAATGATATCTGGGGGCTGCAGCATGACAGCGCCATGGCCGATGTGATTGCGAAAGCAGGGGCGAGCTGCTGCCTGATGCACAATAAAAATAATAAAGACTATACGGATTTTCTGCCGGAATGCATGGAAACGCTGCGTAAAAGTGCAGAAACTGCGCTGCGGGCCGGTATTCCGAAAGAAAAGATCATGCTGGATCCGGGCGTCGGGTTTGGCAAAACCTATGAACAGAACCTGTACGTGATGAAGCATCTGGAAGCGTTCCAACAGCTTGGATATCCAATGCTTTTAGGTACATCCCGTAAATCTATGATTGGACTGGCTCTGGATCTGCCTGTTGACCAGAGGCTGGAAGGCACACTGGTAACAACCGTAATGGCGGTGCTGGCCGGCTGGAATTTTGTGCGGGTACACGACGTAAAAGAAAATTACCGTGTAATTAAAATGGCCGAAACCATACGAAACTGTAAGTTGCAGGGCGGACAGGAGGATCAGGAACATGGATAAAATCTGTATTGAAAATTTAGAGATTTACGCCCGGCACGGGGTGTATCCGGAGGAAAATAAACTGGGGCAGAAGTTTGTCATCTGTGCCCGGCTCTATGTGGATGCCAGCCAGGCGGCGCGGCAGGACGATTTGAGCCTGTCGGTCAACTACGGCGAGGTTTGTTATTATATCAAAGAACTGATGGAAACCCATACCTTTCGCCTGATTGAAACAGTGGCCGATGTGCTGGCCCGGGAGATTTTACTGAAATTCCCTCTAGTTCAGCGTGTCGAGCTGGAAGTGAAAAAGCCAAATGCGCCGATTATGCTGCCGTTTGAGTATGTATCGGTTGCGGTGGAACGGCAGTGGCACAATGTGTATGTGGGCATCGGCAGCAACATGGGCAACCGGGAAACGCTGATTCGCAATGCCATGCTATTATTAAACGAACAGCGGGACTGCCAGATTGTGAAAGGATCCAGTCTGTTTGTGACAGCGCCGTACGGTTATACGGACCAGCCGGAGTTTCTCAACGGCTGTCTGCTGGTGAAAACCCTGCAGAATCCGCAGCAGTTTTTAGATACCCTGCACGCTATCGAGCTGCGCCTGGGCAGGGAACGGAAGATTCACTGGGGGCCGCGCACCATTGACTTAGACATTCTGCTGTACGATGATGCTGTTATCAGCACAGAAACCCTGACAGTACCTCACATCGACATGCAGAACCGTATGTTTGTGCTGAAACCGCTGGATGAAATTGCTGGCTTTGTGCGTCATCCGCTGCTGGGAAAAACCATTCATCAGCTGTGCGCAGAGCTGGAAGAAAGAAAATAAAATAAAACCGGAACAGACAGAATTGTGAACGGTGCAAACTGTCTGTTCCGGTTTTGTATTTTTGTATTGAAACAACCTTTCTGATGTTGCCGGATGCTGGCCTGGTGCTGGCACTTTTGGCTCAACCAATAGGCCGATGTTGGGGTGTTGGCACTTTTCACAAAAATTTAAAAATGAAAAAATAAATAGAAAAAGTTTTGTAAAATGCTATCAACGTCACCACCGCCAACATCTTTAACATAAATACTGTTTTATAATCGGAATCTTTTTCATCACAGCGGTGGCAAACCAGCTGAGTAAAAACGCCAGAATGGCCACGACTGGCACAGCCAGTGCCGCTGGCGGGAAGAGCAGGGCATTGATGCCGAAGTGTTCTAACACGGCCAGAATGAACGGATGAATCAGATAGATGCCCAGGCTGTAATCCACCAGATTGGCAATCAGTTTCTGATGATGCTGCAGCAATACTGGAATCTCATACTGATAAAACAGAAACACTGCCACGGAAAGGCAGACGGTGTTTAAGGTGAACGGGTCGTAGTAGGCGAATGCCGTGTTCAGCTCCATCGCTTTGTGATAGCTGGCAAATACGGTGAATATAAGGCTCGCAGTGCCGGCCAGATAACACAGATAGCGCGCGGTTCTGGATAACACCGTGGTGCGAAAATAGTAGCCCAGCACGAAATAGCCGGTGTAGCCCAGCGTGAAAGAGAAGAACATAAACTGGCGCATGGTTTTTGCCCAGGTGAACGGCAGTACCGGCAGAATAACTGCAAAACAGAAGGCCAGCACTAGAAAATACTGGATCAGTGTGCGGTCCGCTGTAATCTTTTTCAGAAACGGGATAATCAGATACAGCCCCAGCAGCATATAGCAGTACCACAGATGATAGTGACCGGTCTGGAATGCCAAGGACACGGTGGCCCAGTCAATCTCGTAGCCGCGGAACAGTGCCCAGAATACATTGCGCCAGGTAGCGTAGAAAAACGACCAGAATATTAAAATAATGAAAATCTTTTTACAGTAGCGCTGAAACAGCTTCGGCAGTGTGATCTCTCTGGACGGGTCCAGCAGAAACATGCCGCTGATCATTACAAAGATGGATACTGCCGGCCGTGCCATACTGTCGTAGGCGTGGAAGGTAAACCATTCAGCAGAATCCACCGGCACAGATGCCCAGTACTGGGCCGCCACATGCAGTAGCACTACCATAAACGCTGCACTGATGCGCAGCAAATCCGCATAATGAGTACGTTGTGACATAATTTTCTCCTGATACAAATTAAAATAAAAACAGTTGTATAACTTTATTTTACACGAGAACCGGAAAGATGCAAAGATGAAAAATAAAAAACGGGTCTGTTGCGTTATGTACAACGGACCCGTTTGTGGTTCAGACATATTCTTTTTTACATGGCCGCTTCTACCTGTTTGCGGATATAGGAAGGTATTTCTTCAAACGGAATACCAAGCACAACGGATAATTCCTCATGCAGGAAGATTTCGGCCTGCTTTTTATACTGTACATCTGTTTTGCCGGGGGTTTTTCCTCTGGCTTCCAGCTCCTGGCTTTTGCGGTGAATGTTTTTAATTAGCTGTATCAGCGCGGCGCAGTCGTGGGTTTGCAGCATACACTTGTAATGTTCGGCCAGCGCTTTCTGGTCTTTGCTGTAATCAGGAGTTTCCTCAACAGATGGAATGGAAGCAATCAGATGCATGGCTTCTTCTTTTGAGATAATGGCACGCATAAACACTTTGGAATCTACTGGGATATAAATAATTCCAGAGCCGCGTACTGGGGCCAGATGGTAATAGAGTACATCCTGCGCTGCAGCGGCAAAATCTTCCGGAATGCCGATTTTTTCTACACGGCAGACACCAGTGTTACGGTACACGATGTAATCGCCTTCTTGAAACATGCAAGTTCCTCCTTTGCGAAAAAATAGGATAATAATAAATAACAGATAATAGGGCATAAAACACCATAATATATTCTATAAATATTATTATACTCTTTTTTTCTGGTTCGCATAAGGGGGACTTGCCGCAAAGAACGTTAAAAAATTTTAATCGGAATGGATAAAAGAAATCAGGGTATCTTTGGATTATCGCCGCACAATCCGGATTTCCTGCCCGGACCGGGCATCTACAAAGACGGAGAACGCTTCTTCCACCACAGTGCCGCGCACCTCGTAGGTCAGAATTTCGTTCACACTGTATTCATCGGTAATCAGAGCCAGCCGCACATCTTCCACATGAAAGTTGGGGTTCATGTCTTTTAAAATCTGTTCTCTGCTGATGGTAGGGCTTGGCAGCTGCCGCTGATAATGGCGGGTGGCGTAACTGGTCTGGTCAAAGTTAAGAACGGAGTTGTCGTCCAGCGCCATCTGAATTTTCACCATGTCGGAATAAATATAGATGCCGTTCATGCGGGGCACAAAGGTTAAATCCGCAATGGTGTCATCGGTGATGCTGTCCACACAGGCCATATCGGTAAAGTTCAGCTTTTGCAGCAGGGTTTCCGCCTGGCTGATGGCCTGCTGTGCATCAAACTGTGCCTCACCAACATCCCGGGTCTGATAAAACTGCAGAATCTGACCGCCTTTCTGGCTGACCTCCACGTAGAGGACGGTATCTTCCGATTCATTCTGATAGCGTACACCGTAGACTGGAATTTTTGTATCCTGAGAACTGAATTCCACCTGTCCCTGGCTGTGCGCAATATCCAGCCCGTCTAAAAAGTCATCGGCCGCGGAAACAGCTTCCATCCGGGTAATCTGGTCACCGGTGATGGCGCGGGGTTCCGGCTCGATTTTGCGCACGCCTTCCTCAAACTTCAGTTCTGGAAAGGCATGTACCTGCGATTCGATGCTGCGGAAGGTAGTGGCTACTACATTCTCTTCATCCTCCATGGATAAGGAGGAAAGCAGCAGATTTTCATTTAAGATGCGGTTTTCCAGTTTGTCCAGCTCAGTCTGTACCACGCGGGAGCGGCGATAAAATTCCTCCAGCTGGTTCCAGTCCTGTTCGGACAGCGGTTTTTGCTGCAGTACATTTTTGCGCAGCAGATAATAACTGTACTCCGCCACATCATTCAGGAGCAAATCGGTACTTTCCAGCTCGTGCATGGCCACCGGCAGGCCGCCTAAATGGCTGATGGCGCTGTATACCTCACGCCAGAGGCTGGATAAGCCCAGCAGCAGCTGTTCCTGGCTGGTGGTAACCAGAAGCTGCGCCAGCTGGCCGTTCATGGCCTGCACGGAATCAGACAGTTCTCCGAAGCTGCGCTGATACTGCCCTTCCGCCTGATAAGCAGTCATCATCTTCTGCTGTTCCAGTTCACTGATTTGCTGCTGACTCCACCAGAATCCGCCTGCCAGAAGAAGGAGCAGCAGAAGAATCAGGATAATGAAAAACGTATTTTCTCGTTTCATAGGCTCACACTCCAAATACATGCTTGCCAATCTGGGTTATAATTTTGCGTGACCAGATCCATTTGCTGGTGGCCGTGGATGGGTTCCAGTAATACAGGGCGCCGTAAGTGGGGTCCCAGCCGTTGATTGCCGCTTTGGCCGCATTAATTGATGTCTGGTTCGGCTCCATGTAATACTGGCCGTCCCGCACAGCGTCGAATGCGCCAGGCTGGAAACAGACCCCATACACACTGTCTGGAAATTTTTTGTCTTCCACCCGGTTCAGAATAACTGCACCCACGGCCACTTTTCCCACATAAGGTTCTCCGCGGGCTTCTCCGTGAATCATTTTGGCCAGTACCATCACATCATTGCTGCTGTATGTGCCGCTGCCGGCCTGTGCCTGATGATACTGCGGTGAAGGCACGGCAAGTATCAGTGCGGTGCAGAGCAGTATTGAAATGAGTTTCCGCATAAAAATCCCTCCTGTTTCTGGCTAGTATGCGAAAAACAGGAGGAAACCATACCATATTTCTGGAACCAGCGGCAGTTTTTTATGGCGTGATGATAACCGGCATGCCAATGGCAACAGCATCGAAGAGCTGCTCTACATCAGCGTTGTGCATCCGGATACAGCCGTGTGATACTGCAGTGCCGATGGCATGCGGTGCGTTGGTGCCGTGGATGCCATAGCCCGGATTGTTTAATCCAATCCACCGGCTGCCGAACACGCTGGGCTCTCTGATGATTTTTTTATTGACGATATGCCAGTTTCCCACCGGTGACGGTGTCTGACTTTTACCGACGGCAATCGGAAACGTGTAATAGGCCTTCTGATTCTGATAAAACAGTAAGCGACGCTGCGATAGCTCAATCATAATATAGGTTGTTGGCATAGCAATCACATCCTTTGCTGTCAGTATACGATGCGGGCAGAAAAAAAGTGCAGCCGGGAGAGCTGCACCAAGGGGGGGACGATATAAAAATCGGATATGATTTTCTATATCATACAACTTTTCTGGGAAAAAATCAATAGGAACCTGTCGCCTAGAAATAATTGGAGTACTGTGACACTTGTGATATAATAAAATGCGAACGGATTGTATAGATTTATAGTACACGGAAAAAGAAAGGACTTGATGCAATGGAGCGTTTAGAACAGCAGATGCAGTTTGCCCTGGAGATTGATAAAGAAAAACGGATTTACCGGCAGACATACTGCAGTGATTGCGAGACCTTTGAAAATGATGCGGAACATGCATGGCATGCGGCACTGATGGCCATTTTGCTCAGCGAATATGCCAATGAGTCTTTTGATGTGCTGAAAACAGTAACCATGCTGCTGATCCACGATATTGTGGAGATTGATGCGGGCGATACCTACGCCTATGACGATGCCGGCATTGCCACCCAGGCAGAGCGGGAACTGAACGCTGCCAAGCGTATTTTTGCCATTCTGCCGGAAGACCAGGCTCAGAAGATGATGAATCTGTGGCTGGAATTTGAAGCAGGGGAAACGCCGGAAGCCCGTTTTGCAAAAGTGATGGATAAAATACAGCCGATTATGCTGAACGCCGCCACTGACGGCCGTGCCTGGAAAGAACATGAGGTAAAGCTGAGCAAAATCCTGAATCGCAATACCAAAACGCCGGACGGCTCTCAGGTATTGTGGGATTACATGCTGGAAAACTTCATTATGCCTCATGTGGAGAAGGGCAGCATAGAGGATGACAGAAAGTAGGTGGGCTGGCAGATTAATAGAATCGAATAAAAAGAGCAGGTATGCATTTCCGCTACCCTCGTAAAATGGGTATAAGCGGAATCTTATCCTGCTCTTTTGTTCTTGGAGATGTGCAGAATTTCTGATTTCACATCCATGCCTTATACAGCAAATCCACGCCCTGCTGAATCTGTTCGCTGTTCAGTGCCCCGAACCCCAGCAGCACTTTGCTCTGATGTTCGGCCGGTACTGGCCCGTTGAAGTAAGGTGAGATTGGATAAATTTTTACGCCGTGTTCTCTGGCCCGCTGACACATTTCTGTTTCTGTGAGGCCGTTTTTTAATTGCACTGCCAGATAAAGCCCGGCCCCTTCGCCGAAAATCTGTATCTGGTCGCCAAAAACGGATAGTACCTGTGCCAGCTCCTGACCACGGGTGCGGTACAGTTTCCGCATTTTATTCAGGTGCGTCTCAAAATGACCGGATACAATGAATTCATGCAGCACCGCCTGTTCAAAGCGGGATACCGCAGACTGAAACGAGATGTACTGCTCCAGATACAGGTTCAGCAATGGACGAGGCAGCACCATGTAGCTGATACGCAGAGAAGGCGCAATGGATTTGGAGAAGGTACCCAGATAGATGACGCGGCCATTCCGGTCTAAACTCTGCAGTGCCGGGACGGGACGGGAGTTATAGCGAAATTCACTGTCGTAGTCATCCTCAATGATATATCGGCTGCCACCTTCCTGCGTCCAGTTTAATAGCTTGATACGGCGGCTGACCGGCATGGTGATCCCCAGTGGAAACTGGTGGGACGGGGTAACGTAGACTGCGATATTATCGTAGGATTCCAGCGGCTCCACCTGCATTCCGTGTTCATCGATGGGAAACGATTTTACACTGTGACCCATCCGCTGAAAAAACCGCATGGCCTTGTGATACACCGGATTTTCCATGCCGATGGTACAGCTGCTGTCCAGAATATAGCTCAGCATCTGCAGCAGATTATCGTTGCCGGCGCCGATGATAACCTGCTCGGCGGTACAGTTTACGCCGCGGGCCTGATACAGATACTGTGCAATGGCCTGACGCAGCTGATAATCGCCCTGCGGCGGTGTGCTGGTCAGCAAATCAGGGTCATACTCATTGAAACATTTATTCATGGTTTTGCGCCATGTCTGAAATGGAAATTTATCCCGCGCCACATCGTTGATAGAAAAATCGATGACGAAAGGGTCGGTGCGTATCTGCTGCACTTGTTTTTCTTCCGTGATATCACGCTGAATCAGTTCGTCCAGATGGCAGACAAAGAAACCGCGCTGCGGTCTGGAGAGTAAAAAACCCTCCGAAACCAACTGACTGTAGGCCGCATTGACCGTATTTACACTGATGTTCATCTGGGCTGCCAGCTGTCGTTTGGATGGCAGCCGATAGTGATCGGGCAGTGCGCCGCTGCGAATCTGCTGTTTAATCTGCTGATAAATCTGTACATAGAGCGGTTCTCCTTGTTCCTGTAAAGAGAGATGAAGCATAAAATCACCAACTGATACCATAATTTTTATCAAAACTGATACTTTCAATAAGCTCACTATAGGTCTATTATAATAGCAGAAAACGGAGTCCGTCAAGAATTGAAATCTAATGAAAAAGAGGGTATTAACATGCGTCATTCGACAAAAGAAATTGTGATTACAGGTATGGCTATTGCGCTGGTGTTTGTTGCCACGTTTATTAATTTGCGGCTGCCAATCGGGCAGGGCGGGCTGATTCATTTGGGTAATGTGCCGTTGTTTTTATTCGCAATCATTTACGGAAAACGGATTGGTGCCATGGCCGGCGCATTCGGCATGGGGCTGTTTGATTTAATGGGCGGCTGGACACCATGGGCGCCTGCAACATTTCTGATTGTGGGGCTGATGGGCTACACGGTGGGTCTGATTGCCGAAAAGAACGATACAATGACTGGTTATGTGCTGGCCATTGTGGCGGCATGTGCCATCAAAATAGCGGGCTACTATGTTGCGGAGGCACTGATTTACGGCAACTGGGTACAGCCGGTGCTATCCATCCCGGGAAATCTGCTGCAGATTGGCGTGGCTGCTTTGATTGTACTGCCAATTGTCGGCGGGTTGAAGAAAGCGTTAAAAAGAGAGGTTACTGATTTATGATGAAAAAAATTATGACACCGGGGCCGACCCAGGTTCGCGAAAATGTCAGAATGGCCAGAAGTCTGGCGACCACCAATCCGGATCTGGATCTGGAATTTTATGAATACTATAAAGACACCTGTGAGTTGTTCAGCGAATTGCTGCACACGGACAATGTGAGCTATATTCTGAGCGGGGAAGGGATTCTGGGTTTAGAAGCAGCATGCGCCTCTCTGACTGAGCCTGGTGACCGCGTGCTGGTGCTGGACAACGGGATTTTCGGCAAAGGCTTTGCCGATTTCGTGAACATTTACGGCGGCAAACCGGTGCTGTACACAGCCGATTACCGGCAGGATTTTGATGTGAATGCGCTGGAAGAATATCTAAAACAGGATCATGACTTCAAATATGCAGCCGTTGTGCATTGTGATACACCAACCGGCGTGTTAAACCCGATTGAAACAATTTGCCCGCTTTTAAAACGGTACGGGATTTTATCGGTAGTAGATGCGGTGTCCAGCATGTTCGGGGTGGACATTGATGTGGATACCTGCCAGGCTGATATCGTGTGCGGCGGCTCTCAGAAAGCGCTGTCTGCACCTGTGGGTTTGACGATGGTCTGTGTCAGCGATGATGCCATCAGAGCCATGGAACAGCGCAAAACGCCGATTGCATCTTTTTATGCCAATCTGTTAACCTTCCGCGATTACTACAAAAACAAATGGTTCCCGTATACTATGCCAATCAGTGATATTTACGGGCTGCGCACCGCGCTGGAAAATGTGAAAGCCGATAAAGAGATTCATCAGCGCCATGCGAAGATTGCGGCGGCTGTCAGAACCGCTGTGAAGGAGGCCGGTCTGCGGCTGTACCTGAAAAAGGGCTATTGTGCAACTGTAACTGTTGTAGAAGTGCCGGAAGGTGTAGATTCTGCAGAGCTGCTTACCATCATGGATAATAAATATGGTGTGATGATTGCCGGCTGCTTCGACTTTTTGGCCGGCAAGGTAATCCGTCTGGGACATATGGGGGAAAACGCCAATGTGGCAGATGTGACCCTGATGCTGGATGCGCTGGATAAAACCTTTGCTGATTTGGGGTATTCACTGAAAGCATCTATGAAAGATGTGTTTGTAAGAGAAATAAATTAAGTGTATATGAGTAAAACGGGGCCGGGATAAAACTTTTTTCAGACATAGAAAAACACCATATATAGTAATTTCACTATATATGGCGCTTTTCAGAGGTCTGAATCAGGTTTTGTCCCGGCTTCGTTTTGTTATACAGTTGTACTTATACTTCTTCGGTGAAAATCTGATAAACAGGTGCGCCTTCACATTCCCGAGGGAATCTGGTGCCCAGTAACACAGCCATTGTTGGAGCAACGTCAACCTGGCGAATCCAGCGTGTTGTTTCAAAGCCTTCTTTAATACCAGAGCCGGCTGCAATAAAGATTGGACCGGCGGAGGTATCGCATTCCCCAAGGGCAGTAGACAGACTGTCGTCGTGGTCATGCTCATAGCCTTCTGCCATGCAGTAAATAATATCACCGCACTGTGGATATTCGCCGCCTAAACCAATCAGTACAGCATCCTTCCGACGCAGTGCCAGAGAAATGATGCGCTGGCCGGATACTTTATCTTTGTAACCGTACAATGCGGTCATGATTTCTTCTTCTACCTGGAACTGGTCTTCTGGATCCACGATACCATGGTCACTGCGGCCTTTCAGGTTCAGATAAATGTGCATTTCACGGTTTGCAACTGCTTTTGTTTTACTCCAGTCGATGTCTGGTTTTCCGTATTGATTCAGAATCAGTTCACCATTTTCATCACGCAGCATCGCGGTGAACCCCAGTTCCTCCATAATCTGAATGTTACAGCCTGTATCACCTAAACCGCGCAGGCCATAGGTCGGGCATACCTGTGCATGGTCAGAGGTGATAATCAGAGTCCAGTCTTCATCCAGCAGATGTACAAATTTACCAACGTAACGGTCAATCTGGGTATATACATCCTGCATGAATTTTTCGTAATCTTCCGGTGTAGTGCCCTGTTCTGGACGGGCAGTTACCATTTCCCGGATAAACATATGCTTCTGCAGGTCCGGAGAATGGAAGTGGGAGAAGATGACTTCATAACCGTGGTTTTCGATTAAGTAGTTCAGAGCAGCCCCCTGCCAGTCACAGGTGTGTTCCCAGCATTCATTCATACAGTTGCTGATTAACTGTTTGTCGCCGCCGCCTAATGTGGAGGTTGGAGGCGGGAAGCCGACGTTGTCCAGAATTTCCTGATGGATACTGCGCGGATGCCACATCATATTCATGGCACAGTCCATAGAAGCGGATACCCACATTTTTACGAAAGTACCATCTTCGGCAACATCCAGCACGCGCAGGTCACGGTTGCAGGTAACGGTTTCATCATGTTTCACACCATCGTCGATATAGTCGCGATAGTATTCGCCGTTTTTCATGGTAACCATTGGTTCCATGTCTTTTTTGTTTTTATAAATTGCAATGGTGTCGTATTTACCTTCTGCATTTTTCAGGACTAAGGCTGGACGCCGAACCAGACCTTTTGCAAACAGAATCACAAATTCTTTTGCGCCTTCTGGAGCGTTCGCCCATTTTTCATCAGCATCTCTTAAGTAGGACAAAGAAGCGTCAACGGCAATGTTGATATAGTCTCCCTGGCCGTCTTTCATTGGGTCAATGACATAAGAACTCCAGCCGCCGCCGTATTTACCGCCGGTCAGTTGTGCCAGACCAGTCTGGCTCTCTCCAACTGCTTCCTCTTCGTCCAAACCGGTAACCACGCATGGAACTTCACTGCTGCTGGAAGCTTTTGTTTTGAATTTAGCCCCCTGGTTTTCCAGTTTTGCAATGACAATAAATTCACTGTCAAACTGACCGGTACTCATGTTAACGCTGCCCGGAGAGGTACCGTCTACCACATGCAGATTTGGACTGTCGGAAGATGGAGGCCATGCGGAACCTGGCCAGTGCCATACTAATGTTTTGTAACCGGCTTCTGCAGTAACATTCCATAACTGTTCTGCTTTACAATCCTGAGAGTTAAAGTTCAGTAACAGTTTGTTGATGTCATCGCCCTGACGGAAAAACGCAGTGCAATCATGTGTCATTGGATATGCGCCTGTTGCCAGTGTAGTCCACTGCGGCGGTGTAACAGTCGGCATAGCACCCAGCAGCATCAGATCATGACGTGCCGAGCCCCGTTCGATTACTTTTTTTACGTTTGGCATAATACCCATGTCTACATACTTGCGGGTCAGGCGTGGATCCATGGCATCCAACCCTACAACAAAGACTTTTTTTGATAATGCTTCTCGTTTCATAGAAATTTCCTCCTTGTGTCTAAGATGTCATATAAACTATTGTTATGCTTTGATTATACGACAGGACAGCGGGGATAACAAATAACACTTTTTGAAAAAAGAAAACCCACTCCATAACAAAATGGAATGGGTACAATCGCATTATTGTGCGATAACCGCTTTGAGTTCCTGCGCAAACCGTGTAAGAAATTTAGGGGGATAGGCAGTGTTCTGATGATATAAGAAATGAATCTGAGCCTTGCGGTCTGTTTCTTTCAACAAGATGATGTCTTTGTCGATTAATTTTTTATAGGCGATGTTTTCAGCCATCAGTACGTAAGAATCTTCACTATACAGCAACCGTTTTCGAACGATATCCAGATTTGTTGTATAAGAATCATGGGCATCATAATATGTATACGTGTTTTGCTTCCCGCCGGCGATGGCCACCATGTGGTCGGAGGTAAGAAGCTGCTCCAGCTGCTCTGATTTTTTGGAAGCATATTTAGATGTTCTGGAGGCGCACAGCACAATGGGGCAGGTATACAATTCGTGAGATAAAATCATTGGATGTACGTTCTTCCGTGCATCGTCAAAAGTCATAATCAGTCCGCAGATTTTGGCATCTTCTACAACCAGCTTTTCATAGGTGGAGATATCCGCCTCGGTAAATCGGATTTTTAAATGCGGAAAACAATGGGTTATCCGCTGTACAATCTCGTCATAATAGGTCTGCAGCAAAAGTGATGATACAACCAGTTCAAGCATACCTTCATATGCTGATGTTTCTTTATAAAAATTCTTCTCGGAAAGATATGCTTCATAGGAGTTCAGCACCTGGCGGCAGAATGTCAGAAAAATATGACCCTGTTCGGTTAACTGAACACCAGAGCTGGTGCGAATCAGCAAGGTTTCGTCTAACTCTGTTTCCAGAGAGTGAATCATTTTCGTCACAGCCGGCTGTGTGATAAACAAATTCTGCGCGGTGCGGGAAATAGAGCCGCTTTGTGCCACTTCATCAAAGCAGCGAATCCATTCTAATTTCATTACGATGCACTTCTTTCCAATTTGAATCAAAATCATCCATTGATGCTATGTTTGCCGATGTTCGTTCTTGTTATTATACCGTTTTTACGTCATGAGGAAAATACCCTAATGACTCCAGCTTATCCATCTGCTCAATCTTGCGCATATATTCTGCCACAAAGCGGATTGTTGCAATTTCAGCGTCGGATAAGATATGATTGCTGCTGTGAAAAATATAAATTGCAATCAACGGTGACTTCTCGAACGGCAATAATAGTATTTCCGGATAAGCCGCATAAATACCGGCACGTGTGTAAGACGGGACAATACAGACAGAATTATTCTGTATCACACTGTCCAGATGCCGATAAATATTGGAAGAAATAAAAAGCAGCTGGTTTTCTGAAAGTTTATCGTTCCAGATATTCTGCGGGTATCCGGTTTGTTTGAAAGAAGCAATATCACTTTTGGTAAGGAGTGTTTTATTTGCAAGGGAAGAAGCCCGATTGACACAAAACAAAACACTGGTATCGCCGATGTAATAAGACTTTAATTCGGATTCTGCCTGCAGCAGCCTGTCAATCTGTGCAGCCGTGTCAATGATAAGATACAGATTTTCAGATTGGTGGATTTCCTCTGCTGTATGCTGCGCATTCCCTTCAAAACAGCATAAGTCTATGGCAGGATGGGTTTCGTTGAATCTTTGTATAAAGTCGGTCAAAAATAAGGAAAAGAAGAATGGCAGGACAATCTGACATCTTCCCGACAGCTGTTTGTTCTCGTCTTGCAAAGGCAAGGTATCGAGGAAGAACGATGACTGCATTTCCCGATATATGTTAACAATTTTCTCCGCATATTGATAGAACGCTTTTCCTTTGTCTGTTAGTTTAACGCCAGTGGAATTGCGCTGCAACAGCTGCACCTGTAAATCATTTTCTAAATTATAAACAACACGGCTCAAATGCTGCTGTGAAATAAAAAGTTTCTGGGCAGCTTTGTTAATGGATTTTGTATTTGCGACAATGATAAAATAATAGAGATGTTCAATTTTCATAGGTTGCCTCCTCCGAAAATCAATACAAAATCATAGAGTTATGTATATCTATTTTTGTTTTATACTTAATTGTTTAGATATAAATTGGATTAATTATTAATATGAATTATATTTGCGTAAGCACATTATAGCTTTTGGTTTATACAAAGTCAAAATATATCTCATAGTGTAACGGCTGTATCGTTACACTTTTTTGTTGTTGATAAAAATTAGAAACTGTGTTGGAAATACATAAATTTTGATGATACATTGAATACGACAAAATACTGCTGCAGCAGAAAGAACTCCAAAATAAACTCAATGAAAAACAGGAGGGTAAAGTATAAGACTATGAACAAACTGACATCAAAAGTATTTGTCTGTGGTGTTGATGCCATGGACCCGAAACTGACAAGAAAGTACATTGACATGGGTTTGATGCCGAATGCAAAAAAAATGCTGGAAAAAGGCGCTGCTCGTGAAGACCTGGTAATGTTAGGCTGCATGCCGACTGTTACCCCGCCGCAGTGGACAACCATGGCTACCGGCTGTACACCGCAGGTGCATGGGATTACTTCCTTCTATCGCTTAGGCGGCGATCTGGACATGATTAACATGAACCTGGACTCTCGTTTATGTAAAGCAGAACAGGTATGGAATGTAACAGCAGAGGCTGGTTTAAAAACCCTGGTATGGCACTGGCCGGGTTCCGCATGGCCTCCATCTTCTGACAGCCCGAATCTGACTGTTGTAGACGGCAGCTCTCCGGGCAGCGTTAATATGAGTACTGCTCAGGTTGACGGGGAGTATCTGTTTATCGCCAGTGTTGACAATGAACGTGTAGCGTTCCGTTCCGGCGAAGCAAACGGCAGTAAGGTTCCTTGCGTCATCACTGGTCTGGATGAACAGGCAGATGATGTCAGCAAAGGGTCTGCCTGGGGCGCAAAATACGATCCGGAAGCAGTAGCAAAAAGCCCGGGGTTCAAACAGTATATTATTGATCCGCATGTAAATGGTCAGGGTGGTTATATTGATTTCCCAATCGACGTTGCTTATTCTCCGATCAAAGATGCAGATGATAAATGGGCAGAAGCGCCGGCTGGTGCAAAGGAATTTACTATGGTATTATCCGGTGGTTTAATCCGTCGTCCATCGTTAATTCTGCAGAACGAAGAAGGGAAATATGACCGCGTTGCTATTTACAAAAATAAAAAATCGGTAGAACCGTTAGTTGTAATTCACAACGGCGAATATGTGCGTGATTATCTGGACGATGCCATCAAACGTGATGTTCCAGTAGCAGCAAACCGCGATATGCGTGTGCTGGAATTAAGAGAAGACGGAAGCTTCGTAAAAATGTGGATTTCTGCATCTATGGAAATCAGCATGAATATGATGTGGCATCCAACAGAATTATATCAGGAAATCTTAGATAACATCGGGTTCCCGCCACCAACTTCTACTCTGGGCGGCGGTAACAAAGAACTGCTGTTAAACTGCACCAATGCGTGCTGGGAGCATACGTTAGACTGGCAGAGTGCCTGCCTGCTGTACATGATGGAACAGAAAGGGATGGAGGTTGTATTCTCCCACTTCCATGCACCAGACCTGCAGAAACACATGTTTATCCGGTTTATGGAAAAAGGTCACCAGGAAACAACACCTGCTGATTATGAGGAAGTTATGCAGGCGGTATACACTCAGGTTGACCGCTATCTGGGCAAATTTGTACATCTTCTGGATGAAGGCTGGACCATCATGGTTGTATCTGACCATGCCCAGGTATGCCCGACCCACGGGATTCGCGGCTTAGGCGATATGGGCATGAACTGTCAGCTGATGGAAGAATTGGGCTTCCTCAAACTGAAAACAGATGAAAACGGCAATAAACTGAAAGAAGTTGACTGGGAACATACCAAAGCGGTTGCCAACCGCGAAATGCATATTTATCTGAACCTGAAAGGCAGAACCGACCACGGTATCGTAGACCCGGAAGATCAGTATCAGCTGGAAGAAGAAATTATGACTGCACTGTATGGTCATAAAGACCCGGTTACCGGTCAGAGAATTATCGCGTTTGCATTACGTCGGAAAGATGCGGTACTGATTGGTCTGGGCGGCGAATATCCAGATTGCGGTGATATTATTTACTGTATGGCAGAAGGCTATGAACATGACCATGATGATAGTCTGCCAACCTCTCTGGGAGAATGCGATACCTCGGTATCCCCAATCTTCTTTGCTTCCGGTGCTGGTCTGAAACAGGGCACTTATACGGAACGTATGATTCGTCAGACAGACGTCGCTCCAACAATTGCAACTATGCTGGGCGTAAGAATGCCTGCACAGTGTGAAGGGGCTCCAATCTATCAGATTCTGGCTGAATAGAATAATACAGCAATCAGATAAGGTGTCTGCCGGTTTGCAGGCACCTTGTTTTTTGTAAAATGAAAACAGTTACAGATGGATACGGGGTGTTAGAATGAGCGCTTGTCAATCTGAACATGTTCCAGTGAATGAACTGGCAGTCATGCGCGATGTGCAGGTGGCACAGGAAATCAGAAGCATGGCTGCTTTGGGTGTATTCCCTAAGGGAATTGTTGTGTATGGGCTGGTCTATTATCGGGATGGACAAAGACAGTATATGATTAGTTCCGACCCGGCAAATCTGATTTCATTTCTGAACGATGTAGAAAATCGAAAATTATTTCCGACCCCGATGGAGAGTTATTCAGAACGACTGATTATTCCAGAAGGGTATGAAGCGGATATTATAAATAAAATCAAGCTGAAACTGGCGAAAAAACTGCAGAATATGTATCCTGCTCCGGTATTTGCGATGCTGGAGCAAATGCATAATAAAGTACCGAATGATAGTATGGCCGAACCGCTGCTTCAGTATCGAAAAGAACTGGAAAGCGTTTTTCAGGCCGACAAAATTCAGGCATTCCGGGATTTCTGCACCAGAGCCTATTTGCGAAAAAATATTTCGGAGCTTGTCTATCAGCAGTTGATTGGCTGGTGTAAGAAACGGCTGGCACAGCTGGAGGGTTATGTAGCACCGGCTGGCAGCAAAGAGAAAAAGTTCTACGGTCTGGCGGTTTTACAAAATCATGCGGTCAGTCAATGTGTCATTAATGCAAACCTGAACTGTATTTACCAGGAAAAATATAAGCTGGAACAGCAGGGTATGCTGACAACGGATTGGCATCAGAAAACGTTTACCGTAGAAAGACAGGAAAGCTTAAGAGAGATTAATCAGCAGATGACCCGTTTTCTGAACATAATTTATGACCGGGATATGATTGCTCTGATAGAACAGATGGAGCAACTGCCTGGTGTGATTACAGCAGAAGAAATGGAGAATGTGATAACGCAATTACGTGTTTATGGCAAAAAAGCAGAGGCGTTAGGGATGTTTTATGGACAGCTGTGGGGCGCAATTGCCAGAGAAAAGAGGGGGAGCGGCAATGACGATGCAGTATCAGAATGAAAAACGACTGGAAATGCTGAAAAAAAGAGTACAGAGATGTGTGTGCAAGTCCTGCGGCGGTTCGCTCAGTCTCCGGCAAATTGATTACAATGAATTTGAAGATGCTCGTATTGAGATTTTCTGCGATCAGTGTGACCGCATTGAATTTGGTATTGAACCGGAAATTTACACCAGTGCACAATACTATGTAGACGAGTTCCATATCAATTTTTATCCTGATATGGGGAATAATCAGGTAACCAGAAAAATGACCATTGCAAGTATTTCTGATATTATGAGCTGGGCTCTGCAGAATATGGGCTATCTGACAAAAGAAGGATTTACCGTGGCTCCGAATATGGCAGGAAAAATTCTGGGAGAGTGTATTGTGCTGCATGACCAGACAATAGACGAACTGGAAAAGGAGTTGGAGCCATGACAATCCAGGAATCATATATAATTGAAGCAAATAATCTGGGCTTTCAGGTCGGACAGCAGAAACTGCTGAGCGGAATTCACCTGCATATCAGAAAGGGAGAACACTGGCTGGTTTATGGGATGAATGGCTGTGGCAAAACGACTTTGTTAAGTATTCTGGCAGGCTTTCGGCAGCAGACCCAGGGAGAACTGCGTGTATTCGGCAAGCCTTTTCGCAATGAAAATGTGCTGCAGAATCGAAAACGGATTGGCTGGGTGAGCAGTTCCTTTTTTGATGCACGGTATCATCATGAGCGGGTGAAAGATATTGTGCTGTCCGGGAAATTCGGAACCTATGGAATTGACTGGGATGTAACAGACGAGGATCAGAACAGAGCGTCAGCCTTATTGACGGCTTTAGGACTGGAAGAGAAGCAGCATCTGAGTTATGACAGATTGTCAAAGGGGCAGCGGCAGAATGTGCTGATTGCCCGGGCATTTATGAGTAAACCGGAAATCCTGCTTCTGGATGAGCCTTGTTCCGGGTTAGATGTGCTGGCCAAAGCGCGATTTATGGAATTGCTGCAGAAATTGATGCAGCAGAAAGAACTGACTGTATTGTTTGTTAGTCACGAAGTAAACGATGTAAAACATTTATTCCCCAATACTGTGATGCTGCGGAATGGACGTCTGTTTGCACAGGGAAAAACAGAGGAATTATTTCAAGCAGAAAAATTGTCTGGTTTTTTTCAACAGAAAGTACAGATTGAACGCGTAACAGAAACACGGATTGCGCCGGCAGATGAGCAAAGAAAGCTGGGTCTGGCATTGTTCGTGTAAAAATATCCAATAGGTATTTCAGAAAGATAGCTTTATTTTGAAGCAAGAATTCGATTATTGAAAAATGTTAAAAGAAATAGGAGTGTTTATTATGAGTGATAATGTAACAGCTACAAAAAAATTTGATAAGAAATACATTCACTATGCAGTCACTGCCATTATCATATTCGGCAGTCAGTTTATGCCGCAGATTGGGCCTGTTACCCCGCTGGGGTTTTCGATTCTGGGGGCTTTTGTTGGTACTGTTTATGGCTGGACTTTTTTAGATATGATTTGGCCAAGCATTATTGGTCTGCTGGGTTTAGGCAGTGCATTGGGGATGTCAACGGTATTAGCAGCCAGCTTTGGTAACCCGGTTATTCCAATGATTATTCTGACCTTTGCTGCGTTAACTATTTTAACAGAAACAAAACTGACAGACGTAGTAGTTGGTTTATTTGTAAATAACCGTTTTGCGAAAGGCCGTCCATGGGTATTTGTATTCAGCTTTTTGTTATGCGGCTGGTTTTGCGCACAGATTAATGTATTTGTAGCGATTATTTTATTATCAGGAATTTTACTGGACTTGTGTAAAAAAGTCGGGATTAAACCTTATACGCCGTTCCCGGCTGTTATGCTGTTAGGCCTGGCTCTAAGTATTCAGATGGGACAGGTTATGATTCCATTCAGAAGCAGTGCTCTGACATTAGTTGGCGCATTCAGTGCTATGACAGGCGGTCAAATGCCGAACTTCGGTCAGTACATGTTGTTCACTATTCCAATGAGTGTTTTAATGTTATTGATTTTCACACTGGTTAGCCGGTTTATTTTCCGTGTAGATGTTTCTCCTTTAAAAAATATGCCGGATGATTTGTTTCCGCAAAGTAGTAAATTAACGAGAGATCAGAAACTGGCTTTAGGTTATCTGGTTTGCATGATTATCGTGCTGCTGAGCCCGAGTTTCCTGCCGAAAACATGGGCAATCACCGGTTTTCTAAACAAAATCACTATTTTTGGTCAGGCTGCTATTGTAATTTTAATTTTGATGCTGATTAAAAAAGAAGATGGTACACCGTTCTTCAATTATAGTTATTGTGCTTCCAAAGGAATATCCTGGGAAGGGCTGTTTATGACTGCGTTCATTCTGCCGATTGCGACATTTATGACAGGTGAAGGTACTGGTATTGGTCAGGCTTTAGGCATGTTTTTCGCGCCAATGACTCAGTTTTCTCCGCTGATTTTTATTGTGGCTGTTATGTTATTTGCTTCCATTATTACAAACTTTGCAAATAATGTTGTATTAGCGTGCATCATTCTGCCGGTGGTTGTGCAGTTTTCCGGACAGGTAGGCTTGCCAATGGTAGGGGTATCCATTCTATTGTTTGTGCTGACTCAGTTTGCGCTGTTTACACCAGGTGCTTCTCCAATTGTCGGGATGGCGTTCTCGAAAAACGACTGGGTAGAAACAACTATGATGATGAAATATGGTCTGGCTATTGTATTAATTTTAGCGCCTTTGTTTTTACTGATTGGGATTCCATACATGTTTCTGATTTTCTAGAATATCTTTAAAATGTTGAGTAGCCTTCGGATTCAGAATTTTCTGTGGTCTGGAGGCTATTTTATATTACAAAGTAAAACTATACAAAAATTTTATGTATGAATAGAAATAATTTACAGGAAATCATTTGAGTATATCCCTAAAGTTCGCTATAATATGGTATTAACAACATTGACAGGAACTGGGGGAACGGCGATGGCAAAGGGGAAAGAAAAGAGTGTTTTTTTCTGTCAGGAGTGCGGATATGAGAGTGCAAAATGGCTTGGAAAATGTCCGGGCTGCGGACAGTGGAACACTTTTGTGGAAGAAACTGTTTCCAAACAGAAAGCAGAGGCGGCTCGGCTGATGCCATCCAGTGAACCTGTATTATTGCATGAAATTTGCTACGATGACATGCTTCGCATTGATACCGGCATTCATGAACTGAATCGTGTGCTGGGCGGCGGTATGGTGCCGGGCGCACTGATGCTGCTGGCTGGCGACCCGGGGATCGGAAAATCAACGCTGACCATGCAGCTGGCAGGAACCATTCACCTGGATGCGCCTGTTCTGTATGTGTCCGGTGAAGAGTCTCGCCAGCAGCTGAAAATGCGGGCGCAGCGGCTGGATGTCAAAAACGATAAGCTGCTGATTCTGACAGAGAATAATCTGGATATGATTGAAAAGCATATCCGGAAACTGCAGCCGAAGCTGGTGATTCTGGATTCTATTCAGACGGTGTTTCTGCCGGAGATTACCTCGGCGCCGGGCAGTGTCAGCCAGCTGCGGGAGTGTACCGGGCGGATTCTGCAGTGGGCAAAAGGGCTGGAGATTTCCATCATTGTGGTGGGCCATGTGACCAAAGACGGTTCGGTAGCCGGGCCGCGGGTACTGGAACATATGGTGGATACCGTGCTGTTTTTTGAAGGCGAGCGGCACAATCAGTTCCGCATTCTGCGGGCACTGAAAAACCGGTTTGGTTCCACCAACGAAATCGGTGTATTCGAAATGCAGGAGAAAGGGCTGCTGGAAATCGGCAATCCTTCTGAACTGTTTTTATCGGAACGGCCGCAGGATGCAATTGGTTCTGTGGTAGTGCCATGTATGGAGGGCAGCCGGCCTGTGCTGGTGGAACTGCAGGCGCTGGTGGCATCCAGCCCCTATGGGCAGCCGCGCCGCATGACCAACGGCGCAGACTACAATCGTACAGCTATGCTGCTGGCAGTACTGGAAAAGAAAATGCGTTTGCCGCTGGGCAATCAGGATATTTTTCTGAATGTGGTGGGCGGTCTGAAAATTGATGAACCGGCCATCGATTTGGGCATTGTGGTGGCGCTGGTGTCCAGTATGCAGAACCGGCCAATCATGAACCATGTGGTTATTTTAGGGGAAGTGGGGCTGACTGGCGAAGTCCGCACCATCAACTTTTTAGAAAAACGATTGATTGAGGCGGAAAAAATGGGTTTTCGCACAGCAGTAGTGCCGCAGGGAAATTTGAAACGGAATCAGCAGTATCCGTTAGAGGTGCACGGTGTCAGCCATGTGTCGGAAGCGTTACGTGTGATATTGGGAGGTGCGTAAATGGAACGCATTGCAGGAAAGAAAAGTGAGTTACTCAGTTTATTAAAAATAACAGCCCCTGGTACTCCTTTGCGCGAAGGTCTGGACAATGTACTGCGCGCGAAAACAGGCGGCCTGATTGTATTAACCGATGACCCGGCCATCAATGATATGGTTACCGGCGGGTTTATTATCGACAGCCCGTATTCTCCGGCAAGCCTGTATGAACTGGCCAAGATGGATGGTGCTATTATTCTGAACAAAGATGCAACCCGCATTCTGCGGGCCAACGCTCATTTGAATCCGGATCCGGGCATCCCGTCGTTTGAAACCGGGATTCGTCACCGTACTGCGGAAAAGGTTGCCCGCCAGATGGATGTGATGGTGGTTTGTATTTCGCAGCGACGTAATGTAATTACATTATTCAAAGGCGATATTAAATATTATCTGAAAGAAAGTGAAGTATTGCTGGATATGGCAAATCAGGCGGTACAGACACTGGATAAATACAAAACCGTTCTGGACAAGGCACTGAACAGTTTGAGCGTACTGGAATATGACGGTATGGTATCTGTCAATGATGTGGCAAAAGTGCTGCAGCGTGCTGAAATGTTTGCCCGTGTGGAAGATGAACTGAGCAAATATATCAGTGAGCTGGGGACAGACGGACGTCTGATTCAGATGCAGGTGGAAGAACTGATTTCCAACGTAGCCCGCGATGAGGAGCGTACCATCATGGACTATGAAAACTGGGGCGGTCAGAGAACCGTGAAAGAAGTAAGAGAACGGCTGCGCAATCTGAAATCGGAGGACTTACTGCATCTGGAGATTTTCGCTCGTGAACTTGGTTATGAAATCAACAAAGATCAGGATACGATTCTGGTAACGCGTGGTTATCGTCTGCTGAGCAAAATTCCGCGTCTGCCATTCGGTGTTATTCAGAATATGATTTATTATTTTGGTTCGTTCTCTGCAATTCAGCAAGCTTCTGTGGAAGAATTGGATGAGGTAGAAGGAATTGGGGAGACAAGGGCGAAAACAATTAAAGACGGGTTAAAACGCATGCGGGATCAGATTTATTCTGAGTTCCACTGGATTTAATCAGAAAATATTTGAAAGAGCTGACAAAAGGTTTAACTTTTTGTCAGGAATTCTTAACATTTATTTTGTAGAATATGAATAAGACAGGAGGTGAGACTATGAAAGACCGCGACTTAATTGTAAAACGAATTATACAATGCTTGTTCGCTTTGGCAGGGATTGCAGCAGGGGCTTATGTATCACCGCTTCTTGCAGTACCATTAACCATGCAGTTCGGCTGGTCGGCGCAGAGTATTCTGGGTGCGCAGATTGGGCTGGCCGCGGCTGGTGCATTGCTTGGCTGGCTGATTGCAACACCGGTTTTAAATAAAACGGTGGATCTGACAAAGTGGGCAGAAGGGAAATTACAGAAAATGTCTGCTCAGGATTTACTGAGTGGCGCCATTGGATTAATTATCGGACTTATAGTAGCATTTTTTATTGGCTCTGCTTTGTCCTTTATCCCGCTCATCGGGCCGCTGATGCCGGTATTAACCTGTGTTATTTTCGGCTATCTGGGGATCAGTTTAGGGATTAGCAAACGGGAAAGCATTACAGCTTTCTTCTCAGGACTTGGCAAAGAAAACAATAACCGATTTAGAAACAAGGGCAAGACGAGAGCAGCAGGGTATTGCAACATGCCTAAGGTTCTGGATACAAGCGTTATTATTGACGGCAGAATCGCAGATATCTGCAAAACAGGGTTTGTAGAAGGCCCTATCATCATTCCTAACTTTGTACTGGAAGAATTACGGCACATCGCCGATTCCTCGGATGCTTTAAAGCGAGCAAAAGGCCGCAGAGGGCTGGACATGCTGAACGTGATTCGAAAAGAACTGGATATTGAAGTTGAGATCTCCAGTAAGGATTATGATGATATCGCAGAAGTGGACGACAAACTGGTACGCCTGGCGCAGGAATTATACGGCTGTGTGGTCACTAACGATTACAATCTGAATAAGGTGGCAACCTTGCAGGGCGTTGTTGTGTTAAACATCAATGAACTGGCAAATGCCATCAAACCGGTTGTACTGCCTGGCGAAAAAATGACTGTCACCGTTGTGAAAGACGGGAAGGAACATAACCAGGGGGTTGCTTATCTGGATGACGGCACGATGATTGTTGTAGAAAACGGTCGCCGCTTTATGGGCGAAACCATCGAAGTGGAAGTAACCAGTGTCATTCAGACCAACGCCGGCCGAATGATTTTCGGGAAACCGGTAGAACGATATTAATATATGGCACAAGGAAAAGGAGGTGCTGCAGGGAATTTGTTTCTCCGCGGCAGCTCCTTTCGGTGTGCCTGAAAGGTTGTGTCTCTATGAAAACAGCAGCCATTCTGCTAGCGGCAGGCTCCGGCAAACGCATGAAGGCGGGGCAGAATAAACTGTTTCTGACCTTACAGGGAAAACCGGTGTTGGAGTATACTGCAGAAGCCTTCCAGCGCTGCTCTTTGGTTGACGGAATTGTTGTGGTGACGAAAGAAGCTGAGATGGAGCAGGTAAAACAGATGCTGCCGCAAACGGTATTTGATAAAATTCTGTGTTATACTGCCGGCGGCAAAGAACGGCAGGATTCCGTATTGTGCGGGCTGCAGGCACTGCCGGCAGTGTATGAGCGCGTGCTGATTCATGACGGTGCGCGGCCTTTTGTGACCGATGGGCTGATTGCTTCGCTGCTGGACAAGCTGACAGCGGAATGCGGCACCATTGCTGCGGTACCAGCAAAAGACACGGTAAAGCGTGTGAACACTGACGGCGTGGTGCAGGAAACGCTGATGCGCAGTGAACTGTGGAACATTCAGACACCGCAGTGCTTTTACACAGTGCCGATTCTGAACTGCTATCTGCAGGGCCAGCGGGATGGCTATACTGCCACCGACGATGCCTCTCTGGCTGAACAGTACGGGCTGGCTGTAAAAGTGGTACCGGCTTATTATGAAAATATCAAACTGACCACACCAGAGGATCTGGATGTGGCAGAGGTATTCTTAAAACGATTAAATCTGGTATAAGAGGTGAAGACAATGCGAGTAGGATTTGGATATGATGTACATCGTCTGGCAGAGGAACGCAAGCTGATTTTAGGCGGCGTGGAAATTCCTTATGAAAAAGGGCTGCTGGGTCATTCCGATGCTGATGTTCTGGTGCATGCGGTTATGGATGCTATGCTGGGTGCAGCCGGCATGGGTGATATCGGCCGCCATTTTCCAGACAGCGACAATCAGTACAAGGGAATCGACAGCATGATTTTACTGCAAAAAGTAACGGAACTGTTGACAGAAGCCGGATACATGGTCAATAATATTGATGTTACCATTGTTGCACAGCGCCCGAAACTGGCGGGTTTTATCCCTCAGATGGAGGCCAATCTGGCAAAAGCGGTGAAGGTGGAGGAACATGCGGTAAATGTAAAAGCCACCACTACAGAAAAACTTGGTTTTGAAGGTGAAGGGCTGGGCATGTCGGCCTACGCGGTCTGCACCATTAAACAAATTGAAAAATAGATAGAAATCGATCTGGAGGAATGAATCGTGGAAAAATACAGAGTGCGCTTTGCGCCAAGTCCAACTGGTCCGCTGCATATCGGCGGTGCCCGTTCTGCATTATTTAATTATCTGCTGGCGCGCAAAAGCGGCGGCCAGTTTATTGTACGTATCGAGGATACTGACCTGGAACGTTCCAGCAAAGAATCCGAAGTAAATATTCTGGAATCCTTGAAATGGCTTGGTCTGGATGCTGATGAATCCGTATGGGACGGTGGCCAGTTCGGGCCATACCGTCAGACCGAACGTCTGGATATTTACAAAAAATATGCTGAGCAGCTGCTGGCGGAAGGCAAAGCATACTACTGCTTCTGCAGTGAAGAAGAAATTGAAGCAGAGCGCGCTGCTGCTATGGAAAAAGGCGAAATGCCGATGTACAGCGGCAAATGCCGTCATTTAACCGAAGAACAGAAAGCTGCCTGCATTGCCGAAGGCCGCAAACCGGTGATTCGTCTGCATGTGCCGCACGGCGACAAACTAGTGGTGGACGATGCTGTCCGCGGTGTTGTTACCTTTGATTCTGACGGTGTCGGCGACTTCGTTATCATGAAATCCGATGGTATTCCAACCTACAACTTTGCTGTTGTTGTGGATGACCATCTGATGGAAATCAGCCATGTTATCCGTGCGGAAGAACATTTATCCAACACCCCGCGCCAGATTGCAGTGCACAATGCGCTGGGCTGGGATGTGCCGAAATACGCTCATATTTCCTTGATTTTAGGGGAGGACCGCAAAAAAATGAGCAAACGTCACGGTGCAACCTCCGTGACCCAGTATGAGAAACTGGGCTATCTGCCAGAGGCCGTATTCAACTTCCTGGCACTGCTGGGCTGGTCCCCGGGCGGTGAAGATGAAATTATGACCAAAGAGGAAATCATTGAAAAATTCTCTCTGGAATCGGTATCCAAAAGCCCGGCTGTATTCGATATGGAAAAACTGAAATGGTTAAACGGCCATTATATCCGTCAGAGTTCTATTGAACGTCTGGCAGGGCTGGCAATCCCTTATCTGCAGAACGAAGGTTACCTGAAAGACGACGTGACAGAAGCGGACAAACAGTGGGTGACTTTAATCATGCAGGCGCTGCAGGAAAAAATCCACACCATCAACGACATCGGCGCATTCATGCATCTGTTCGCCGGGGAAGATATCACCATCGAAGATGAGGAAGCAAAAGAAGTGCTGGCTGACCCGGATGTCCCGATTGTAATCGCGGCATTCAAACAGAAACTGGCGGAATTACCGGAATGGAATGCCGATGATGTGAAGAAAATCTTCAAGGCAATCAGCAAAGAAACCGGTCTGAAAGGCAAAAAAGTATTCATGCCGATTCGTGTTGCCTTAACAGGCCAGATGCACGGCCCGAATTTACACTTTATTATCCCTGTACTGGGGCCTGAACTGGTGGCAAAACGCCTGCAGAAAACGGTGAACATGTAATGAATCCTTCCGATATGATTGTGCGCGCCATGACCGAAGCCGACTGGCCGCAGGTGGCAGCCATCTATGAACAGGGGATTGTGAGCCACAAGGCAACCTTTGCACAGCAGGCGCCGTCCTATGAAACCTGGGATGCCGAACATCACAAACATACCCGTCTGGTGGCGGAAACTGCCGACGGGCAGGTTGCGGGCTGGGTTGCCATTGCGCCGAGCTTTGCCCGTGAAGTTTATAACGGTGTGGCAGAAATCAGCATTTATATTCACGATGCGTATCAGCATCGCGGTGTGGGGCGTATGCTGCTGGAGGCGGCGGCTGCAGAAAGTGAGCGTAACGGCATCTGGACGCTGGAAGCGCTGATTTTTGACGACAATCTGCCGAGCCTGGAACTGTTCCGCAAATGCGGCTATACCGAGTTAGGTGTGCGGCCAAAGCTTGGCTATGATGTGGTGCTGAAAAAATGGCGCAATGTGGCGATGCTGGAGCGGAGAAGCACAGCGGAAGATTTTGCTTGACAAATCCTACTGTTATTGCATACAATACAGCTAGTGATAAAAAACGAATACTTAAATAACAGAGAACGGGTAGAGTAATTCTGCGGGACGTGCCAGAGAGGGTTTGTCGTTGGCTGTAAGCAGACCTGACGGAAAACAGAATGAAGTGCACCCGGGAGTTGAATTATTGAATTCTGCGGCAGGCAGAGGTAGAGGATTCCGTCTGGCCCCGTTACCGGCCATATAAGAAATTCGGCAGCTTTGCCGGAGTTGAAGTAGAGTGGAACCACGGTTGAGCGTCTCTAGAAATAGAGGTGTTCAGCCGTTTTTATTTGCCGGAATGTTTAGAAAGAAGGATGGCTTATGGGGAATAAAATATCGAAAAAAGAAAAGGCGAGAAGAGAAGCAGAAGCAAGGAAAAAAGAGGATAACAAAAATAGAATGAGTTTTATCCTGATGTGTGCTGTGGTGCTTGCGGTTGTGTGGGGTGTTGGATATCTGTTTAACGGCACGGCATTAAACGGCCTGCCGGACAAAAGCGATGTGGCATCGGTGGAGATTCTCAATGTGCGTCTGACGGATGAGCCGAAACTTGTTGCTGATGAAGAAGGGATAAAAAATGCCTGTTCTGTGATGGACTTGCTGCGAATCAAGTATGGTGAGATTGAAATGAAAGAACCACCGGTTATTACAGTGACGTATCGGATGAATGACGGCACGGAACAACAGCTGCTGATTGGTGAAACCGCACTGCGCTGGGCCGGAAAGGATTATGAAATTAAACAGCGAAACCATCAAATGGTTCTGCAATTCCTGGATGGTTTCTTTTTCCCGGAATATGTGACAACAGGAGAATCATGAAGCATAAAGAAACAAATTTGAGAAATACAATAGAGGAGGCTGCTTATGTTTGAACAAATGCAGGAAGACATCCAGGTCGTGTTTGAGCGCGACCCTGCTGCCAAGACAAAATTTGAAGTCATGCTGAACTATCCGGGGCTGCATGCTATCTGGATTCAGCGCGGCATCACACACAAACTGTATCAGAAAAAACATTATGTGCTGGCGCGTTTCATCTCGCAGGTGGCCCGCCTGTTTACCCAGGTGGAAATCCATCCGGGCGCAAAACTGGGGCGCAGATTATTTATTGACCACGGCTGCGGTATTGTGATTGGCGAGACAGCAGAAATCGGCAACGATGTAACTCTGTATCAGGGTGTTACGCTAGGCGGTACCGGGAAAGAAAGCGGCAAACGTCACCCGACCCTGGGCGATAATGTGGTAGTCGGTGCCGGGGCAAAAGTATTAGGTTCTTTCAAAGTCGGGGATAATGTAAAAATCGGAGCAGGCTCCGTGGTGCTGAAACCGGTGCCGGACAACTGCACCGTAGTAGGGATTCCTGGCCGTGTGGTTGTGAAGGATGATCAGAGCCTGAAACATGATAAAGAGCTGAAAGCCAAACATGAGGCGGACCTGGAACACGATAACCTGCCTGACCCTGTAGCCGATGCACTGGGCTGCATGGTACAACGTATTTCTGAACTGGAACAGAAGATTAAAGCAATGGAGGAAAAATAAGATGACAAAACCAATTATGGTGCACAACACCTTAAACAATACCAAAATGGAATTCAAAACCATCGAGCCGGGCAAAGTGAAAATGTATGTGTGCGGGCCAACCACCTACAACTACATTCATCTGGGCAACGCCCGCCCGATTGTGGTATTTGATACCATCCGCCGTTATCTGACCTATCGCGGCTATGAAGTAACCTATATTCAGAACTTTACCGACGTGGACGACAAAATCATCAAACGGGCCCGCGAGGAAAACGATGATCCGATTAAACTGGCTGCCCGTTACATTGATGAATTTTTCAAAGATGTCAATGCATTGAATGTAATGCCTGCAACCAAACATCCGAAAGTAAGCGAACACATGCAGGAAATCATTGATTTTGTGCAGGACATCATCAACGCAGGCTACGGCTACGAATTAGACGGTGACGTTTACTTCTCTGTTCGCAAATATGAAGAATACGGCAAACTGTCCGGCCGCAATCTGGACGATATGCAGGCCGGCGCCCGCGTAGATGTTGACGGCCGCAAACAGGATCCAATGGACTTCGCTCTGTGGAAAAGCGCCAAACCTGGCGAACCGGCATGGGATAGCCCGTGGGGCAAAGGCCGTCCAGGCTGGCACATTGAATGCTCTGCTATGAGCCGCAAATATCTGGGTGACCAGTTCGATATTCACGGCGGCGGGCAGGACTTAATCTTCCCGCATCATGAAAACGAAATTGCACAGACCGAATGTGTTACCAGCAAACCGATGGCCAACTACTGGCTGCACAATGGCTTTATCACCATCAACTCGGAAAAAATGTCCAAATCGCTGGGCAACTTCTTCCTGCTGCGCGATATTTTAGACAAATTCGATTCCGAAACCGTGCGCTTCTATCTGCTGAGCGTACATTACCGCAGTCCGCTGGATTTTGACGATGAAAAACTGCAGGTGGCCCAGAAAGGCCTGGAACGCATGAAAAACTGCTACACTGCTATGATGAACGGTCTGAAAGCGGCCACTGCAGAAAACACTGCAGAAGGTGCAGAACTGGTGCAGAAAGTAGCTGCTGTGGAAGAAGCCTTCCAGGATGCCATGAACGATGACTTCAACACCGCTCTGGCAAGCGCAGCCCTGTTTGATATGGCCCGCGAAATCAACACCTATCTGAAACAGGAAGTGCTGGACAAAGCAGCTCTGCAGAAAGCGGCAGAAACCTACACCGCACTGCTGAACATCATGGGCCTGGACTTTGCCGCAGCCGATGCAGTGGATGATGGCCTGGTAGATGACCTGATGAATCTGTTAATCGACCTGCGCAAACAGGCTCGCGCAGAGAAAAACTATGCTATGGCCGACCAGATTCGCAACCAGCTGAACGAAATCGGTGTGGTGCTGGAAGATACAAAACAGGGTACCACCTGGAAACGCAAATAGGTCTGGCTGGTCTTTTTTCCGCCTGACTGCGTTGTTTTGAAGGTTTCTCGCCTTGCGTACCATAAGCACGCGTCGCTCGAAACCTTCAAAGCCGCCTTGTCACCCGAAAAAAATCCTGCGCCAGAAATAACCTGTTAAAAATCCTGTATCCTGAAATTATTTGCTAATAATTCACTACCCAAAAGCCAGAACAGAAGAATGCTGTTAAGCAAACTGTCCGTTCTGGTTTTTTTGTATCGTTTTGATTTGTTCGCTGTAGCCATGTGACACATGGTGACGTATCGGTGGTACATTGGTGACACATTGTTTTGCTTAACCAATATGGTTGTGGTAGATGTGACACATTTTTACGGAAAAGTTTTTATAGAGAAGAAAAAAATAAAATACTTTAAAGAAGAACGTGTCACATCTACCACGCAGAACTATTGAAATATAAATACATACAAGTTTCTACAGAGATGCTAAAAGCGTGCTTTCTTAAAATGCAAAATAAATACTTGACTTATTTTTAGACAAATGTCAAAATATAATCAGGATGATATTAGACAAATGTCTACATGTTCTAATGTTTTTGTGTTTTGATATTGTTATCGAAAAACGGTTTTTGATAGTGATAAAAAGTCAGGGAGTGAATTTATGATGAGAACAATAAAGAAATTACCGGAAGCTGAACTGGAGATTATGCTGGTGGTGTGGGAGGCTGGCGAGGCGGTTACATCAGATTATATCATGGAGCGTCTGGATAAAGACTGGACCCGGCCGACGCTGCTGAAACTGCTGACCCGGCTGGGCGAGCGCGGCTTTCTGCGCTGCGAAAAGGACGGACGGCATAATGTGTATACTGTGCTGGTACCCCGGGAGGATTATGTGCAGGAGGCCAGCGGCACCTTATTGCAGAAACTGCATCACAATTCGCTGACCAGTCTGGTGGCCTCGTTATACGATGGACAGAAGGTGAGCAAAGCCGATTTGGATGAACTGAAACGATTCATTGAGGAGGCGGAGGAAGGATGAGCCTGTTCGTACAGACAGTATTACAAATCAGTATCAGCATAGCGGCGGTGATTGGGCTTCTTTTGCTTCTTGTGCCGGTATGGCAGAAACGGTACAGTGCCAGATGGCGAAAGGTTATCTGGCTGGTGATTGCCATTCGATTGCTGGTGCCGTTCTCTCTGGAATTGCCGGATGCACCGGTGACGATGAATATGAATCTGGAAGAGCAGACCGGCCTGACCATACCGGTGCGGGAACCGGTGTATGCGGATACGCATTATGATATGGCCGTGGCGCCGGAGAACCAGTCGGAAATAACAAATCCAGAACCGCAAAGCTATATGGAAACAGATGCCGTTTCTCCTGTGCCGGTAACGATGCAGCAGCAGGAGCTGGTATCTTACGGCACCATTCTGTTTGCAGTCTGGATAATCGGCGCGGTGGCTTTTGTGCTGTGGCACGGGGTACAGTATGCGGCATTTCGCCGCAGAGTTTTGGAATCGGCCATGCCGCTGGAAGATGGCGGATGGCTTTTAACAAATGCCAGAGTAGGGATGAACCTGCCGCATCTGCCGGATGTTTTAATCAGCGCCGAGGTGCAAAGCCCGATGCTACTGGGATTTACAAAGCCGGTGATTCTGTTGCCGAATCGTGTATACGGCGAGCAGGAATTATTACTGATTCTGCGCCATGAACTGATGCACTATAAACATCACGACCTGTGGTATAAGCTGGTGCTTCTGCTTGCCAATGCGGTGCACTGGTTCAACCCGCTGGTGTGGATGATGAATCGACAGGCAGGCCGCGATGTGGAGCAGGTTTGCGACGATGCCGTGGTGGCCGGGCAGGATATGGCTTATCGTAAGGCGTATAGCATGACCATTCTAAATACCATGGCAAGCCAGAGAGGCATTGCGCTATCTACCTATCTGAGTAAAGAGGCGCAGAATACAAAGAAACGGTTTGCCGGTATCCTACAGCCGAAACAGTATAAGAAAGGCGTTATCGTACTGGCTGTTATTATTTTGCTGGCAACCGTAGCAAGTGGATGTCTGCAGTTTACAAAGCCGGTGGCGGGTGCAGAATATTTGGAGCGGATAGAGAATTATCTGCCGGAAGGGATGACCTTCAGCGACAGCCTGACTTATGAACAGTATGATTCCAGTACAGGGTCTATATCCCATCACTGGACCGACTGGGAAGACAGCACGGGAACAGAGGCTGATATGGTAAAAAAGAATGCCGCAAACAGCTGCTGGATTACAATGGTGACGGATGCCGATGATCATGTAATCGAATACAGTATGAATGTAGAGCCGGGATATCGTGAAAAAGAAAATCTACCGGCACAGTCCCTTTCTGATAAAAAGGCAAAAAAACTGGCGGAAAAATTTCTGGCCGATTTATCCGGTGAGGAGGATTGTGAACTGAAAGCATACCGGGATGTCACCGGCACGATATTCCGGTATCAGGAACTTCCAGAAGATGTGACGGGCTGGATTGCCGACAGCACCAGAGAAGATTACCATTATGAAGTTCGCGTAAACACAGAGTATGGCCATGTTGTCTATTACCGCAGCTATTTTGATAACGTACAGCAGAGAGAACAGCTGACTGCATGGCTGCGAACAGAGGCAATGGAAACCTTTATGCCGTATCCGCGGATTAGGAGTGTTTCTGCCGAAGATAACTTTATGTACTGCTGGCGGGAAGGCCAGAATTACTGGATGCGTGTTTCCATGAAACTGGATTATTTCGGGGAATATGACGTTCGCAGTGCGGACAGTATCTGGAGTAAACATCCGGCCGATGCGGCCAATGCCGAAGGGTTGTATATGTATCTGCCGGTTCAGGTTTGCGCACCGGTACAGGAGGATGGCACATTAAATCTGGAACAGTGTCAGATGTTTGTCAATGAAATGGCCGCAGACGGCAATCGGCAGCTGCGGCAGATTATTGGCTTTGAGGAGTTTATCGGGCTGAGCCAGAATGCCATGCCGAACCATTCATCGGGAGAGAGTACAAAAATGCTGCAGTGTGCAGAAAACTTTGTGGATAATCTTGCGGCTCTTTCTAATGCGCAGGACGAAGCGGCAAGAAAAAGAGTGCAGAATCATCCGATATTGCAAGTGATGGAATTGCCGGAGTATGCTTATGTGATGGACAGCGATACGGTATGGGAATCTATCCACACAGATTTTTTCCGGCGTTACGGCCAGCTTGGCAATGACGGAGAAAGTTATGAGCCTGTAACGTTATCCGCGGAAATGGAAAAAGAAGACGGCACAACCGATACGCTCACGATGTGGTTGGTAACGGAAAATGGTGAATGGAAAGTAGCCGATGCTGTGCTGGAACCGTTTGCACAATCAGAAGGATTCTCGTTGATCTGGAGTTACAGCGGTTATTTGGATGATTGGAAAGATAGGGCAGGGCAGAATGCGTTTCTGTATGATTATGATGGCGACGGAAAAACCGACCGCGTATATCGGGCAAGAACGGAGAATGTGAATGATTGTCGATACACGATTGAGTTTGCAAACGGGGATGTGCTGAATATAGAACAGCCGATTGCAGATATCGGGTATCCACAGATTGACGGTGTGGATTTGACCGGTGACGGGCAGAATGAGATTATTTTTCAGGTAGGTTATCCAACCAGCACCAATCCGTTAGCTTTTGGGGAATTAGTGGTGTATGAGAAGAAACACGGTGAATATCAGTCGATGCAGCTGCCGTTTGAAGCCGGCGACAATGCATATCAGCAGAAGTTTCCGGTAACATACAGCAAAGCAGATGGGCAGGCGGTAGAGGTTTCGGTTGCCGGTACGGATTTCAAACAGGTGATTCCGATTGACGATGATTTATGGAACGGATACCTGTACAAAGATAATTTTGCCAACGGTGAGACCATGGAGAGTACCGTGTGGGCCTATAAAATTCAGCAGCAGGACGGCAGGTATCAGATGGTCTGCAGTGTACAGCTGTTTGATAAATGGTCAGACGACGGGCTAGATATTGTACTGGATTACCAGAATCATCAGTTTGTGATAGAAGAAGTTATCTTTTGTGACGATATTTACGAAGTATGGGCCGGACAAACATGAAAGGAGCGATGATAGATGGAACCATTCGTACAGACAGTATTACAAATCAGCATCAGCATAGCGGCGGTGATTGGGCTTCTTTTGCTCCTGGTGCCGGTATGGCAGAAACGGTACAGTGCCAGATGGCGCAAGGTTATCTGGCTGGTGATTGCCATTCGATTGCTGGTGCCGTTCTCTCTGGAATTGCTGGATGCACCGGTGACGATGAATATGAATCTGGAAGAACAGACTGGCCTGACCATACCGGTGCGGGAACCGGTGTATGCGGATACGCATTATGATATGGCAGTGGCGCCGGAGAACCAGTCGGAAATAACAAATTCAGAACCGCAGAGCTATATGGAAACAGATGCTGTTTCTATTGTGCCGGGAATGGTGCAGCAGCAGGAGCCGGTATCTTACGGCACCATTCTGTTTGCAGTCTGGATAATCGGCGCGGTGGCTTTTGCGCTGTGGCACGGGGTACAGTATGCGGCATTTCGCCGCAGAGTTTTGGCATCGGCAGTGCCGCTGGAAGACGGCGAATGGTTGCTGCAGAATGCCGGGAAAAATATAAATCTGCCGCATCTGCCGGATATTTTAATCAGTGCAGAGGTGCAGGGGCCAATGTTGACTGGATTTTTGAAACCGGTGATTTTACTGCCGGAACGGATTTACGGCGAGCAGGAATTATTACTGATTCTGCGCCATGAGCTGATGCACTATAAACATTACGACCTGTGGTATAAGCTGGTGCTTCTGCTTGCCAATGCGGTGCACTGGTTTAATCCGCTGGTGTGGCTGATGAACCGGCAGGCAGGCCGTGATTTAGAACAGGTCTGCGACGATGCCGTGGTGGCCGGGCAGGATATGGACTATCGCAAGGCGTACAGCATGACTATTTTAAATACTATGGCAAGTCAGAGAGGCATTGCGCTGTCCACCTATCTGAGTAAAGAGGCACAGAACACAAAGAAACGGTTTGCCGGAATCCTGCAGCCGAAGCAGTATAAAAAAGGCGTTATTGTACTGGCTGGTGTTATCCTGCTGGCAATCGCGGCAAGCGGATGTTTACAGATTGGTGAAGCGGATAAAGGTTTGGAAGCGTATGAAAAAGTGGCAGAATTTCTGCCGGAAGATGCTATTCATGACCCGTCAGTATATGAGGTGATGGGCGAAGCGGATGACGAATATATCTGGTATATCTGGATAGAAGGCGCTTATGAGGTAACGAAAGAGGAAGCAAGAGAGGCTCAGAATGACGGTGCATTGTCATATGGTCGCGATGGAAAGGCTTATCTGTATGACAGAGCACTGATGCTTTGCATTTATCAAAAGGATGGTAGCATAGTCTCCATGGGGTATGATAATCGGCAGACTGATACGGTGAAACCGTCAGAAATCGGCCTTGATAAAGAAAAACGGGATAACTATGTACAGAAAATAGCAGAAACATTGATTGAGGATGGCCAATATCTGGTTTTTGAAGAACAGCATGTTGTGAACGATACAGATGGAAATGCCACTCGGGGCACGTATACTAGTGGCACGATGGCGGATATAGAAATGTACGAAATACGACTGAATTACCAGCATGGATATCTGGAAAAGTTTATGTATTACAGTTCAGAGATGTGGGAACAGGGAAGGACTTTCCGGCAGTATGATATCACAATAGAAGGCATGACCGAAACGGTGGACCTCATGATGAATCGTCAGCCCGATTATTATGTCATGTTCACCGATGCAGAGGAATTTGATACGCAGCTGAACGGAATTTCACGGGATGGTTCGTTCTGTGATGAATATGTTCTGCACAACAAAGATGCGCTCATCAAAACGTATATGAAGGTTGGGTTCGTGCCGGACTGCACGGTGGAACAATGGATGAACCGTGTGGGAACCGATAGTGACTATGCAAAATATAGACCACAGCATAATCCGCTGTCCTCCGCCTGGCTGCCGGAGTGGGAACTGACAGGCGAACAGAAGGTATTCCCGGAAGATACTGTGCGGTCGTGGCAGGTATTGTCTGCCAACCGGGATGGTGTTATCAACACCTGCTATGTGACATCGTATCGGGATGGCGTGATGGCCGCGGTACTCAGTTATCCAGTCGAATATGAAGAAGGCTGGGGCACCCGTATGCAGCAGATGATGGGTACGCTGGTACTGGCCGCAAGAGGGGATTATCCGCAGAACAGCACTAATGATGAAATCAGTGATGTCGGCGTGGCGCTGTATAATCAGGTAGCCCCGTGGCTGCCGGAAAATGCTGTGGAAGATGTGACAGGGTATATAATCCGAAAGGTAGAATCAATTGGTGCCACCGAGTATATCTGGGGGCAGGATAAAATAGCGATGCTAACCAGTAGCCAGTATCCAGCAGAACGGACCCATCCGTATGGATTAACCATTCGTGTTGATGACGAGAGCGGAGAGATTCTTTCCTTCGATTACGACTATGACAAAGACCAGATTACATTGAATGGGAAAAACCCTTCTTATTATGCACAGCTGGATGATGCGGAATCCTGTCTGAAACTGTTTGCAGAAAGCTTTATTGAAGATGGAGAAACGCTGACATTTCAACAGGAGGCGAATCAGCCAGCCTGGCAGTATTATACTGCAATAGATGAGGAGAATCACTATAAATATTGGATTGGATTGCAGCCGAGGTATGGTTATATCTGCAGTTTTGCTAAACGGTATTACAATGAAGAACTGAAAGAACAGGCAGAAGCGCAGTTGAGAGAAGAATATCAGAAGCAGCTGGGCGACGCATATCAGTTTTCCTCTACTGTATTTCAGGTAGAGGGAGAGGCACAACTGCTGAAAGAGCGTGTCTATAAAATGTTAAACATTCATACTGTATACTGGAGGCCAAAACTAAATGAGCAGCAGCAACAGCAAATAGAAGAACTGCGCGAAAAGGATGCGCCGCAATACCAGCTGCTGGCCGACAATCTGGAACGGCTGTATTCTTATAGAGCGAGTACGACAATAGAAGGGAAGGTAAACTGGCTGGGCAATCTGTCGGGGATAAAACTATATCGGACAGAAACAGAAGCGCTGGATGATGCCTACTGGAACCTGCTGGAAGATAAATTACAGATTATGTGGACGGCGGCCAGCTATGCCAATGCGTGGGAGCATCAGTATACCGATGCGATGGCACTGTTTGGCATAGTGAATGGCGTAGAATTTTCTGCATTCACTTACGATGATTATCAGCATAGTCTGGTGGAGGCATGTCAAGGTGCTTTAATCAATTATGATGGCAGTAATCATGTTCTGGTTGAACTGCCGATTCATACCGGGAATCGGCAGCAGTATCTGCAGATGAATCTGGAAAAAATGAATGATACGTGGCGGGTAACCGACGCTGTATTAAAACGCGGATAACCAAAAAAGGCTGTGGCGAAATTTGTCACAGCCTCTTATTATTTTAATTGATACCCAGTTCCTGCAGCAATCCTTTCTGCAATACTTTGGAGAAATTGATATTGCGCGCCATGGCTTCATCGTTGAGCCATTCCGGAATGATATCTGCCAGATTTGACGCAGCTGGCAATGGATGCTGATGGTCCAGAAGTGAACTGAGATGGACGGCCATGGCTTCCTGTGCATTTGTCAATGCATCTTCTAAGGTAGCGCCATCAGAAAAGCAGCCCGGGATATCGGGAAACTCTACCCAGTAAGTACCATCTTCCAGATGGAAGACAGCAGGATAAACTTTAATCATTGAAATTACCTCCCTCTGCGATAAGATGAAGATGTTATTTCAAATCTGCCTGCTTCAGGATGGCTTGCAGCAGCCCCTTTTTGACATCTCCGTTTCCATGAATCGGCACGGTGATTGTTTTGTCACCTTTTTTCAGGACATGATGACTGCCATTGATACGGTCCGTTTCCAGCCATGTCTGTGCAGTAACTTCGGTAATTCTTTGCCAGTCATCAAACGTACTCCTTTATAATTATAATTTAATACGTGTACACGTGTTAGTAAAGAGGAAACTGTAAAAATAATTTGCATAAATTACCTCTTCGTTGCAGTATACCATAATTGTCCAGAAGTACAATACGTTAATTGGAAATGCTTTCTATAATTGAATGTGTCCCAGCACTTCACCGATTTTTCCGCTGATGGTTAAAGCTGCTTTGCTGTCGTAGCTGGTGTTGTCCAGGTTGATGACCACCAGTTTGCTGCCGTTATAAAAGTCCAGGAAACCGGCGGCCGGGTAAACGGTCAGCGAGGTGCCGCCGACGATTAGCAAATCGGCATTGTTGATAGCCTGAACAGTTTTTGTAATCACCACATCATCCAGTGGTTCTTCGTACAATACTACATCGGGGCGAATGATTCCGCCGCAGTGACAGCGTGGAATACCATCGGCATTGCTGACGGCATCCAGACTATATTTCTCGCCGCAGTTCATACAGTAATTACGGTGGATACTGCCATGCAGCTCCAGCACATTTCTGCTGCCGGCCATCTGGTGCAGGCCGTCGATATTCTGGGTGATGACCGCGGTCAGTTTGCCCATGTCTTCTAATTTTGCAAGTGTTTTATGGGCGATGTTTGGCGCAGCGTTCAGCGTTGGCTGCACAATCTTGTCCTGATAGAATTCAAAAAATTCATCGGTGTGGCCCAAAAAGAAACTGCGGCTTAAGATGGTTTCCGGATTATATTTGTATTTGAGATGATACAGGCCGTCCACCCCGCGGAAATCTTTGATACCGCTCTCGGTGGAGACACCGGCGCCACCGAAAAATACGATGCGTTTGCTTTCGTCGATATATTGCTGTAAGGTTTGCATTGCGTTCATAAAAATTCCTCCGTTCGTTGAATGGTTGAATCCATGATTTTATTATAGCATAGAACAGCTGCTCTGTGTTATACTGATTGCAGTTATAGAATGGAGGTGGTACCATGAAACCAGCAATCATGCATGTGGATATGGATGCGTTTTACGCGGCAATCGAGCAGCGGGACAATCCGGAGTTGAAAGGGAAACCGGTGATTGTGGGTGGTACCATCGAGAGTCGCGGCGTGGTTTCCACGGCCTCTTATGAGGCGCGCAAATACGGTGTGCATTCGGCCATGGCGATGACGGAGGCCCATCGGCGCTGTCCTGACGGCGTATATCTGCCGGTGGATATGCAGAAGTACCGCAGGGTGTCTCGTCAGCTGATGGAGATTTTTCACCGGTTTACACCGGACGTGGAGGCTATCTCTCTGGATGAAGCCTTTCTGGATTTGACAGGCAGCCAGAAGCTGTTTGGCCCGGCGGAGGAAATCGGGATGGAAATCAAGCGGCTGATCAGAGAGGAATTGCAGCTCACTGCATCGGTGGGATTATCGTACAATAAATTTCTGGCCAAACTGGCATCAGACATGGACAAACCCGACGGGTTTTACAGAATTCTGCCGGAGGAATTAGAGGAAAAAGTATGGCCGCTGCCAATCCGCCGTATGATGGGTGTGGGCGGCAAAACATCGCAGATGCTGGAGCAGATGGGCGTAACCACCATCGGGCAGCTGGCGAAGGTGAATACCGGCCTGCTGGAGCATCTGCTGGGCAAACAGGGCGTGGTGATGCATCAGGTAGCCAACGGCATCGATGACCGCAGGGTGGAGCCGGTGCGGGAGAGCAAATCGGTTGGCCGGGAAACTACGTTTCCGCAGGATATTTGTGAACAGTATCTGCTGGAAACCATTCTGTTCACCCTGGCCGATGATGTGTGCCATACGCTGCGCATCAGCGGGTTAAAGGGGAAAACGGTATCCATTAAAATTCGCTATCCTGATTTTCGCAGTATCACACGGGCGGTGACGCTGGAGCAGTACACCTCCAGTTTTGAGCCGGTGTTTGCGGCGGTGCAGGATTTGATGCAGCACAATTATAAAGACGGCACAGCGGTGCGTCTGATTGGTGTGACGGTATCCAATCTGAAAAAAGATGACCAGATTGTGGAGCAGCAGGATCTGTTTCAGGATGCGACTGCACAGAACAGGCAGAACGAACTGAATAAAGTGATGGATAAAATTAATGGAAAATATGGAGGAAACACCGTACATCGGGCAAGAAAATTGACCGGATGGGATAAAAACAGGGAACTTTCTTAAGGATACTTGCGTCTATGAATTACCGGATAAAGGAGGAGCCGGCGTGGATGAAACAGTACTGATTCAGAAAAGTCAGCAGGGTGATATGGATGCTTTTGAACAGCTGCTTTTGCGCTATGAAAAAAAGGTCTACACCATTGCGTATAAATATATGGGAAACGCGGAAGATGCCAGCGACCTTGCCCAGGAGGCGCTGATTAAGGCGTATCAGTCCATTGGCGGGTTCCGGGGGGAATCATCCTTCGGCACGTGGATTGGCCGGATTACGGCAAATAAATGCCTGGATGAGCTGCGAAAACGAAAAAAACTGCAGACCACTTCGCTGGATGATGAGGTGGAACTGGAAGAAGGCAGTGTGCAGAAAGAACTTGCATCGGAAGCCGATACGCCGGAGCAGCATACCATCCGGCAGGAGACAGTGCAGTATGTGCAGCAGAAATTAAATCAGCTCAGGGACGAATACCGGATTGTGCTGGTGCTGCGGGAATTAGAGGGGCACAGCTACGAGGATATTGCCGCCATGCTGAACTGTTCGCTGGGAACGGTAAAATCCCGTATCTCGCGGGCGAGGAATTATTTAAAAGAACTTGTATTAGCGGATCAACAGAGAGAAAGGAGCCAGAACGGTGCTGGACGATAGCTATAAAAACGGGCAGGTCAGTGATGCAGAATTAGATGCACTGCTGGCTAAGTGGGCAGAGGAGGAAATAGAGCCTCCTGCCGGGTTTCATGAACAGACTATGAAACGGCTGCGTGCAGAGCAGATACTGCAGGTGCAGCCAATGAAAAAGAATACTATTATAACATTATTTGCAAAACAGAGACGATGGACTTCTATCGCAGCGGCAGCGGTGCTGATGCTGTTCTGTGTACCGATGGTACAGGGGCAGTTTGGCAGCGATGCCACAGAATCCATATCACAGCAGCAGATGCAGGTGGATCGGAGTACGGAGGGCAAAGCAGAAACAGATATCACTGCCGATAGCAGCAGTAGAAGCGGTGCTTCTGATGGAGCAGCAAGTGCATCAATGGGAAAAAATCAGCCGGTATCACCTGCACAGACGGAGCAGAGTGCGGGCGCTGCACCTGATTCTAATGTGCTGAACAAGGATGCTGTGATGCGTGCAGTTGCCATTACGGAATCAGAGAATACCGGCGCAGGTAATGATAATATTGCGGTGGCGCAGATGCCGATGGAAGGGGAAGATGTGCCGCTGGTGGCTGCTTTTTCGCTGGAAGACGGGGAGAACGCTGCCGATAACAGCAGGACCCGCATGGCGCCGGAACCGCAGGAGGAATTCTCCTGTGCGGCAGGTGAAGACGAAACCCTGGAAACACTGGAACAGAAGCTGAATGACTTACAGGATATGATGGCGCAGTACCAGGCGCAGCTGGAGGAAAATCCGGATGACACAAATCTGCAGGAACTTGTAAAAGAACAGCAGAAAGCGATGGAAGAACTGAAAAAGAAAATCGAAGAGATGAAACAGCAACAGGCAGAATAACCGCTGCCTGTTTTTCTTTGTCCTTTCGGCAGACAGCGTTTCGACAAAACCTTACAAATTAAGCCCGTTTACAAATGCTGTAAATCATGCTATAGTAACAACAAGGAAGAAATTGTAAGCACTGCAAGGGACAGGAGATGACACCATGAATGAACAGACAATGATCTGGTTTTTACAAAAAACAACGCGGCATGCATTGAGCAAAGAAGCCATGAGCTTGTGGATGGATTTTTACACCTATCTGCAGAATCAGAGCCGGGCCTGTAATCCACAGATTCCGTTCACACTTCTGCAGCAGGTCTGTGAACTGGACGGAGAGGACTTGCAGCTGGCCTGTCAGGAGTTAAAGGATGCCGGCATGCTGCAGTTTTTGTTTGAAAGCGGACAAGTACTGTGCAGACTGACGGCGGGTAAATTGTACCGGACCCCGGAGATGTCTGCAGGATAAAGAAAAGGGGCTGTTGCAAAAATCATCAGATTAGATGATTTTTGCGATGCCTCGCTCTCTATGTGCAAAAAACCAGAAAGAATCTTTTGCTTTCATGATTCTTTCTGGTTTTTTTGCGCACTTTAACAAGGGTACTGTTTTTGTG
>JAFYPD010000003.1 GCA_017547685.1 Peptococcaceae bacterium
CAGGCAGGTTGTAACGGTATGCAAAAATAAATTAAATATTTTTTAAATTTTCTTCATGAAAATTATAAAATGTAACAAAAGTGTAACCGGCTTGTGATATACTATCAACGTAGCAAGGGGTTTCCTTGCGAAAAAATAAGAATGCTTCGAGTGTCCAGAAAAGTATACCTTTTCGGACACTATTTTTTTCCAGAAATTTCACAGTAAAATCACTATATCTAGTGGCTATTTAGGTATTAACCCCTAAATAGCCGCTTTTTTATTTCCAGAAAATAGTGTCTCGTAAAGTATACCATTTTGCACACTAGAAAATGGAAATGGAGGTGAGTGTATGTCAATTGCTTCACTGAAGACGGTCCCTGAGGATTTGAAGACCAGCGTAATTAAAGTCTACAGTTATCAGGACAAAAACCTGCAAGGGATTTTGTACAATCCGTACTACGGGGAGGAAGTTGCGTTCAGCAATTTAACCCGGCTGCTTCTTTTGATGGAAGATATGATGGACGGCATGAAATTTCCGCAGGAAGCGGTGCAGAACCGCCGGTTTAAAAACAGCAAAAAAACGGCAGAGGCTTTGCGAATCCTGCCCAAACCAGCTCAGGAAGCAATCGCCACGTTTAAAGTGAAGGTGCTGTTCCGGCAGGGCGCCAGCTGGCAGGGCAAAGTGTCCTGGGCCGAAGGCAAACAGGAAATGGCCTTTCGCAGCGCCCTGGAACTGGTAAAGCTGATGGACAGCGCATTGCCGCAGCCGTCAGACCATGAACAGGATGTTCCTGTTTATGAAAAAGCCAGCGTCGGGTGACTGCACTCTCCGGAACCATCCGAAGCAGAAACAGTACAGCTGACCGCTCTGCAGCGGCAGAGAGCAGCTAAAAAGCGACAGAAGAAAGACAGTATGTGAAGAGGACGATTTTTCACATTGCCCTGTACAAAGCAGAGTAAAATGCATGGAAGATGCATACAATAAAATATTTGAGAAAGGAGGAAATAATAACATGAATTATTTCTCTAAAAAGAAAAAATGGGTGGCGTATTTGATTCTGCTGACCTTTGTGTTCACATGCATCGTGCCGACAAATCTTGGTGCAGGGAATATGGCGTATGCGGAAGAAACGAGTACAATTCCTGTGAGTAGTACTATAAACAAAACAGCTACACCTCTGGATGAAAATGATCAGACAAATGTGACTTTAAGTGTTCCTGGCGAGGCCGAAGTACTCGGTTCTGATATTATCTATATCGTAGGTAGTTATGCTACGGATAACGAAGGCAATCCTAACGTTGAAGGTGACGTACTTATCAGCAGTCTTGTGGATACCATGAAAGAAATGGTTGCAATGGGCACCCATGTAAACTTCGGTATGGTTCCATTCTCTTCTGATAATGTGGTGGCAATGCCATTGACCAGAATTGATGAAACAAATATTGACCAATTACCTACGATGATTGCTAATGCTTTGGCTACTTGTGAAGCGGTTTATGATGGCGTGAATATGGAAAATGCGCTGGTTAAATCTAAAAAGATGTTTAGTAAATCAGAACTGAAAGACCATCCTGAACGTCAGCATCTGGTTATGATTACTTCTGGTTTCACTTACTTCTTTAATAGTGGTACAAATAATGAATATGCAGCCACTGTACCTGTAAATTATACAGGTGTAGATAGATTGTTTTACTGGAACAAGGCTTGGCAGCGTGCACGTACCAATCAGACTAACACCTATCCTATTCCTAAAGGAATTGTAGAGGCTTACGGAACTGGTACAGGAGAAGGGCTTTGGGATTTCTACTGGTCATACATTAATCAGTGGGCAAAAGCTGATATCGCTGCAGGTGATAAAGTTGTGTACGAAGCTTGTACAATTGAATCTGGAAATTTCATAAAGTGGTATAATTCTGGGGAACTGGTTAACGGTTATAGCCAGACCGGTTATGGGAAAGCTGTTCCAAAAGCGAATACTACCGCTGAAGATATTGCGAATGCGGTTACTTTGACTGCTGGTGCAAACCCTCTTGAGAAAGATAGTAATGGCGAGTATACAGCAAATGCTAAAGCGGCAGCGCATGCTCTCGGTTATGAACGCGCAATGTGGGAAGCTTATGAATACAGCAAGGCCAACATTACCGGTGCAGGTATTAATTTCTATCCAATTTACAATGCACTGTCGCCACAGTATACAAATGGTGTCTGGTCCGATGGCCGTGTAAATGAAAATGGTAAAGTGTACAAATATAACATTTCCTATACTAACCAGTATATCGGTCATAGCTTTGTAGATATGCTGGCAGGCGGCGAGGGCAGAGCTGTAAAGTATGACAAGCAGGGTGACAAAACTTTCTTTGCTCCAATCAAGGATGAGATTCTCTACTACTGTTCCAATGGTTCTACTGTAGAGGATTATATTGGCTATGATGCTGAAAAAGGTAATTTTGAATTTATTCAAAATGCTGATTGTATCACATTGACCAAAAATGGTGAGGTATATACCACAGCGCAGATTGCACCGAAGGATGGTGCAGACAGCTCCTACGCTTTCACAGCCCAGGGTGCGCTTGAACCAACTTTCTGGTTAGATTACTATTACGGTGATGGCAAAACAACTGAAAAGTTCATCTGGACTTTCGGTGAAGATGTATCCAAATATGTTCCGGTATCTCTGACATATAAATTACAGCTGACAGAAAAAGCGGGAGTCAGAGAAGGGGAACTGGTTAGTATTTATGACAAAGTACCTACCAATAATTCCGCATTTTTGTATCCTGTAGATAGTGCTGGAAATAAAGGGACTCCAGAACGGTTCCCTGATCCTGAAGTATTCTATATAGTTCAGGATGAAACTGTTAATAATGCCGGTTCGTTCGCAGTCTATAAGAAAGTAACTGGTGACAAGGCTCCGGCGGCATCTAATGAATATGGTTTTCAGTTGAAAATGGATGCACGCATTGAACAATGGGATGTTTCTCTGGCAACTGAAAAACTTGCGTTAGAAAATGAAATCGCGGATGCGCAAGTGAAAGCTGATAATGCAGCTGGTATCGTATCTGAGAAAGAGGAGAATTTCAGAGAAAATGCAGTAGTATTTGAAAGCTCCGACTATAAGCTTGTTATGGCGGAAGATCCGGTGCCAACAACTGACTCTGCGTATAAGTATGAATACACAATCGCAGATGTAGATGGAAATGTAGTGAATGATGTAACAACTGCTTCTGCTTATATGTGGGAAGGCAAAGCTGAAAGTGACGGCTCTTTCATTGAGGATGTAATTGATGCTATCAAAGAACTGGCGAAAGAATTCTCGAGCCTGTTTAACCGGGTTACATTCATGGGTGCTCTGAATGATATTCTGAACATAGAAAGTAGTACACCATCTGCATTAGGATTCCATACAGGCGATGCAGAAGCATTACTGTTTGCGGAACGTGACAGACTTGCTGCGGAAGAAGAGGTAGCAGAAAAAGAAGCTGCTTTGGATAATTTTATCAAGACAGAAGTAACCACTCCGGCGGCTATTACAGTTACTTTGACTCCAACTGCTGGCAGTAACCTTGAAGCAAAAGTATATGAATTAACACCGGAAAACTATGATGCAGAAGATGGTTATGTAATTGACTTTACTTTATTCAAAGATACTGGTTATGCAGTAAGTGTTGAGGCGACTACCGGTACGATGATTAATTATGTGGTAAGTGAGTTAACCGGTTTCTATACTGAGGATTACGAAGACACGGATGTTGATATCGGTACTGATAAAGCAACAGATGAAAATCTTGTACGCAACACCGGTGAACTGAAATTAACTCCAGATAAAGTAAACACGATTCGTTTCACAAACAACTATGCGAATAACCCGTCAGGGGATGGCGATAGCCCGTATATTCCAGACTGGAATCCTCCGGATGACGATGTTGATATCCCGGATAGAGATGTTCCAAAAGGTGATTACACTCCAGAAGATGAAATCATTGATGATCCGGAAGTGCCGTTAGGTGATATGGAAATTCCGGGAGAACCGGTAAATCCTGATGAAGAACTGGATGAACCTGAAATTCCTCTGGGCGATGCGCCAGCTACCGGTGATAGCGCAAATGCAGTTCCATTTATGGCTCTGCTGTTAGCAGCTATCATTGGTTTAGCAATCACCAGAAGAAAGTTCAACTAATGCGGACTGGTCAAATTTCCGTATAACGGCGTTGCTTTAAAATTTTCTCGCCTTGCGTACCTTCAAGTACGCGTCGCTCAAAAATTTTAAATGCGCCTTGTTCTACGAAAATTTCCCTGCGTCCCTGGGAATGAACAAAATTAAATAGCTGATAATTCTCTTTGAGAATCCAGCACTTTATGGCAGAGGCTGTGCAGTTTGCATGGCCTCTGTTTTTCTATCTCTTCCGTCTCTTTCAAAAGAGAAACGGCTCTGGAGAATATATATAAATCCCCGTCGCTTGAACTTCTTTTAACAGAAGCCGAAACCGGTCTGTCAAGGGTGCGAAGCATACCGTTTCACGGTACAATAGCCCTTGTACAGCCTGGTTCGGTTCTGTTACAGAGATTCCGGCGACGGGGAATTTTAATAATCTCCAGAGCTTCGGGGTACGGGGCAGAGCCCCGTGAAGAATGTCTTAAGGTTTTCGATGTTTTCAGGTGTATTGGTGTATAGTGTGTATGGATGTATGGTGTGTGGTATGCGGGCGGGATGATGAATAATAGATGGGAATCTGTAGTTCTGAAGCTTACATGACTGATGCCGTGATGCTGAAGGTGCTATATTTTATGAATAACTTCTTCAAAAAATTATTTTTTTAGAGAAGGCTATAGATAAATACAGCATATACAGCACAAGCATATTGGTTGACACGAAAAAGCAGCATCCAATACAGCATCGATATAGCACAATACAGCACACAGGGATGACGAAATGACAGGATGACGAGATTTTCTATATCTTCTTCTGTATTTTTTTAATTTTCAAAGAGATGTAGGAAAAAAGTTGTCATCTTGTCACTATTCCCATGGTTGAGCGAAATTTTCGTCATAAAGTCGTCATCTTTTCGTCATCGGGCGAAAAAGTCGTCATGCCATGTCGGGCACAAATCGCATAAAAAAGCGCTTCTGCGTTTACGGATAATCGTAAGTGCGGAAGCGCTTTGTGTTATGCGTTATTTTATTGTTTCATTGTTTCACGTGAAACGTTTTTGTGCCGATATGGCTTACAGGCCGGCCTGTTCGATGCCACTGAATAAAAAGCCCATATGGTTTGTGGAGTTCAGCAGAACTACACGCCAGGTGCCTTCGTTGTATTCCAGCACGTTGATGCAGGTGTTGTCCTGTTTAATCTGCCAGAAGTGTTCCATGCCTAAGCCCAGGATATCGCAGATGATAGCTTTGTTTACAGCGTCGTGTGCAGCTACCAGAATGGTTTTATCCGGGTATTTCTCCACATACTCGTCAAAAGCTTCACGGGTGCGTTTTCGAACATCCTCAAGGGATTCTCCGCCGTCTGGCATCTGTACCAGATGCGGCTCGGTGTGCCACTGATGATATTCAGTCGGGTACTGCGCCTCGATATCTTTTGCCAGAATGCCTTCCCAGCTGCCGTGATTGATTTCTAACAGGCGGTTATCCGGTTCTACCGGCAGGTTGTGCAGGTCGGCACAGAATTTGCAGGTGTTAAAGGAGCGCTGCAGCGGGCTTGCGATACATAAATCAATAGGGATTTCTCGCAGACCTTCTGCCAGCAGGTGGCCCTGTTTTAAGCCTCGCTCGCTTAAAGGGGTGTCTTCCTGGCCCTGATAACGGCCTTCCACATTCCATGTGGTTTCGCCGTGGCGAACTAAAATAATTCTTGTCATGATAGATTCCTCGCTTTTTAATTATGCTTCGCAGTGAATCAGTTTTACATCCAGGATGCCTTCGATGCCGGATAACTGCAGCATAATGTCGTTTGGAATGTCATCGCCAACGGCGATTGCCATGATGTTGGTATTGGACTGGGTGATTTTCCCTACCTGCATGCCGTTGATGTTAATGCCGGCTTTCCCCAGGATGGTAGCCATCTGACCAATCATATTAGGCTGGTCAATATGCGGAGCAAGCAGCAGATAGCCTTCTGGAGTGAAGTCGATACGATACTGGTCAATCTGTACGATTTTTGGCTCTTTGCCGTCAAACAGGGTACCGGCAATTACGTGGGTTTCACCTTTGGATGTAGTGATGGTTGCGGTGATGGAAGTGCTATAGTAGCCATCGGTAAAGGCTTTGGTATCTCTTACATCAATACCGCGTTTTTTCGCCAGACCTGGCGCATTGATGTAGTTTACGCTGTCCTGCAGAATTGGATTCAGCATCCCTTTTAAGAACGCGGTGGTTAATGGCTGGGTTTCGGTATCTGCCAGCTGACCGGAATATTCTACATCTACGGATTTGATTGGACCGTTTGCCAGATATACGCCGATGGTACCCAGACGTTCTGCCAGACCGTAGTAAGGCTGCAGCAGTGCTGCGACATCTTTTGGAATTGGAGCCATGTTAACTGCGTTCATAACAGGACGGCCTTCCAGTGCGTCGATAACACCGTAAGCAACGTCTACTGCTACGCCTACCTGTGCTTCAATGGTGGAAGCGCCCAGGTGGGCGGTCTGTACTACGTTGAACATGCCCAGGAACGGGTTGTTGTCTTTGGTTAATGGTTCATTCGGATATACGTCGATGGCAGCGCCTGCAATTTTACCGGATTTTAAGCCTTCTGCAACAGCTTCGATATCGAAACATTCGCCGCGGGCGCAGTTTACTAAACGCACGCCGTCTTTCATTTTTGCAATGCTTTCGGCGTTAATCATATCGCGGGTTTCTTTTGTTAATGGTGTGTGGATGGTGATATAGTCGGAGCGTTCCAGCAGAGTTTCAAAATCTACCTGTTCAACCCCCAGATTTTTTGCGTATGCTTCGCTTACGTATGGGTCGTAAGCCAGCACATTCATTTCCATTGCTGCCAGACGTTTTGCAACACGGCCGCCTACATGACCAATCCCGATGATACCAACGGTTTTGTACTGCAGCTGGATACCGGTAAAGCTTTTGCGGTCCCATTTGCCTTCCTGAATGGAATTGTGCGCCTGCGGAATGTGGCGGGTCATGGACAGCATCATGCCGATGGTGTGTTCAGCAGCTGCTACGGTGTTGGAGTCTGGTGCGTTTACCACCACGATACCGTGAGCGGTAGCGGCAGGAATATCAATGTTATCGACACCAACGCCGGCACGGCCGATTACTTTCAGGTTGGCAGCCGCTTCGATGATGTCTTCGGTTACCTGAGTCTGGCTGCGGGTTACCAGACCGTCGTATTCGCCGATGATTTTTTTCAGTTCTTCCGGCGGCAGGTTGGTTTTTACATCTACATCGTAATGTTCACGCAGCAGGGCTACACCCTGTTCGTTTACGTCATCGCTTACTAAAATTCTCATGGTTGTTACCTCCATAATTTATTCATGTTCTTTCTGATACTGTTTCATAAAGTCGGCCAGAGCCGCGCAGGCTTCCATTGGCACTGCGTTGTAGGTGGATGCACGGCAGCCGCCCACGGAACGATGGCCGTTGATACCGATAAATCCGGCTTCTTTGCCTTTGGTAATAAAATCTTTTTCCATTTCTGGTGTTGCCAGATTAAACGTGATATTCATCAGGCTGCGGTATTCCTTCTCCGCATGACCCTTGTAGAAACCGTTGCTGTTGTCAATCACATCGTAGATGACGTTTGCTTTTGCAATATTGTTTGCAGCAACAGCATCAACACCGCCCCGGTTTTTAATCCAGTGCAGGGTTTTGTTTACCATATAGATGGCGAACACCGGCGGTGTATTGTACAGCGAATCCTTTTCAGCAAAGGTGCTGTATTTCAGCATAGTCGGCAGTTCGGTTCTTGCGGTTTCCAGAAATTCTTTTTTGATAATTGCAATCACCACACCGGCCGGCCCCAGGTTTTTCTGTGCCCCTGCGTAAATCAGGTCAAAATCTGCCACATTGACTCTGCGTGATAAAATGTCGCTGGACATATCGCAGATGACGGGGATATCGAATTTTGGAAATTCTGGATATTCAGTGCCGTAAATGGTGTTGTTGGCGGTTAAGTGTACGTAGTCGGTGCCGGGCTGAATATCGAATTCCTGCGGAATGTAAGAATGGTTGCGGTCAGCGCTGGAGGCAGCCTCGTAGGCTTCGCCGAAGAATTTGGCCTCGGCCATGGCTTTTTTTGCCCATACGCCTGTGTTGATATAGGCTGCTTTTTTGTGCAGGAAGTTGGCAGCTGCCATCATAAACTGGGTGCTGCCGCCGCCCTGAATAAACAGGATTTCGTAGTTGTCCGGAATGTCCATCAGCTCGCGCAGCAGTACTTTGGTTTCCTGATGCATGGTGTCGTATTCGTTGCTTCGGTGACTCATTTCGATGATTCCCATGCCGGTATCCTTATAGTTCAGGAATTCGGCCTGTGCTTCTTTCAGTACTTCCTCTGGCATAGCGGAAGGACCAGCATTAAAATTGTAAGCTCGTTTCATACTTTTTTGATATTCCCTCCCTGAAGATTTCAAGATAAAAAAATAGAGAAGTCACCCCATAGGTATATGGGGCGAGCTTCTCTGAACTCGCGGTGCCACCCAAATTGTGCTTTTGGCCATCTCATTCTGCGCTGTATCGGGCGTACCCGTCGAACTCGTCGCTCGCCGCTCCAGAGCGGAAAAATATGCTTTGCTGCTGCCTCGCACCATCCGGCAGCTCTCTGAAGAGCGCTGCATATCGCTTCTCTTTCATCGCGTTTTGATTTATACGTAAACTCAGTATAGCATTTTAAATTATTCTGTCAAGCCAAATATAAAATGTATACAGTTTATTTAACCATTAGTGTTCGCTGCGCAGTTTGAACAGCAGGAAGGAAGATACAACCAGTGCAGCAGCGTACAGAATTGCAAAAATGAACAGGGTGCTCTGGTAGGCAGACAACACACCTTTTGCCCAGGAGATAATACATGGGCCCACAATGCCGGCCATTGCCCAGGCAGTTAAAATACGGCCATGAATAGAACTCAGATGTTTAGTGCCGAACACATCGCCCAGATAAGCCGGAATGCAGGAGAAACCGCCGCCGTAACAGGTCATCACGAGGAACAGGAAAATCTGGAACAGGATAACATTCTGCACGTTGCCCAGAATCAGCATGGCAACAATCTCTAACACGAAGAATCCGGTATAAACCACATCGCGGCCTAGATAGTCGGACACAGTTGCCCAGAACAGACGGCCGCCGCCGTTGAAGATGCCCATAACCCCTACAATCCCAGCGGCTGCCAGTGCGGTCATGCCGGTAGTTTCCTGCAGAATCGGAGATGCAACGGAGAGCAGGGCGATGCCGCAGGTGATATTGATGAACAGCAGGAACCACATGGCGTAGAATTTCCAGGTTTTCATAGCTTCGTTGGCGGTGTACTGTCTGCGGCGATCCTTGTGCTGTCCGGTCGGTTCCGGCAGATATCCTTCCGGAACCGGATGAATCAGGAAAGCCGAGGCAGCGATAACAATAAAATAAACAACACCGATGGCGTAGAAGGTGTTTTTCAGCCCTGTTTTGATAATCAGCGAACTGATAACCGGGCCTGCGATGGCGGATGCGAACCCGAAGCCCATGATGGCCAGCCCGGTTGCCAGGCCGGGACGGTCATAAAACCAGTTTACCAGCGTTTTTACCGGTGTGATGTAGCCAATCCCCAGACCAATGCCGCCAATGCAGCCGTAAAACAGATATAACAATGGAAGAGACTGCTGGCTGATGGCAAATCCGCTGCCAATCAGGCCCGTGCAGTAAAACAAACCGCACAGCAGACCAGACTTGCGAGGCCCCATTTTTTCCACGATTGTACCCAGAAATGCCGCCGACATCCCCAGAAAGAAGATGGCGATACTGAATACCCAGGATACCTGTGACAGCGGAACGTTTAACGTTTCCATAACAGGGTTGGTGAAAACGGACCAGGCGTAAACGGCACCGATACTGATATGAATGCCGACAGCCGGGATGGCTCCGTTGAGCCAGCGATTTAATTTCATGATTGAGACCTCTTTCCATGATGGTTTTGAATGCAATCTTAAAAGATATATACCGATATATAAAATTTGATATATCGGTAAAACAAAGTATACAGCAGGTCTGCTGGAATTACAAATGAAATTTGATAAAAAAGGATAATAGAAATTGATGATTCAGAAAAAATTTCCTGTGGGGTTATGCGCAGCTGAGATAATATTTGACCTGTTCCCCGCGATAAAGTACAATGAAAATATATAATGTCACAGAGATTCTTCGGCTTTGCTCAGAATGAAATTGTTTTGCTCAGGATGACATTATAATGAATGATTTGTGATAAAGGAGGAACTTCTATGTTCCATTTTGTTTATGCCGATGAAGATGGCAACGGCTATATTAATGAAGACTATTTCGGCCTTGGGCTGCTGGGGGCGAATTTTGTAGAGCCCGGCGAGGAAGAAGTCATCCCGCTGCCGGAAGGGGCCAGCTTAACCATGATTCCCAACAGAGCGCCGGTGGTGATCAATGATGAAGACCAGTTCACGCTGTATCCGGAGGAAGGCTGGGTGATGGGCGCTCTGCTGCCGCAGGGGTATACCCGCACACTGCTGCCTGCCTTTGTAAACAACGAGGGTGCCGAGGGTCTGCCGCTGTTCGGCTACTCGGCTGTATTTGCCCAGGACGGGGAACTGTATGTGGCTGCGGTGCCAACCGACGAAGATTATAAATGGAATCCGCAGTATTTTAATACCGATGATCTGGCAGAACGGGTAGAAGCATTACAGAAAAAATTCCCGGACAACCGGATTGTGCAACAGATTGGTCACTGCGCGCTGACCTACGGCTGCTTTACTGCACAGAATATTTTTTATCATCGCTGGGAGGGCGGCATTCCGGTATCGCCGGTGTGCAATGCCCGCTGCCTGGGGTGTATCTCGCTGCAGCCAAGCGAGTGCTGCCCGTCGCCGCAGAGTCGTTTAACCTTTGTGCCAACGGTGCAGGAGGTTGTGGAACTGGCGGTGCATCATCTGAACGATGCGGAGGACGGGATTATCAGTTTTGGACAGGGCTGCGAGGGCGACCCGAGTATGCAGGCTGATTTGATTGCGGAAGCCATCAGAGAAATCCGCCGCCAGACAGACAACGGCACTATTAATATGAACACCAACGCTGGCAATACGGAAGGGATTAAAAAAATCATTGATGCAGGTATTGATTCCCTGCGTGTCAGCCTGAACAGCGGCACCGATGCAGTGTACAATGCCTATTATCGTCCTGTAAACTATACGCTGGATAATGTGCGCCAGTCTCTGCGCTATGCAGCGGATAATGGTGTCTATACCTATCTGAATTTGCTGACATTCCCGGGTATCAATGACTGCAGTGATGAAGTGGAAAGTCTTTTACGTCTGGTGCAGGAAAACGATGTAAAAGCGATTCAGGTGCGTAATCTGAATATTGACCCGGAAACCATGAAACCGATTATAAATCTGCTGAAAGAAGAGCCGCTGGGTGTTCCTGCCTTTCTGCAGATTCTGGAAGAGGAACTGCCGGATGTGGCCATCGGCAATTACACCAAACCGTTCCGCAGAAAGTAGGAAACGGCAACTTTCATTTTCGAACAGAGGATTCGCAGAAAATATAAAAATCTGTAAAAAAATGATTGACTAATTGCCCTGAAATGAGTATACTAATCAAATGTAATGTGTAATTTCGGAATTTCAATAGAAAGAGGTGTAACGGATGAAAGAAGGTATTCACCCACAGTACGAAACTGTAAAAGTTATCTGCGC
>JAFYPD010000044.1 GCA_017547685.1 Peptococcaceae bacterium
CTTACATAATCTTCACGGAAATTATGTGAATCTGGCACCGTTGCTGCGGTATTTGGCGGAGAAGGACATTCCTACGGTGCTGACATTGCATGACTGCTGGTTTTTTACCGGAAAATGTACCCATTATACAGAAGCGGGATGCTATAAATGGCAGACAGGCTGCCACCATTGCCCCAAACTGCGGGGCGATATCCCCTCCTGGTTTTTTGACCGGACGGAAGAAATGTGGCGGGAGAAAAAGGAACTCTTTTCCGCCATCCCCCGTTTGGCGGTGATCGGTGTATCCGACTGGATCACCGGCGAGGCGAAGAAATCTGTTTTGAAGGATGCGATGATTCTTCAGCGGATTTATAACTGGATTGATCCGGATGTGTTTTATCCCCGTGGCCCGGAAGTCCGGAAAAGCTTCGGCATTTCCGAAAACAAATTTGCGGTTTTGTGTGTAGGTGCGGCCTGGGATGAAAAGTCCCCGAAAACAAAAGACCTTTTGGCACTGGCGAAAATGCTTCCGGAAAGTTATGAGATCATTCTGGCGGGGTCGGTTCCTTTTGCAGACAGACTGCCGCAGAATATAAAAACCGTCGGCTATATTTCCTCTACGGAGGAACTGGCGAAGCTCTATTCTGCCTGTGACGTTTATGTCCATCTGTCCCGGGAGGATACCTTCGGCAAGGTGATTGCGGAAGCCATTTCCTGCGGAACCCCTGCGGTGGTGTATGATTCTACGGCCTGTCCGGAAATTGTAGGAGAGGGCTGTGGATATATTGTTCCCACAGGAGATTTGGATTCTGCGCTAAGGGCTATTGAAAAGCTGAAGCGAAATGATACGGAGACAGTGCTTAAGTGTTGTAGACAATTTGCTTTGGACAATTTTGATAAAGAAAAATTGATAAACGAAACAATAGCAATCTACGAAAATATTATGAATTAATAATGTCTATGAAAAAAGTATTACATATTATTCCGAGTTTGGAATTAGGCGGTACAGAAGCGTTTATTATGAATCATTATAGAACGATAAATCGTTCAGAGATTCAGTTTGACTTTTTGGTTTTTTCAGAACAGAACTGGCCATATCTGCCTGAAATACGTGAAATGGGTGGCCATGTTTATTATGCTTGCCAACCTTCATTAAAAAATGTCTTTTTATTCTATAGGTATCTCAAAAACGTTATTAGAATTGGCGGACCCTATATAGCTGTACATTGCCATGCAGATGCAGGAAATGCAGTACCGCTATTATGCAGCTTTTTATGTGGCATCCAAATCAGAATTTCACATTCGCATTCATCGATGCAATTTACAGGAAATCGTTGGCGCGGTGTGATTTTTGGGTTGAGAAAAAAGATTATCCGACTGACCGCAACAAACTTTATGGCTTGCAGTGAGGCAGCAGGGTGCTCTTTGTATGGCCGTATGTTTTTTCAAAAGTATGGTGTGGTTATAAAAAATGGTATCTTTTTGGAGAAGTTTTGCTGTGTTAATTCTAAAAAAGTTGAGGAGCTAAAGAGTGTATTTAACCTTTCCGAGAAAAATAGCTTAATTGTAGGTAATATATCTAGATTTGACACGAACAAAAATCAGATGTTTATCATTGAAGTGTTTCGGAAAATACTACGCAATTATCCGAATGCAGTTCTTTTGCTGGGTGGAATTGATGGTGGAAAATTACAGGCGGTTCAGGAAAGTGTTATTAGTCATGGCCTGCAGGAAAACGTACGCTTTATTGGCAAACGGAACGATGTAGCTGAGTGTCTAAAGTTGATTGATGTATATTTAATACCCTCAATGCATGAAGGACTTCCAATAGGATTATTGGAAGCCCAGGCATCGGGATGCTTGTGCGTTGCTTCAACTGGTGTTCCGAATGAATCAAATATGGGACTGGGAAATGTGTTTTATCTTAGCCTTTCGAATAGTGCTAATTATTGGGCTGAATTTATTTGTGATAAGATAAAGGGAAGAGTAATACCAACAGAAGAGGAAATATACAATGCATTTAAAGTAAAGGCATTTGATGTTTTAGAAAGCACAAAAGAATTGGTGAAATACTATGAATGAAGACTTTAGCGGCAAGGTTTACTATCTATGCTTTTATTTTGATCCGGAGATGGAAGATAAAGTTGTAACCTATCCATCTGTAATCAGCAAGATTGATTATGTGGTTGATACGTTAAAAGGTTTAAATAAAGAGGTGACGCTAGTATCAATAGCGCCTTCCAAAAGTGGCTACTTTGCTGGGTATAGGAAAAAAATTGACGATCTGGAGAACCATGTGTATCTGCGGTCAAGATATTCCAAGAACAAGTTCGTGAGAAAAGCATTTTTCATTAGTCATAGTATTACAATTCTGTCGTACTTATTGAAAAACGTAATGCCAGGTGACATAGTGCTTGTATATCATTCCTTGTATAATAGATTATGGCTGGGTATTTATCGTCTTTTTTTGTCTAATATGTTGGTTCTGCAGATCGAGGATGTTTTTTCAGAATTGTCAGAAAGAACCAAAAGATTTAAAAAATATGAGTGGAATTTACTCAGAAAAATGAGGAAATGTATTTGTGTAAATGATATTGTTTATGCGCATTTACCAGATGTTCCACAAAAGATTATTTCATACGGGAGCTATAAAACGATACCACAATATCATATTCCTCATAATAAACCGATTCGGCTTGTATATGCAGGTGTGATCGAACAAGAGCGGCAAGCTGCGTTTTTAGCGGTTAAGTCCATGTGCTATCTGAATGAAGGTTATGAACTGAATATCTTAGGTTTTGGCGATGAAGAAAATATAGCTGCTTTAGAAAAACTAATCAAAGAAGTTAATAAGGAATTAGGGAGAAATGCCGTTGTTTATCATGGAAGGTTCAGCGGTGAAGAATATTGGAAGTTTCTTCAGGGGTGTGATATAGCATTAAGTACACACGCTTATACATCAGAATCATTTTCATCTGCGGATTATACCTTCCCATCGAAGGTTCTGACGTATATGGCTAATGGCTTGCGAGTGGTTGCTCAGCGGTTAACTGTGTTAGAAAAAAGCAGCATTGCAGAATATCTCCATTTTTATGACAATCCCGACCCCAAACTAATTGCTGATACGATAACAGAAATAGATTTAAACTTGAAGTATGATAGTAGAGCGGTTGTTTCTAAACTAGATGAACTCTTTGCTGGTGAACTGGAAAAAATGTTGACCGACGTTACGGTTTGAACCGAAAATACAGAGCAGTGAATATTGTTATAGAACTTTGGCAAAGCATGATATTCTTGAAGATAATTGCTATATAGCAGAATGGCCAGTGTCCATATCCGGCAATTTTAGGATCGGTAATTTGAGCATATATCTATTATAACGATGCGCAGTTACCGGAAAGCATCGCACGGGCCATTTTGCGGGCAGCACAGGAAAATGGTCATGTAGGAAGCGTGTGTATTGAGGAACTTGACCTGAAATTTGAGAAGGAAATGCGAAATCTGCTGCCGATGAAAGAACACAGGCACTGAAATAACGGACGGATGCGCCCGGAGGAAGGAGAGGAAGATACGATTGCTGCCAAAATTTAAAAATATGTCTGACAACAGCAGAATCGTTCTGAATCACACAGTGGTGTCTTTCTTAATCAAAGGCTGCGCATTATGCCTGTCTCTGGTGACCACACCTGCTTTTATCCGGTACTTTCAGGATAACAGAATTCTTGGTGTATGGTACACGCTGCTGTCAGTTCTGACCTGGTTTCTGAATTTTGATCTGGGTATCGGAAACGGAATCAGAAACAATCTGGTACGGGATCTTTCTGAAAAAGATTATATTTCCGCAAGAAAGACAATTTCTTCGGGACTGTTTTCCAACGCAGTGATTGCAATCGTTTTGATGCTGGTTGGTCTGTGCCTGCTGACGACTGTCGATTTAAATCGGCTAATGCATGTGGAGGAACAGGTGATTTCCAGGGAGATCCTGCTGAAATCCTCGCTTCTGGTTTTTGCGGGTATCATGATACGCTTTTTCCTGTCGAGCATCAGTTCTGTGTTTTATGCCCTGCAATTATCCCCGGTCAATAATTTTCTGGCCTTATGTGTAAGTCTGCTTCAACTGTTACTGGTACTGCTGGTTCAGCCGGAAAATCCGGAACAAGGTTTGCTGATCCTGGCAGGAGCATATGCGATCCTTTCCAATTTCCCGATGGCTGCTGCGGGTGTGATTCTGTTTGCAACAAAACTGAAAGAATGCAGACCCTCGGTGTCCTGCGTGGATAGACAGCATATTCGAAATGTTATGGGCATTGGAACCGTTTTTTTCGTATGCCAGATAACCTATATGCTGCTGATGAACACAAATGAGTTTTTTATTTCCTATCTGTTCGGGCCGCAGTATACAACGGAGTATACATTTTACTATAAACTGACCAGCCTGATTTCTATGGTGATATCTTTGCTTCTGACGCCGATTTGGTCAGTGATCACCAAGGCCATGGCGGAGAGACAGTACAACTGGGTAAGAAACCTGTACGGAAAACTGAAAATGGTGGGAATCGCTACGATGGTGCTGCAGTTTTCTTTTGTACTGATCCAGCAGTTTGTAATGGACTTGTGGCTGGGCAAGGGGTATATCCGGGTGGATTATATGACTGCGGTTGCCTTTGCCTGTTTTGGCAGTGTGTTTGTCTATACATCGATCCTGTCAACTATGGTCTGCGGCATGGCGAGAATGCGTTTGCAGCTGGTCTGCTATCTGCTGGGTGTGGCCGTTAAAATTGCCATCATTTTTGCGCTGCACGCAACCGTACGGAACTGGGTGCTTGTGGTATGGAGCAATGTTCTGGTGCTGTTGCCATACTGCGTTGTTCAGCAGGTAGACCTGGACAGATACTTTCTGCGATTGACAGCCGAGATGCAGGAAATTCATTGACGCGGAGATCCTCCGCTGATATGATAAAATAAATCAAAATTTACTCCATCCGCGATGGAACCGGAAAGAAATACGGAGGCTCAAATGGATGAGAAAATGAAAAATAATGACCAGGAACTGGAGATCGA
>JAFYPD010000045.1 GCA_017547685.1 Peptococcaceae bacterium
ATACCATTTCTTTCTGCAAAGATGTAAGGAGCCATTTTAGGGTTCCAGCGTCTTGTTTGATGACCAAAATGTACACCAGCCTCTAATAACTGTTTCATAGAGATTACTGCCATTTCGGACACCTCCTCTCATAAATTAGATTTTTATTGTTGCATTCCTCCGCCGGAGTCATCTCCTGCAGGAACCGGCAGCCGGCTCTGCCTGCAGAATCATCTGGCGTGTGTATTTGCACCGCTAAAGATAATATCATATTTCTATCCGAAATACAACATCTTTTTGTCAAAAAACAGGAAAAATTTCAAGCAGATTTCCTTAACAATGTAAATCATCCAGTCCGCTGTCATTCAGCAGCTTCAGATAAGCAGCAAAATCGTCGTGTAAATCAGGACGTTTCAGCGCCATTTCTACCGTAGCTTTCAGAAAACCGAGCTTGTCCCCCACATCGTAGCGGCAGCCTGCAAATTCATAGGCATACACGGCTTTGTGACGTGCCAGTTCTTTCAGGGCATCGGTCAGCTGAATTTCCAGCCCGGCACCCGGTTCCGTATGTTCCAGAATCGGAAAGATATCCGGTGTAATGATATACCGGCCCAGAATTGCCACGTTGGATGGCGCGATTTCTCTGTCAGGCTTTTCAAACAGGGTTTTCACTTTATGGATGCCGTCCTCCATAATTTCACCGGAAACAATGCCATATTTATTCACATCGTTCCAGTCCACCTGCTGCACGCCCAGTACTGTAGAATTATACCGCTCATGTACCTGCATCAGCTGTTTCAGACATGGTACGTTAGAATCAACCACATCATCACCCAGCAGAACAGCAAACGGTTCGTTGCCTACAAAGTTTTTAGCGCACAGAACGGCATGTCCCAGGCCTTTTGGTTTCTGCTGACGGATATACTGAATATTTACGATGTTGGAAATGTCTTTGATTTCCTGCAGGAGCGCATCTTTGTGTTTACGTTCCAGTTCCATTTCCAGTTCAATGGATCGGTCAAAATGGTCTTCAATGGCCCGTTTATTACGGCCGGTGATAATTAAAATATCCGTAATCCCGGAAGCAGCGGCTTCTTCAATAATATACTGAATGGTTGGTTTATCCACAATCGGCAGCATTTCTTTCGGCTGCGCCTTGGTGGCCGGCAGAAAACGGGTGCCGAGCCCGGCGGCCGGGATGACAGCTTTGGTAATTGGCATAGGAGAATCATCCTTTCAGGCATTTAAATGATTATAAAATAAAGTTGCTTAAATCGCGGTCCACAATCATGTCGCGCAGCTGTTCTTTTACATAGCTTTCATCAATCACAAACTGCTGCCCTGCATAGTCACTGGCGGCATACATCACATTTGCCAGCAGTTTTTCCAGGATAGTATGCAGGCGGCGTGCTCCGAGATTTTCAGTCTGTTCGTTTAGGTCGCAGGCAATTTTCGCCAGACGGGTGATGGCGTCATCGGTGAATACCAGCTCCACATCTTCCACTTTTAGCAGCTGAGTATACTGTTTCAGCAGAGAATTATCCGGTTCCCGCAGGATGCGTTCCAAATCTGTCCGACTCAGGTTTTCCAGATACACCCGTACCGGGAAACGGCCCTGCAGTTCTGGAATTAAATCGGTCGGTTTTGCTACATGGAAGGCACCGGCTGCGATAAACAGAATATGGTCTGTACGGATATTGCCGTATTTTGTTTTTACAACACTGCCCTCTACAATCGGCAGGATATCACGCTGTACCCCTTCGCGGGACACATCCGGACCATGGCTGCTGCCTTTCCCTGCTATTTTATCGATTTCGTCCAGAAAGATAATGCCGTGATTCTCCGCCAGTGCAATAGCTTCCTGTTTCACGTCATCGAAGTCAACCAGCTTTTCCGCTTCCTGCTGTGCCAGAATTTTGCGGGCCTGTTCCACAGTCACTTTGCGTTTTTTTGTCTTTTTCGGCATGAAATTGTTCATCATATCTCCGAAGTTGCCGTTGGTGTCATCCATACCCATGCTGGCCAGCATGTCATTCATGGCATTGCTGTCTTCAACCTCTACATCGATATAGTCATCTTCCAGTTCCTGACGGCGCAGTTTCTGTTTCAGTATTTCCCGTTTGTCTTTGATAGCCTGCACATCAGAATCGGCTGTATGATTGTTTGCAGGGGTGGATGGTGTACTGTTTCCATTGTTAAAGAACATTTCAAACGGATTTGCCATTGGTGTTTTTTTCTTCGGCATCGGTGCCAGAATATCCAGCAGCCGTTCTTCGGCCAGCTGCTCTGCCTGATACGCTACTTCTTTCATTTTGTTTTCATTGACCTGACGAATGGAGGCCTCCAGCAAATCGCGAATCATAGATTCCACATCACGGCCAACATAACCAACTTCAGTAAATTTGGTGGCTTCCACTTTCACAAAGGGAGCCTGTACCAGTTTTGCCAGACGACGGGCAATTTCTGTTTTCCCGACCCCGGTCGGCCCAATCATAATAATATTTTTCGGACTGATTTCCTCCTGCTGCTCTTTTGGCAGACGGCTGCGGCGATATCGGTTCCGCAGCGCAACAGCCACACTTTTTTTGGCATCGTTCTGACCAATAATATATTTATCCAGTTCGGTCACAATCTGCTGTGGTGTATAATTCTCCATGCGGCACCTCCTATCTGACTTCCTCTACTGTGATATGACCATTTGTATAAACACAGATATCACTGGCAATTTCCAGTGATTTGCGGGCAATTTCCGCTGCACTCAAGTCTGTGTTCTGCATCAGAGCCAGCGATGCAGCATAGGCGTAGGAACCGCCGGAACCGATGGCCACCGTATCAAAATCCGGTGCGATGACTTCACCGGTGCCGGAAAGCACCAGAATTTCATCTTTGTTTGCCACAATCAGCATGGCTTCCAGATTCTTCAGCATTTTATCGGAACGCCATTCTTTGGTCATCTCCACAGCAGCTTTGGTTAAATTGCCGCCGTTGGACTCCAGATAGTTTTCAAATTTTTCAAATAATGTGATGGCGTCGGATACGGTACCGGCAAAACCGGTTACCACCTTGCCGTGATATAACGTGCGAACTTTTTTTGCAGAATGTTTCATGATAACATGTTCGCCCATGGTTACCTGGCCGTCGCCGGCGATAGCAACCTGGTCATTGCGTTTTACTGCCAGAATGGTTGTCATGATGTTCCTCCTTCTGTACTAGGCACGCGGGTGTGCTTTCCTGTAAATCTGCTGCAGATGTGATTTGGATACCTCGGTATAAACCTGCGTTGTCGACAGACTTTCATGGCCAAGCAGTTCCTGGATGACGCGCAAATCAGCGCCGTTGTCCAGAAGATGAGTAGCAAAGGTATGCCGAAACGCGTGCGGGGTCACTTTATACTTCAAAGCTCCTTTTTTAACATACTGTTCTAAAATATATTCTACGCCGCGGGTGGTTAATCTTCCTCCCTGCTGATTCAAAAACAGCGCTTTTTCTTCTTTTTTCAGCAAACGGGGACGACCGCTTTCCAGATAGCGCTCAATGGCAGCCTGTGCCGGTTCCCCAACTGGTACGATACGCTCCTTCTTGCCTTTCCCGAAAATTCGCAGCATGCCTTTCTGTTTGCCAACGGACTGTACATCCAGCTCAACCAGCTCCGATACACGGAGACCGGAGCTGTACAGCAGTTCAAAAATTGCTTTGTTGCGCAGCTGCAGAGGCTCTTCTCCTAATAAAAAATCATCAAGAAAAGAAGTCATATCAATTTCATTGATGACCGACGGCAAATGTTTTTCTTTTTTCGGTGACGAGAGTAAATCAGCCGGGTTATGTTCCATCCAGCCCTCCCGGTTTAAAAATTTACAGAAACTCTTCAGCGCCGCTGTTTTTCGGCTCAGTGTTGTTTTTTTCAACTCCTGATCTTTCTGGATACTGGCCATGTAATAACGCAAATCACGATACTTCAGCTGATCCAGTTCCAGATTCTGTTCATTCAGGAACTGACCAAACTGCTCCAGATCTTTTTTATAAGCAGTGATGGTATGTACAGAACAGGCCTTTTCATTCTGCAGCCAGGTTAAAAACTCCTGCAGATAAAAGCTGTATGGACGATTTGACATGGCAGTCAGCTCCTTTCAGCGATATTTCTATATGTAGTACAGACCAGACGGACAGCAGACTGTATGAAGCGAATTCTGTGTTACGATGGACATTTGCGAAGATTGTTTCATGCGTGGAAGACGAAGTCTTACTAAGCGAAACAATCGAGCATAAGTATAGCTGTATCCCGAAAAGCAAACGGTAATCAATGTCCAGCATTAAACAGAAAAGCGCATACAGCTACCTGTCCGGCTGATTTATATTTAATTATATAGTCCATGTTGAATGGATTGTCTTACAGTTCTTTCTGGATAAATTCATCCAGGTGCTCCAGCGCGCGCTGTGCGATGATTGCATTTTTCTCTTTTTTATTGCGGATTTTTTTACCTTCCAGGCCGGGAATCAGGCTGAAATTCACATTCATCGGCTGGAAGTGCTTGCTGTCGGCAGTGACAATGTAGTTCATCAGGCCGCCGATGGCTGTAGTCAGAGGAAATGTTACCAGTTCCTGCTGCTGATACATGCGGGCTGCATTGATACCGGCCACCAAACCGCTGGCTGTGGATTCCACATAGCCTTCCACGCCTGTAATCTGCCCGGCCAGAAATAACTGCTCTCTGCTTTTAATGCGACAGGTGGATTCCAGCGCAATCGGAGAGTTTACAAACGTGTTGCGGTGCATCACCCCGTAGCGCACGATTTCAGCATTTTCCAGGCCGGGAATCATCTGCAGCACCCGTTTCTGTTCTCCCCACTTCATACGGGTCTGGAAACCGACAATGTTAAACAGGGTTCCCTCCTGATTATCTTTGCGCAGCTGCACTACAGCATAAAATTCTTCCTCTTCGCGGCGATGATCCACCAGGCCAACCGGTTTCATGGGCCCGAATAATAACGTCTGGCGGCCGCGGCTTGCCATTGCCTCAATCGGCATACAGCCTTCAAAGAATTTTTCTTTCTCAAACTCTTTTGTTTCGATCAGTTCGGCACTGGTCAGCGCATCGTAAAACTGGTTGTACTCTTCCTCTGTCATCGGACAGTTCAAATAATCGGCGTCCCCTTTATCATAGCGGGATGCCCAGAATGCTTTGTCATAATTGATAGACTCTGCGGTCACAATCGGTGCCGCTGCATCGTAAAAATAAAAATCGTCCTGACTGGTCACCTGTTTCACATACTCAGCCATCGCCCCTTCGGTCAACGGGCCTGTGGCAATGATGGTGATTTCATCTTCCGGTACGCTGGTCACTTCTTCATAAATAATTTCAATCAGCGGATGCTGTTTGATGGTTTCGGTAATCTGCGCGGAAAATTTTTCACGGTCAACCGCTAACGCTCCGCCGGCCGGAACCTGATTGTCATCGGCGCAACGCATAATCAGTGAATGACAGCGGCGCAGTTCTTCTTTTAATAAACCAACGGCATTTTCAATGTTGTTAGCCCGCAGCGAATTACTGCAAACCAGTTCCCCGAACCCATCGGTGTGGTGGGCCGGCGAATATTTCAGCGGACGCATTTCATACAGCCGCACCGGAATACCGCGCTGTGCCAGCTGCCATGCAGCTTCCGATCCGGCCAGGCCGGCGCCGATTACATTAACTTTCCTGATTGTCTGGTTGTTCATCTGGTTCAAAGTTACACTCCTTATTGCTGCAGATTACTAGTTTTCCTTTTTTGGTGTTGCGTTCTACCATAACACCGTCACATTTCGGACAGCGCTGTCCGGTTGGACGATCCCAGCTGACAAAACTGCATTCCGGATAATCGCTGCAGCCATAGAAAGTTCTCCCTTTTTTGCTGCGGCGCAGTACCACTTCGCCTTTCTGGCAGACCGGACAGGTCACATTGATTTTTTCTAATAATGGTTTGGCGTTGCTGCATTCCGGAAATCCAGGGCATGCAAGGAATTTGCCGAAGCGCCCCATTTTGATTACCATATTGCGGCCGCATTTTTCACAAATTTCATCGGAAACTTCATCTTCGATTTTAATCTGACCGATTTTTTCCTCTGCTGCAGCCAGTTCCCGGGAGAATGGCCCGTAGAAATCACGGACAACATCTTTCCAGTAATATTCGCCTTCTTCAATACCGTCCAGTTTATCTTCCATGCCGGCCGTGAAATTGACATCAATAATATCGGGGAAGTGTTCTTTCAGCAAGTCCACAACCAGAATCCCAAGTTCAGTTGGATAGAACTGCTTTGCCTCACGCACCACATAGTTGCGGGCCAGCACAGTTTCCACAGTCGGCGCATATGTGCTTGGACGGCCGATGCCTTTCTCTTCCAGCGCTTTAATTAATGTCGCCTCTGTATAGCGGGCAGGCGGCTGGGTAAAGTGCTGTTTTGGCTCCAGCTTTTCCGAGGTCAGCTTCTGGCCGATTTCAACCGGCACCAGTTTCTGATTTTCATCCTGTGCGTCATCTTTACTTTCTTCATATACTTCCATGTAGCCTTTAAAGGTTACGATGGTGCCGCTGGTGGTGAAATCATAGTTTCCGGAACGGGTTGTGACGGTGGTCTGCTCCAGCTGAGCAGATGCCATCTGGCTTGCCACAAACCGTTCCCAGATCAGTTTGTACAGTTTGTACTGCTCGTTGGTTAAATACTCTTTGATAGATTCCGGCGTTTTATCTACATAAGTTGGACGAATGGCCTCGTGGGCATTCTGTGCATTATTTTTGTTTTTATAGGTTTTCTGTTCTTTCGGCAGATAGGATTCCCCGTAGCGCTCTTTGATGAAAGCTGCAGCATCGGCCTTAGCAACATCAGCGATACGGGTAGAGTCGGTTCTCATGTAGGTAATCAGACCGACCGAACCGGCTTTTCCCAGTGCAATGCCTTCATACAGCTGCTGGGCAACACGCATGGTCTTTTTTGCAGTGAAATTCAGTTTGCGATAGGCATCCTGCTGCATACTGCTGGTGATAAACGGTGCTGCCGGATTTTTGGTTTTCTTCTGTACTTTCAAATCGGCAACTTCATAGGAAGCATCTTTTAAATCATCCAGAATTGTCTGCATAGCAGCCTCTGAACCGATTTCCGCTTTCTTCCCGTTTATTTTACTCAGCTTGGCTGTCATTTTGCTTTTTCCGGTGGATAATGTATTATCCAGTGTCCAGTATTCTTCCGGAATAAAGCTGTTGATTTCCTCTTCTCTTTCACAAATCATACGCACCGTGACAGACTGTACACGACCGGCGCTGAGCCCTTTTTTCACCTTGCGCCACAGCAGAGGGCTCAGCTGATACCCGATAAATCGGTCCAGCACACGGCGGGCCTGCTGGGAATACACACGGTTGTACGCCAGCTGACGCGGATTTTTTACCGCATTTTTGACCGCTTCTTTGGTGATTTCGTTAAACTCAATCCGGCATTTTTCCTCCGGGTCGATTTTCAGAGTTTCCATCAGGGTCCATGCAATGGCTTCTCCCTCACGATCCGGGTCCGATGCCAGCAGAACATGATCGGCTTTCGCCGCTGCTTTTTTTAATTCTTTGATTTTGTCACCTTTTCCGCGGATGGTAATGTATTTCACTTCGAAATCATTGTCCACATCAATACCGAACTGGCTCTTTGGCAAATCACGCACATGACCCAGCGATGCCAGCACTTCATATTTATTTTTACCGAGAAATTTTTCGATTGTCTTTGCCTTGGACGGAGACTCCACAATCACCAGTGTTTTTCCCAATACGAACACCTCAACCTATTCTGATATATTTTCTGCCAATCATCTGTTTTACCAGACCATACAGCTCCAGCATGCTCAAAAGAGGCATCAGCTCCGCCATACTCAGTCTGGATAGATATGCGATTTCTTCTATGGTAACCGGTTCTGCCGTGATATACTGCAGAACACGTTCTTCTTCTTTCGTCAGCGCCATTTTTGATTCCGGAACTTCCTCCGCGCGGAACAGACTTTTCTGCCCGTACTCCTCCAGAATATCATCCACGCCGGTAATCAGTCTGGCACCTTCCTGTAAAAACCGGTGCGGTCCTGCCGACAGCGGATTATTGATTTGTCCTGGAACAGCAAATACGTCTCTTCCCTGTTCCAGTGCTGTTTCCACAGTGATAAAGGCCCCGCTTTTCACTGCTGCCTGTACAATCACCACACCCTGCGACAAACCGCTGATGATACGGTTGCGCTGTGGAAAATGCCAGGCTGATGGTATGCTTCCCAGCGGAAATTCTGTTATGATACAGCCTTTTTCATGGGCCAGAATCTGTTCCGCCAATCGGCTGTTTTCTTTGGGATAAATCCGGTCAATGCCGCAGCCCTGCACTGCTATGGTACCGCCGGATCCATTCAGCGCACCTTTATGGGATTTTGCATCAATCCCGCGAGCAAGGCCGCTAACCACACAAACCCCCGCTTTGCTCAAATCGCTGCCAAGCTGTTCGGCAACCGACAAGCCATAGCTGTCCGCTTTGCGGCTTCCAACCACAGCAATATTCAAATCAGCCAGTGAAAAATTGCCTTTCCAGTAAAGGATGGCCGGCGGCTGATGAATTTCCCGCAGAATTGCGGGATAAGATGACGAATGATACAGTAATATATGAATATGATGCTGGTTCAGATAAGATTCGACTTTTTCGAGGTCCGTCCGGTTCCGCCTTTTCACAAAACATTGCCAGACCTCCATCGGTATTTCCGGAAACCGTTGTATCAGTTCCGGTTCGGAGGCACTCCATAATTGTTCTCCCGTTGTTTTCAGCATGAGCTGCCGGAGCAATGTCCGATCGCTTTTCATGCTTTCCTCCCAGGATTTGTGCAGTACAGCCCACATGGCCTTCTCTCTCATAAGCAGAATCCTCTCCTGTCCCATATTCTGTTTTTTCCAGCATGATTTATACATGCCGTGTATCAGCTGCATCCTCCAGCCTGTCAGATTTTCAAAGCGCAAAAAGAGAGCAGTCAAACCGCATGCCAACTGCTCTTAACTGATGTTACAAGGTCGCCAGAATTTCGATGGCGTGTTCTGTCATCACCATCTGACCATGTTCCTGGAAAAAGGCAGACACGGTATGCACCTCATCCCCAAACTCGCTTAACACAGCAATGCCGCTGTCAGTCAGCCATTCTTTCTCCAGTAAAATCAAATAATAGGCTTCTTCATATCGGATGAGCTGGCTGGCTCCATCATAAGACGGTTTCAGCAGATGTGCAGCCTGGATGGTATCTTCCAGTGTTTCAAACCGGTAAACGGCTTCCACGGATATAATTTCCGGCAGTTCCTCCTCCTGCTGCATCAGATCTTCCATAATTGCCTGCCCGATTCCTTCTATATCCAGATCAAACGGTAAACGCGGGCGGTTGCCTTTCAGCTTTGTCACAGTGATTAACAGACTTTCGCCTGTCATTGGATAAGCTTCAATCATCAGCTGCGCATTGTTGCCAACATCAAATCCGCAGGCCTCTCTTGCTTCCTCCAGAATTTCATAGAACACTTTCTGAGCCTCCGGATTATGCGGTGCCAGATCCCATTTCTGGATATCAAGCTGTGCCATATCATCTTTGCTGATAATAATCTGTAATTTATCATCATTTACTAAATGAAACTTCATTGTTTACCACCTCCAGAATGGACGGAATTCATTTTATATTATATGGTACTTACACAAATTGTCAAGTTTATTCACATCTTATTCTGTATTTTATGCAGTATGTATGGTATACTGACACCAGAAAATCGAGGTGTCGCTATGAATAAAAATGACCAGAAATGGTTTCTCAGCAAAGTCAAACAGGCAATCCGGCAATACAATATGATTGAACCTGATGACTGCGTTGCTGTTGCGCTATCCGGCGGAAAAGACAGCCTGGTGCTGCTGTGGATTCTCCATCAGCTGCAGCAGCGTTCTCATTTAACCTTTACGTTAAGCGCCGTTCATATTGATTGCGGCTGGCCGGAACAGGATATCAGCTTCATGGAGAATCTCTGTTCTATGTTGTCTATTCCACTTTCGTTTGAAAAATCCTGCATCGCACAGGCAATCTCACCCGACGGGCAGTTAATCGATAATCCATGTGGTTTATGCAGCCGGCTGCGTCGCGGCGCTCTGCTGCAGTGGGCCAAACAGAACGGTTGCAATAAAATTGCACTGGGCCATCATCTGGATGATGTGGTGGAAACGCTGTTTCTCAATTTACTGCACGGCGGCCGCTATGAAGTATTTGCCCCTCGCATCGATTACGAAGACCGGCAGATTTCCATCATCCGCCCGCTGGTTTATCTGGATGAACAGACCTGTATTCAGCTTGCCAGCCGGGAAGAGCTGGAGCCGATGAAAAACACCTGCCCGGTCAATCATCAGACCCAGCGGCAGACCATCAAAGAACTGCTGAATACTATGCGCCAGCAGTATCCTGAACTGAACCGTAAAGTCCTTCATTCTCTGGAACACGCACAGGCCGAACATCTGTGGCGCGGTGGATTGCAGAAAAATCCGTAGCCGGTTCTTTATTTTAGCTACACAATATATAACAATATATAATAGAAGAAAAACAAAGTTTCTGTAGAATTCCGGAAGTAAAAAAGACCAGAACAGAATCAGACCAAAATCCAGAAGCGGTATAGGATAGATTCCGAACATGATACTATACTGCTTTCGGCTCGTGTCTGATTTGTGTTCCGGCCTTTTCTTCTATTCTGTTTTGTTCATAATTTCATTCAGCAATCCATTACAGCCCCGCAGCACATCATCATAGGTCACATCAAAATTTCCGGTATACCACGGGTCTGCAATATCTCCTGTTTCTCCCGCGTATTCCAGCAGCAGATGGATTTTGTTCTGTGCATCTCCGCCGCAGATTCGTGTCATATTGGCGATATTATAGTGATCCATCCCGATCAGATAATCATATTCCGCATAATCCTGCTTTGTCATCTGACGGGCTCTGCGTTTTTTGCACGGCACACCTACCTCCGCCAGCTTATTCTTTGTGCCGTAATGCACATCATTGCCGATTTCATCCCGGCTGGTAGCCGCAGACGACACTGAAATCCAGTCCTCCAGCCCCTGTTTTTTTACTAAATCCTTCATCACAAACTCCGCCATCGGCGACCGGCAGATATTGCCGTGGCAAACGAATAGTATTTTTATCATCGTCTTATATCTCCATATAAGTCTTGTATTTCTTCTCAAATACCCAATATTGCAGGGGTTTTCGGCATTTTCATGTTTCTTTGTTTTAGGTATATCTTCTCAAATCTTCCCGTATTTTCTCATGCTTTTCCCTGCAATATTGGTAAATTCGTTGGTAAATATAAGCTCCGTACCAACGGGGTGTTTTAGGCTTCCGCTACTCGGAGCAGCTCTGCCTGTGCGTCATCGAACTGCACATGGGTGTAGACGTTCAGCGTCACGCTGATGTCCGAATGACCCATGATATACTGCAGGTGCTTCGGATTCATCCCGGACTTTGCCATATTGGAACAGAAGTTGTGTCTGCATACATGAGGGGTTACTTTGGGCATCTGGATGCGGTAGATCTTGTTGTACTTCTCGACAATGTGCTGCAG
>JAFYPD010000004.1 GCA_017547685.1 Peptococcaceae bacterium
CAGTATCTTTTCTCGCTCTTTTGGTGTAAGATGTTTATAGTGACTCATAGTTCCTCCTGGTATCTGATTGTCTTCGTAAACATCATTATACCAGAACTATGGGTCATTATCTTTTGTTGCACTTAGATTGTATATTCAAGAATAAATAAAACGAAAAAATATGTGTGTATAGAAATCGCAAAAAATATGAAATTTTGGAACATTTGTGTAGAAAATAGCTTAACCATACGGATTAAAGCCTGTTCCACAGAAAAGTTGGTTATGGAATAGGTGGAACGTTGCTAAAAAGGTTATATAGATATACTGGACGTGAAAAAGTTCTGGAAGTTGACGAATGAAAATAGAAAAATATCGTGAAATATTACGGTTTTCGCTAAATATTATCCTGTTTGTTATCATGCTGTTATCATGAGGGTTGATTTGAACAGAGGTGGTGAAGTGACATGAAAAACAAAAAAACAAAAAAACACCGAGAAACATTCATTTCTCGGCATTTTTACTGGCGGAGAGAAAGGGATTTGAACCCTTGATACAGTTGCCCGTATACACGCTTTCCAGGCGTGCTCCTTCGACCACTCGGACATCTCTCCATGTGCTTTCAGCAAGGAATATATTATCATCTTTGACTGGACAAGTCAAGTAGAAATTTTTGTTTTTGCTGAATTTTTTCAGGAAATGCAGGATACATAATTTTTAGCAATAAGGATATAGCGAGAAGCATGTATTCACAGCCTCAAAATTGTGTTATAATAAATCCAGACAGAAGAAAGAAGAGATTTATAAAAATTTAGGGAGGATTTTACGATGCGTGTAGATGGTAAACTGTTAGGCGAAGAAGCATGCGAAGAGACCAAAAAAGTGGTATCTAAATTTGGTGTAACTGTAGTTTGTGACGAAGAAGACGAAAAGGCAGAGGCTGATATTGTATTACCAGCAGATGAAAACTGCGAAAACATGAAAAAAGTTGGCTCTAAAGTTGGCGTAACTGTAGTTTGCGACGAAGAAGCGTAAGTGTTATTCAACAGAATATATTTAACAGAATAATAGAGGGCTGTTCACAGAATTGTGGGCAGCCCTTTTTATTTGCTCTGTCTAAATGAATAAATATACATATTTAAGAAAAAACAAGCATGTGAACATCTAAAGACAAAGAAGCTTTTTTTGAAAACAATCCGTGACACATAGACGTGAGTTTTCTGTAGATGGAAAATATAAGAGAGGGGGTTAAAACGTATAAGCCTTGTTTATCAAAATACTGTGCTGCACACCAAATATGTTTGTGTAAAATACCAATAATCTTTGTTGATTTTGACACTATCGGGGATTTATAAAAACAGGTATGATTATCACAAGGGAAATGATAACGTAAAACAAGGCACAAATTGATAAATTCCCTGAAAAGCTAGTTTTTGGCCAAAACTGACTGTATTTTTATGCAAAATTTGTATTCTCTGAACGGAAAAGTATGTCTTGGGAGGACTATGACATGATGGTTAAAAAAATAGCAATTTTAGGCGCTGGTAATGGCGGTATGACCGCAGCAGCAGATTTGAAAGAACAGGGATTTGAAATCAGTTTATATGAATTACCGCAGTTCGGAAAAAATCTGCAGGTAATGCAGGAAAGAGGAGGACTGTTATTACAGGAGCCAAATGAAGTTCCTTTTAAAGAAGTATTTTTACCTTTGGATTTAATCACAACTGATATTGCGGCAGCTGTTAAGGATGCGCAGATTATCATGCTGACGATTCCTGGATTTGCAATTGAAACATTTGCTGAGGTACTGGCACCAGTTGCCACAGAAGATCAGGTTATCTTCTTTAACGGTGCAGCGGCAATGGGGTGTGTTCGGTTTGCGAATAAAGCCAGAGAAATGGGTATTGACAAAAAGTTTAAACTGTGTGAAGTGAACTCTCTGTCTTATGGTACCCGCGGTTTTGCGGATGAAGCTCGCGTAGAATTAACACTGCGTGTGAAAAAACTGTTCTTTGCTGCATATCCAAAAGAAGATACGGCAGAATTGTTAGATGTGTGCAAACAGATTTATAAATGTCTGGTTCCGGCACAGAATATCTGGCATACAACCCTGGAAAACGGGAATCCGGAAGTACATCCTGGGCCATGTATGTTAAATGCAGGGCGTATCGATTATTCCAACGGCGAATTCTGGCTGTACCGGGAAGGGATTACCAAACACACTGTAAATGTACTGCATGCAATCGAACATGAACGGATGGAAGTAGGTAAAGCATTTGGTTTTGATTTAGAGGATGCTGTGCAGAGCCGCTACGGCAGAGGCTATTTCTCTAACGACAAAGAAGATTTGCAGACCTTATTCAACACCAGTGAAGTATTTACAAAAATTAAAGGGCCTACAAGTGTAACAGGTCGCTATTTTACGGAAGACATTTCCAACGGGCTGGTGTTATGGTCTAATCTGGGGAGAATTGCTGGTGTGCCGACTCCAAATATTGATGCAGTTATTGTTTTAGGCTGTTCTTTGCTGCAGGAAGATTTCTACAGCAAAGGCTTGACTTTAGAAAAATTAGGTTTCGGCGGCCTATCCGTTGAAAAACTGGTTGAAGCAGTATAAGTGATAACACGAAGTTCAGCACGTTTCGAACATAAGAAAAGCCTGATGTGACATGTCAGTCTGATTTCAGGCGGATGATTTTGCGGACATCAGGCTTTTCGCCTCTTTAAGAGATAGGAAAGATTGGAGGTTATTTATATGGAGAAAAAAGAAAGAAGAGCGATTAGAAAGCCAACCTTATTTGAAGCGATTTCCTGTTTTATTGTAATGGCTATTGTTATTGGGGTAGGGAAAGGGATTTTTAAACTGGATATCCAGCCATTACTGTTATTATGTGCATTTTATGCAGCAATCATTGGCTTGCGGTTAGGTTATACCTACCAGGAGATGGAACAGGGCGTAACAGAAAACTTTACGGCCAGCCTTCCTGTTATTTACATTTTGATTGCAGTAGGGATTGTTATTGGTACCTGGATTTACTCCGGTACGGTTCCATATATGATTTATCTTGGTCTGCAGCTGATTAGCCCGCAGATGTTCCTTGTAACTGCATGGGCAATCACGGCCATTGTATCGACAGCTACCGGGACAGCCTGGGGTTCTGTTGCAACGGCAGGGCTTGCATTAATGGGTGTTGCAAATGAAATGGGAATTCCGCTGGGCATGGCTGCCGGTGCGGTGATTGCCGGCGGTGTATTCGGGGATAAAATGTCTCCGCTGTCTGACACAACAAACCTGGCACCAATGATTTGTAGAGTAGATTTGTTTGACCATATTCGTCACATGTTTTGGACTACTATTCCTGCATCTCTGGTTGGGCTGGCAGTATGGTTTGTTGTAGGACAGGGCTTGACAATCAATGCAGAAAACGCCGCAAGTATTGCAGTATTATCTGAAAATCTGTCTTCTATTTTTAACTGGAATATTTTATTATTGCTGCCGCCAGTGATTGTTATTGCGGGTGCCATGATGAGAAAGCCGACCGTACCGATTATGCTGCTGTCTTCTGTAGTGGCAATCGCACTGGGCATGGGATTCCATGGCTTCTCCTTCGCAGCAGGAGTATCCTCCTGTGTTGGCGGTTTCAAAGTAAGTATGGTAACAGCAGCTGGTGCTGCCGATGCCATTGCTGCTGAAAATGTTGTAAAACTGCTGACTCGCGGCGGTATTTCTTCTATGATGACTATCGTAAATACCATCATTTGTGCGTATGCATTTGCTGGCATTGTGGCCAAAATCGGCTGTCTGGAAGTTATTCTGCATAGTCTGGCCAGCAAAGTTGACTGTCGCTGGAAACTGACTGGTGTTACTGTCTGTGCAGGTATTTTATTAACTTTCGCAACAGGTGTTGCTTCTGTACCGATTATTATGATTGGTTTCCTGATGAGTGATATGTATAAAGACATGGGTCTGCACGGTGTCAACCTGTCCCGTACGCTGGAAGACTGCGGTACCATGCTGATTCCGTTTGTACCTTGGGGTGCTTCCGGTATTTACTACATGGATTTACTGGGTGTAACCGTTGCGGAATATGCAATCTGGTGTATTCCTTGCTATCTGTGCGTTGTATTTGCAATGATCTGGGCTGCAACTGGAAAAGGTATTCGTTATTTAGAAAAATAATTAAATAAATATACCAGAAAAGAGCGTAATGCTTGAAAACGAAGATTCCTGAGTATGTTATGCGCTTGGGAATCTTCCTGTGTTTTATATGAAAACAGGATATCTATCTATTACTTACCTTATTCATAGGTATAATAAAAGAAGTATGTTACAGATATAGTCGCGTCAGCAATATTCCTCTTTTAAATTTTATGCTATAATAACCGACAAAATAAATTGTGTTATATGCTGCTGATGAGAAAGGAGCAATTGCGATGGGAATTACTGTGGAAAAGTTTATGGACCTTGTAAGTGATTATAAACTGAAACTGGTTGCCGGAGAAAATGGATTGGGAAATATTGCTGAATGGTTTCATTTTGTTGAACATGACCGTGAACTGCTGTATCTGAATGAAAAAGAACTGGTTTTTTCTACGGGCGGGGATATGCAGGATAATGCAGCATTGCTGGAGTTTATACGGAAATTGCTGAGGCAGCACTGCAGCGGTCTTGTACTTTCAGCCGGGTGCTGTATGGGTGAGGTTTCGAAAGAAGTTGTAGCATATTGCCATGAGTATAAGTTTCCGCTGTTAAAAGCGCCTGATGATGCAAATATTTCGGATATTGTCAAATTGTTCTGTCTGCAGATTCTGGAGTCAGAAAAGGCGAATAAACAATTGTTTTCTGCGATGAAAAATGCGATTTCCTTTCCACAGAAAACGGAACTGTATATCCCTACTTTTCTGCAATATGGATTTCGCAAAAAAGAATCGTATACGACCGTTATTATAGAAATTGAACAAATACAGGCATTATTGGCACCGGAGATACAGTGGTTGGTGAAGTCCATTGAACAGACACTGCTTTCCGCAGGCGATAAATCCTTTGTGCTGAATATGGAAGGTATTTTTGTACTGGTGCTTTCAAATTACACGGCACAGGCAATTCGCGATATAGTGTTAAAAATCATTGTGATGCTGCGGATGAAAGAGTACACGTTTTTTACAGGTGTAAGCTCTAATTTGGCGGGGCTTGAAAACTTATCCAGCAGTTATCTGCAGGCCAAGCAAACGATTGATTTGAGTGTGAAAAAAGACTGGAAAAACATGCTGGTGCATTACGACGAACTGGGTGTTTATCAGCTTTTACTGTCAATCTCGGACAAAACGGTCAAACAGCGGTATTATGAGAGTGTACTCGGCAAACTGGAGCAGTATGATAAAAATAACCGGTCTAATTATCTGGATTTTCTGGGCACATATCTGGAATGTAACTGTAACATCAATGAAACAGCAGACAAACTGTTTGTACACCGCAATACGGTTGTGTATAAAATTAATAAAATCAGCGAGATGCTGGATGTGGATCTTTCTGATATGGAAGTAAAAGTGGGGCTGTATCTGGCAAAATTGCTGAGAGAAACATTATAGAATCAAACAAGACAAAAGGGGCGAATCATTATGGGAATTGATTTAAGTAAATTAGGTGGAGAAGAAAAAAAGGAAGAGTGCGAACATACCAAAGAGGTTGCGTCTAAATTTGGAATTCAGGTAGTTTGTGACGAAGAAGATGCGTTTACCGGGCAGCCTTTGTTGCACGTACCTGAAGGGGAAGAATGTGAAAACAGCAAAAAAGTAGCAACGAAATATGGCGTACAGGTTATCTGCGACGAAGAAGCGTAAGTGTCATTCAACAGAATATATTTAACAAAATAATAGAGGGCTGTTCACAGAATTGTGGACAGCCCTTTTTATTTGCTTGGGGAAAAACCACGTGCTATGCACGTGGAGGAAAACAGGGGATGCTATTATTTTCTGTCATAGATACAATGTACCCCTTTATGTTCCATCATCCCTCCCAGGCATCGCTTGTTGCAGCGGATACAGAGGTGAATCTTATCTGCCTCTCCGGCTGCAACTTTGTTTACCCATTGGGAATCGGCCACCAGCTGGCGGCTCATGGCGGCGCATTGGATGCGGCCTTCCTTCAGCTGCTGTTCCACAAATTCTGGATGAACCAGACCGCCCACACCGCAGATTGGCAGTGATGTATACTGACGCACTTGATCACAGAATTTCAGGAAACAGCCTTCCTCTGAAAAATACGGATGCTTTGCGCCGGGAATTGTATCCTGCAGGTTAGAATGATTGGCTAAAGCTACATGGAAGCTGGTGACACCGGCTTTTTCCAAAAGGGGAACGAAAATACCAAGTTCCTCATTCAACACACCGGCATTGCCGTAATGAGGCTCCTCCTGACGAACTGCTAATTTATAATCAATGGGATAGTCCGGCAGCTTGGCGCGGATTGCGGAAACTGCTTCTACGGCAAAGCGGAATCGGTTCTCGGCACTTCCGCCATATGCATCCGTACGCTGGTTGAAGACGGCAGAGCTGAAACTTCCGCACATCCGGTCACCATGAACCTGTACCATGTCAAATCCAGCCTTTTGGACCAATACGGCGGAATCACCAAATGCTGTGGTAATCTTTTTAATTTTTTTTACAGTCAAATTCGATATATAAGGCGCCACCTGTGCATTGAGCAGCGGGCGAAGTTCCTGCGGCTTGATTTTTTTACTGAGAACACCAGGGATATATTTGATCATGCCCTTTAAGTTGGAGTCGGACTGGTGAAGCTGGGCGCATATAAGACAGCCGTGTCTGTGAACAATTTCAGTCAGTTTTTGATAATGTGCAAATCCTTTTTTGCTGTAAAGGCTGTGTCCAAAACTGGTGGGCAGCACTGGAACATCTCCTATGATGATCATGGCACATCCCCCTGCCGCAATATCTTCGATCTTCTTAAAATACTCGTCTTCTGGAAGACCCATGGAAGTCGGCGCAAAGATGATACGGTTTTTCAGTTTGAGAGATCCCAGTTCAATGGGACTGAGTAATGTTTCAAACATAAAATTCTTCTCCTTTTACTTGTACTATTTTTTCCAGCAGGTTTTTTAGCTGCAGCTGTTCGTCCGGCGTAAGAACAGCCAGTTTTTGTTCATTCCATGCATTGATCAGCTCGTGGCTCTTCTGAAACAGCCGGTAGCCATCGGCTGTCAGATTCAGCCGGTAGCAGCGGCGGTCTTTCGGATTCTTTTCTCTGCTGATCAGGTTGTCAGCGGCCAGTTTATCCAGAGTACGCTGTGTAAATCCCCAATCCATATTCAGGGACTGCATTACTTCTTTTGGTGAGCAGTCAGGATGCTTTCCTATATACAGAATCGGATACAAAAGTCCAAGCGTTACATGATCTTGCTGTAACTTCCGGCTGCAGTCGCTGACAAAATTTTTTCGCAGCACAGAAATGAAATATGCTAAGTTTATCTTCATTGTTCCTCCTGTAGCAGATATCGCTGATAATATTGAAAAATACTTGACTTTAGCAAGTATATAACAATAAACTTGACTTAGTCAAGTGTTTTTCGGAAAATTATAATTTTTTTTGCAGCGACGAAGAACGAGAGAGTTCGGGCAACTCTTTTTATTTGCTGTCTCCGGTAGATTTTTTTGTGTTTGCTGCATATTTATGTTATGATAAATATAACTTATCTTACATGGAGGGATTTTTATGGCATTTGATGATTTCAAGAAAAAACTGAGTGCAGCGGCTGATTTAGCGGTAGATAAAGCGAAAGACCTGGCGGAAACCGGGAAACAGAAGCTGGACATTGCTGCGGAAGAAAAAGAAATTCAGAATCTCTATGCGCAGATCGGGAAATCGGTATACCATCTGGAAAAAGACAATCCGGAAAGTATTTATTCTGCCGAATGTGCCAACATTACCGAACGGCTGCAGAGAGTAGCAGAACTGAAAGCAAATCCGGCAGGGGAAACAGTATAGGCAGCGGAGAAAGCTCTTGACGGAACAGGCTTTTTTATGCTAAACTATGTGTCAGTCATGCTAGACGGGGAGGTAGCGGTGCCCTGTAACCTGCAATCCGCTATAGCAGGGTCGATGCCTGTTCGAGGGTTGGCTTTGTGGGGCCTGCCCCAGGTAAGTGGTGTTGACGGCTGGGTCCTGCGCAACGCGAACTTATGAACCTTGTCAGGTCCGGAAGGAAGCAGCAATAAGTAAGCACTTGCGTGTGCCGCGGGAGTGCCTGGTTCGAGCTAACTGCCTGGGTAACGTCCGGAAAGTCCAATTCGGAAACAGGTGCATGACTTTTATTTTTGCAAAAACAAGGCTGTCGCATGGAAGAACATTTCTTCCTGCGGCAGCCTTTTGTGTTGTATCTGGTTGTTTATTTTTTCTTTTTATCTCGATGTTCCTGCAGCGAGATAATTTTGCCGCCTTTCGGATTGCTTCCGGCAGCTGCTTTCTGGTCTTTTTCCCGCATTTGTGTCGGTGTGTAACCGCCGAGGGTCCACATAGGGGTCTGGTTCCAGATATTTTTCAGATGTTCAGCCATAACGTTCAGCGTTTCCGTGTCCGGGATATCAAACAGGGTATCGGTTAATCTGTGCATGACATCGTTAAAAGATACGCCGCTGCGAATCCAGTACTCCATGTTAGCGATGGCCTGAATCAGATTCAGGCCATCGCCCAGGTACGGGCGGAACGCTTCGCTGAACTCATCGTAAAGCGTTTCATCAGCAAGACGACGCATAAAGATGAGGGATTCCATTTGATCCATATCCGGCCAGAAAAAGTCGGTGCGCTTGTTCTGCATGGCTTTCAGCACTTCCAGTGCGCGCTGATATTCGGGCTCGTCCTGCGCAAGTTCTGCTGCGATAATCCAGCCGTCGCGCAGCACATAATCTCTGCGTTCATGCTGGGTTGGGCAGATGATGGATTCCAGTTCATCTGATGGAATTACCAGCTGCATGGTTTCGTTGATTTTCCGGAGCAGGTGACGAACCGGGCAGGCTCCGTAAAAATAAACGGCTGTATAGCAGAAGGTGTGCAGCATATCGTAAAACTGAGTTTCCATCATAACGGACTCGTTTTCCAGAAGCTGCCGATACTGCTGCCGCATATCTTCCGGAACGGTCAGATAATGGCCGGTTTCATCGATGTAACTGAGACCGCAGTATAACGGATAAAGCGAATGCAGAGATGCTTCTGTTACGTCGAGCGGCATGTTGGCGTCACACAGAACACGCAGCAGCTCAACTTCCGGGATGGTTAACGTTTTGAAACGCTCCGTCAGGAACTCCATACTGGTGAGTTTTTGCAGAAGAAATGCCTCCAGTTCTGCGCGGTTCATCCGGCTGAATCCTTTGAAATGATTATAGCGGGCGATATCTGTCAGTTCCGCTTTATTCAGCCCTGCCAGACATTGCGCCAGCGTGTAGGTCTGCCCCATCTGGCTGTTGAATTCATTCATCATCTGGCCGAACAGGCTGAGGATTTCCTCCTGCGGGAGGTCTCCCATCAAATCGAAGATTTCTTCCATATCGTTTATTTTCCGCAGTTCCTCCAGAAGGGCGGCAGGGTCCGATGTATCCAGCGGGAGTGCAGTTTCATAATCAAATTCGTCGGTCAGCAGGTACAGTTCTTCCCGCAGTGCCAGTAAATCATCTTCCACTTTCTGTTTCAGAAAAGGTTTGCCCCCCAGAGAACACGGCTGGTTTTCTCCATGCCAGTAATTTAACTGGAAAACCGGTTCCGGCAGCAGCGATTTTGTTGGCAGCAGTGTTACCGAAATACGGTCTGACGGAGCGGTGCCGCAGTAATAAATCAGTTCCCGGTTTTTCTGAAACGCGAAAGAAACAGGAATGTTTTCTGCATCGAGCGACTGTTTCATCCCGACGAAACTCTCGGTGTCCCCAAGATAGCTGGTTCTGGTCTGCTGCGGAACAAATTCGTAAGCCAGGGTCATTGGCCAGCCGAAGCAGACACTGATGACCTGGTTAATATCTCCCAGAATAACGGAATCGGGCAGAATAACATCGCGGTACACATCGGTATCCGGAATCTGCAGTCGTACATGAAAATGTGTAATCATAGGCCTGTCCTCTTACGCGTCGTATTTGTTAAAGCAGTGGATGGCATTCAGTTCTTTGCGCACTTTGGTGCGAATGGTACCTGACGGATATCCCACAGCCAGCATCACAAAAATGCGGCGGTCTTCCGGAACGCCCAGCAGATCTTTTAATGCTTCTTCATTGAAAGCCCCCATGATGCAGGTACTTAACCCCAGTTCAGCGGCCTGCAGGCAGAAATGTTCGGTTGCGCTGCCCAGGTCAAACTGTGCCCAGCGGTTGGACGGCACCTTTCCCTGGATTTTTGGCATCAGGGTGGCAGGTTCCTCCACCACAGCCACCAGAACAGGCGCTGTTTCTGCAAATTTATTGATACCCAGCGGATTGTTGGAGATGGCTTCTCCGGCCTGTTTTAACACTTCTGCATTGTCAATGACAATGAACTTCCATGGCTGTGAATTGCAGGCCGATGGTGCCAGCTGGGCCGCCTGTACGCATTTTAATAAATCTTTGCGGCTTACCTCCTGTGCAGCAAACGCGCGGTCGCTCTGACGATTGTTGGCTAACTCCATAAAACTCATGAGAATCGCTCCTTTGTCAAAAAATATAGAGGGAGTATACACGCTTTCCAGGCGTGCTCCCGGGAAGAAAAATAGCCACCGCTGCAGCGATGGCTATCATGGATCCTTAGTTATTTTTGCAAACCTGGTTACCAACTGTGCAGGATGTTTTGCAAGCGGACTGGCAGGATGTCTGGCATTCACCGCAGCCGCCTTTTTTTACAGTACCCTGTAAGTTCTGTGCGCTGATTGTTTTAATATGAGCCATGATTTTTCCCTCCTTCATGATGTTGCCTCAATAAAACTTAATTTATTATAGCATGGCTTGTCTTTATGAACAACACTTTTTTCCACCGCTTGTCTTTTTTACAGAAGTGCTGACAAAAAGCGGTGTTTCGTGGTAAACTAAAATCGTTATTTTAATGCATTGTAAAATGGAATGTGGATGGAAAAGTTCTGAGAATGGAGGGAGCGTATGTTACACATCGGATGTCATCTGTCGGCCTCGAAGGGGTATCTGGCTATGGGCAGAGATGCGCTGAAGATTCACGCAGATACGTTTCAGTTTTTTACGCGCAATCCCCGCGGCGGGAAAGCGAAGGAGATAAAAGAAAGTGATGTGGCTGCCTTTTTGCAGCTGGCGGAGGAACATTGCTTTACGAATATTCTGGCCCATGCACCGTACACCATGAATGCCTGTTCAGCTGATGCCGGGCTTCGCGGGTTCAGCCGTGAGATGATGGCTGACGATCTGCGCCGCATGGAATATCTGCCTGGGAATTTTTACAACTTTCATCCGGGCAGCCATGTAGGCCAGGGGATGGATACGGGCATTGCGCTGATTACAGAACAGCTCAATGCGGTGATGACACCGGAGCAGCGTACCACCATTCTGCTGGAAACCATGGCGGGCAAGGGCAGTGAAGTGGGAGGCCGTTTTGAGGAGCTGCGCCGCATTATCGACGGTGTGTATCTGCCGGAGAAGATAGGCGTTTGCCTGGATACCTGCCATGTGTATGATGCCGGTTACGATATTGTGAACCATCTGGATGATGTGCTGGATGAATTTGACCATGTGATTGGTCTGGACAGGCTGAAAGCCATTCATCTGAACGATAGCATGAACCCGATGGGCAGTCACAAAGACCGTCACGCAAAAATCGGGGAAGGGTCGCTGGGGCTGGAGGCCATCTGCCGTATCATCAATCATCCAAAGCTGCAGCATCTGTTTTTCATTCTGGAGACACCGCACGATACCCTGGACGGCTATGGAAGAGAGATTGCCCTGCTGCGGGAATGTTATCAGGAGGGCTGAAATGGATATTTTTACAGAGACACGCAAGGAAATAGAACAGTTGGCGGAGAATGATTATAAAAAGTTTTCGGCCAGTTTACTGCCTGGCATTGACCATGTGCTGGGGGTACGTCTGCCTCAGCTGCGGGAACTGGCAAAACGTATCGCCAAAGAGGACTGGCACCGGTATTTAGCGGCAGAACCCTACTATTTTGAGGAAATTATGCTGCAGGGTATGGTCATTGGAGCCATCCAGGTGACACCGGAGGAACGCTTGCAGTATATTGCCGGTTTTGTACCGTGCATCAACAGCTGGTCGGTGTGTGATACCTTTTGCGGCGGGTTGAAGTTCACTGCAAAAAATCAGGCACTGGTCTGGGAGTTTATGCAGCCGTATCTGCACAGCGGCGAAGAATACCAGATTCGTTTTGCTGTGATTATGATGATGAGTTATTATCTGACGGACGATTATATCGATACCGTACTGGCTCTGCTGGACGGGGTAAACCATGATGCCTGCTATGTGAAAATGGCGGTGGCCTGGGCGCTGGCGACAGCACTAGCCAAACAGCCGGAAAAAACATGGGCTTATTTTCAGAATCATCATCTGGATATGGATACCTGGAAGAAAACCATTCAGAAAAGTCTGGAGTCGCGCCGCATTTCAGAGGAACAGAAGGCTGCGCTGCGGGTGATGCGCAGTCAGTTAGCAAAGAAATAAAAAGGGGTGTATGCCATGCTGGATATCATTCTGGTTGCTGTCTTTCTTGTGATGGCAATTCTGGGGTTCCGCAAAGGATTTTTAAAAAGCTTAATCGGTCTGTTCGGCAGTCTGATTGCACTGGCACTCAGTTATGTGCTGGCTGCGCCGGTGACCGTGTGGCTTAATGAACAGTTCGGCACCGCGGAAACATTCGCGGTTACCATCCGGGATTTGCTTCCGATGCCCGATAACTTTTCGACGGTTCTGGCCAGCTTTGAAGGCATGGGACAGCTGTACACCTATTTAGACCAGTCCTTTCTGCCTGATTCGATGAAGCAGAGTATTTTAACGGCGGTGCAGGAGCAGGTGGACGCGGTGGGAGCCGGCGTATATGCCACCATGGCCGATACCATTGCTGTGACCGTGGCTAATTCTATTCTGCAGGGTCTTGTATTTATCGGGCTGTGGGCCTTATTCTGCGTGGCGCTGTTTCTGGTCAGCCATGTGCTGGCCGGCGTGGTGCATCTGGTGCCGGTGGTCGGCCTGATTGACCGGCTGGGCGGCATGGCAGTATCAATTGTGTTAACCGTTATTACAGTACTGATTTTATATAAAGGCATCAGTGTGCTGGGCCTGATGGAAGGCTCGCTGTTTGCCGAGTCACAGATTTTACATTTCTGCAGTGAATTATTAAATCCCGATGTGACAGGAGGGATAACCAATGCCTGATTACAGAGATTACGCCCCGTGGCTGGAGGCTCGCTACGGCCAGCGGGTTTATAAAGTGCCGCTGAATATTCCGGGCGGTACATGTCCAAACCGCGACGGCACGGTGGGGAAGGGCGGCTGTATTTTTTGCGAGTCCTCCGGTTCCGGCTTTCAGTGTCTGCCTGACACCATGAGTATCCGGGAGCAGTGGGCGGAGAATAAAGCCTTTTATGAGCGCCGATTCCGGGCTCACAAATTTATCAGCTATTTGCAGACCTACACCAACACCTACATGTCGCTGGACAAATTCAAAGAAGTGGTGCTGGCCGCCACTGAAGATGAAGATTTGGTGGGCGTGGCCATTTCCACCCGGCCGGACTGTGTCAGCGATGCATATCTGGAATTTCTGGCGGAACTAAAAGAGAGCAGGAATTTGGATATTGATATTGAATTAGGATTACAGACGGTGAATTACCATAATCTGGTTGAAATAAACAGGGGACATACACTAGCCGAGTATATCGATGCGGTGCTGCGCATCAAACGATACGGATTGAGTACCACAGCCCACGTGATTCTGAATCTGCCCGGCGATACCGAGCTGGATGTTATCGAGACAGCGAAGATTGTATCCACACTGGGCGTGGATTTCGTGAAGCTGCATTCGCTGTATGTGGCGGGCGGCACAGAGCTGGCCCGCAGATATGAGGCCGGTGAGTTTACCATGATAACGCTTGCGGAATATGTGGAGCGGGTAGTAACCTTTTTAGAGTATCTCGACCCTGATATTGTCATCCAGAGGCTGGTTGGAAAAGGTCCTCAGGATAATCTGCTGTTCTGTAACTGGGACACAAGCTGGTGGAAAATAAAAGATGCCATCGACGCAGAGTTTATAGCACGCAATTCAAAACAGGGAAGCAAGTTTGATTATCTGAATGGAAAAGCAATCAGGCTGAAAAACAGCAGAACAACATAGCAGCTGCTGCAGACAGCCGGACATGCCACCGTTAGTTTTTCTACGGGGTGGTTTTATGATTCCATTTAGAAGTAAAAAATATCAGCGGCAGCAGATGCTGCAGAGTCAGACGGACATCACACAGGTGGCCAGTCAGTGGATTCTGCGCCGCGATCAGCTGCCGGAGTACCGGTTTGCCATTGAGCTGATGAGCCAGGCTGACCGGGAAGAAATCTTCTGGCAGTACTGGGACGAGCTGGACAGCTTTGCCCAGCGGGATTTAGCTCGCGCAACGTTTCAGGAGTACTGGTTCAAACTGATTGCCGATTACGGCGATCTGAGTATGCGGCAGAAAGCGCAGGCGCTGGAAGCACTGGGTTACATTCACGACCCGAATGTGGTAAACTTTTTAGTACAGGAGATGCGCCGTGACAACGAAAGCCTGCGGCTGGCGGCAGCCGGGGCACTGAAAAAGCAGGACCCGGTGCTGGTCATTGAACCTATGCTGGATGCACTGGCTACGCCGGAACAGTATCTGGCGTCCCGTATCCATGATGTGCTGCAGGCGCTGGGGCCAAAACTGGTGCCAATCATTCTGAAAAAAATCAGTCAGGCCGATGTCAGCGGCAAGATGGTGATGGTGCAGCTGTTAGGCTCGTTTGGTGACAGCAGCGTTGTTCCGGTGCTGACGGATTTGCTGGATACCGATCATTATCTGCTGAAGAAGATGACGGTGGAGGCGCTGGGCCAGATTCAGGGAATGGAGGTTTGCCCGGTTCTGGTGGAATTATTGAAAGATGGCAACTGGCAGATTCGTCTGCTGGCGGCAGAGGCCATAGGCCGCAACCGGTTTTATCAGGCGTGCCCGGCCTTGCGGGAAGCGTTCTGTCAGGAAAAGGACGGCCTGGTGAAAGAAATTATGGAAGAGATTTTATCCAGCTTAGACGATAGCAGTGAAACCATTACCTATTTATGGAGCAGACGAAGGAGTAATCAAGACAATGGACGAAGTAGAAGAAGTTATGGAGAGTATGGAATTACAACCTGATCCGGAAGTAACAGAGTTTATTTTCGGACTTTTTTCCAGAGAGGCCATGCTGGGCTATGCAGGTATTCTGATTAAGATTCTGATTGTACTGGCCGCGATTCTGATTCTGCGCCGTGTGGCCTGCCGTTTGATTGACCGGATATTCCGCAACAGAATCACCATGGGGCTGAGTCAGCATGAGGATGTGGCTCTCGATGAAAAGCGGCTGCAGACACTGTCCAAACTGTTTAAAAGCATTGTCAGCTATGTGCTGTACTTTGTTGCCATCATTACCTGTCTGGATATGATTGGATTCTCTGTGACAACGATTATTGCCGGGGCAGGGGTTGTCAGTCTGGCAGTGGCATTCGGTGCACAGAGTATCGTGCAGGACCTGATGAGCGGTATTTTTATTGTGCTGGAAAACCAGTATGCGGTAGGTGAATATGTGCAGATTGACGGGATCAGTGGTCAGGTAAAAGAAATCGGGATGAAAACCACCAAAGTGCAGACCTGGGACGGTGAACTGATGATTATCACCAACGGCAGCATTGGCCGTGTGATAAATTACAGCCGTGCTCCGCAGCGCGGCTACGCGGAAGTGGGTGTTGCCTATGAGGAAGATATTGAAACAGCCGGCACAGTGATTCAGCAGGCCTGCGACCGGGTGGGCGAACGGCACAAAGAAGAGCTGGAGACACTGCCTGAGGTACAAGGGGTCACCCGGCTGGCAGATTCCTCCGTGGTGATTCGGGCGCACTTTACCATCTGGGACTGGAACAGCAAAGCGGTAATCGAGCGGGAACTGCGCAAAGAATTCAAAGAAGCCCTGGAGGCTGCCCATATTGAAATCGCTTATCCGAAAGTACATCTGATACAGTAAATGAAAATCAACAACAGTATTGTCATTGATAATATCAACGAAGACATCGTTAAAATTGCCTGAGAGGGGCTGATCAATATGCCGATGAAACTTTATGTGGGCGACATTGTTCAGACGCGGAAAAGCCATCCTTGCGGCGGAGACCAGTGGGAAATCATGCGTGTCGGCATGGATTTCCGCATCCGCTGCACCACCTGTGACCATCAGGTGTGGATTCCGCGCGTGAAGCTGGAAAAATCGATTAAAAAGGTGCTGGTGAGCAAAGCGCCGGAAACAGAAGAATAATATAGTATAGTTTTCACACCCTTTTCGCAAACTAATGGCGGAAAGGGTGTGATTGTTATCAGAGTACCAATGCATATCGGGATCATTCCCGACGGAAACCGGCGCTGGGCGAAACAGGCCGGCATGAACAAGCAGGACGGATATCAGTACGGGTTATCGCCCGGACTGGATGTGCTGCATCTGGCACGGGAGGCAGGCGTGAAAGAGATTACCTACTATGGCTACACCACCGATAACTGCGGCCGTCCGCCGGAGCAGGTGAAAGCCTTTTCCGATGCCTGTGCCAGAGCTGTTGAAAAAATTGCAGAAGAACCGGTATCGCTGCTGGTGGTCGGCAATGCTGACGGGCAAAGTTTTCCGCAGTCACTCCGTAAGTATACAAAACGTACCGATTTAAACGGCGGCGGTATCAGAGTCAATTTTCTGGTGAATTATGGCTGGGAGTGGGATATGGCTGATTTGTTATCTCCGGGTCGTGAACGGTCCAGAATCTGTGCCGGACTGCACTCCCGCGATGTATCCCGCATTGATTTAATCATTCGCTGGGGCGGGATGCGCCGCTTGTCCGGTTTTTTGCCGGTACAGACGGTATATGCCGACTTCTTTGTGGTGGACCGTCTGTGGCCTGATTTTCAGCCGGAGGATTTTTACGAGGCACTGCGCTGGTATCAGAAACAGGACATCACCCGGGGCGGCTGACAGAAGGACAGCAGAAAACGATTATTTTTTGACGGTACTGTACATACTATAAAATAACTATAGTATGGGGGTGTTGGAATGGATCTGATTCTGGAACTGGAGGATGCCAAAACACAGTGGAAAAACATGCAGAGCATTTACAATGAGGTGAGCGATCCGGCCCTGATTGACACTGTGATTTATCAGGTGATGGCAGCAGAGCGGCGGTATGAATATCTGCTGCGGCTTGCAAAAAGCGAATCGCTGACCTGTGAAAATATCCCGATCCGCTGACATAATCCCTGTCCGCACCGCATAGGATAAAGCAGATTACAATGCCGGGGGGACGTGTTATGCCGCAAATTCAGATGGAAACTGTTTTATTTGTCTTTTTCGCCGTGGCGCTTATTTTTTTCATTGCCCGTCTGGCTACTTCGCCGGTGCAGATGATGCTGAAACTGCTGATGAATTCGCTGCTGTCTGTGGTGCTGCTGTGCTTTATCAGCATGATTGGGGAATACTGGGGCATTCACCTGCCCATCAATCCGGTAACCGTTCTGATTATCGCCATATTGGGGCTGCCGGGATTGCTGCTGGTATCCGTGCTGTATTTTCTGATGGTGTGAATTCATGCAAACGACAAAAGCTGTCTTAGTAGACAGCTCTTTATTTTTGAAGGTAGCAATAATGCAACAGGAACATACTAATCACCACGTTCCGCCTTCCGAATCGGGATGGAGAGTTCCGCAGATTGTACAAGGCGTGGCAAACGAAGTTTGACAACGCTGTACAAACAAGGAAATGTCCAGAGCCGCTGAGGGAAAGGAAAAGTGGGAGTAGTATGTTCCTGTTTAACATGCGATATATAAAAAAGGGCTGCCGCACTAAGAGGAACAGAGTGCGACAGCCCGAGGGAAAATGAACAGCTTCGAGAGATGATAAAGAATTATTTGCCGAAAATACCTTTGATTTTACCCAGAATGCCTTTTTTCGGATTCAGCATATCGTTGATTTCTTTTTTGAAGATGGATTCACTGATTGCGCCCGGCAGAGACTGCTGCATTTCGCCGTTCAGGAAGAACACAGACTGCGGAACACCCATCAGCTGTAACGATTTAAAGGTAGCCAGACCGTCTGGTGTTTTTACGTCCATTGTGTAGAAGTTTACCTGGCCTTCAAACTGAGAAGCAACTTTTTCTGCAATTGGTGCCAGCTGTTTGCATACGGAACAGGTTTCTTTGGAGAAAATAATGATACAGGTTTCTTTATTTTCTTTTGTAATCTGATCAAACTGTTCGCTAGTAATCTGAGGCAAATTATTCATAAGTCTTCACTCCAATAATCAATTTTATTATGATAATTATATTGTACTTGATATCTGTGTGTTTTACAAATACCTTTTTCATTTTTTGCAAAAAAATTCATACAAGACAAACAATATACAGGAAATCCACTGCACTGTACACAGAAAAAAACGCCAAATCATGGGTTATACACAGAGTTATCCACATTATCCACAGGACAAAGGGGAATGATAATCCACAAGCTGTAGCAAATTAAACGTTGAGCAGGCATAGTGCGATATGCTAAAATAACAGTGAATTTTTATGTATCTGAGTTATTATACAAAGACAATTGCTGAGATAACATTGCGGAGGAACTTATGCTGAAAACATATCGTACTGTAGAACAGTTCGGGCAGGATGAGATTATCATTGAAAAATCCACCTTTATCGGATATGCAAAACCAGTCACCAGTGAAGAAGAAGCGCTGGCCTTTATCCAGGAAATCAAAAAGAAACATCGCGATGCCACCCACAATGTGCCGGCCTATGTGCTGGGCGAACACAACGATATCCAGCGCTGTAACGATGACGGGGAACCATCTGGCACTGCCGGCGTGCCTGTGCTGGAAGTGCTGAAAAAAGAAGACGTGCGCGATGTGGCGGTGGTGGTCACCCGTTACTTCGGCGGTATCAAGCTGGGTACCGGCGGGCTGGTGCGGGCCTACACCAAAGGGGCTAAAATCGCTTTAGAAGCGGCAAAAATCATCACGAGGGTATTATATCAGGTTGTCATTGTTTCGGTGGATTACACCATGCTTGGAACCTTACAGAATCAGCTGCGGCTGAAGCAGTATGACACCAGAGACATCGTCTATGATGAAATGGTCCATCTGCACGTGTGGGTGGAAGAAGAGGACGTTGCAAACTTTAAAGATTTAATCATTGAGTGGACCAACGCCCGCGCCATCATCGAAGACGGTGAAGTCAGCTATAAAGTAGTGGAGTAGAGGTTGTAACAGAGAATAAATGTTATTTTATTCCAGAATTGTATTGGCGAATATTTTGTATATGCTATCATAACCATAAGAAATGAGAGCAGCCATGGTGTGCGACCAACACACCAGATGACGGTTTCTCCCGTTAGTGGTTTAAGGCTATCCGGATGGATAAGGGCAAAACAAACACAAAAAAACGAGGACTCCCGGAGGAATCCTCGTTAAATTCATCGTTTATTCAATTCAGAATAAGCAAGTACTTATTACAGGTTGAACAGGATGTCAGCGGTAGCACCGTTTTCATCGTAAGTTGGGATAACTTTGATACCGAACGCTTCAGCAGCGAATCTTACAGGAACCATAGTTCTGGAACCGTTGATGAATGGAGCAACGTCAGCAGTTTTTTCTACGCCGTTTACAGTGTAAGTAGCGGAACCGATAGTCATAACAACAGTTGTGCCGTTCAGTTCAGCAGTAACTGCCTGAGTCGCTTCGTCGTATGCTACAGTAGCACCGAACGCTTCAGCCAGAGCGCGGAATGGTACGAATGTACGGTTATTTTCTACGATTGGAGCAGCATCGATGGTAGCTTTTGCATCGTTCACGATGATTTCGTTAGAACCGATGGACATAACTACTACTTTGCCAACACCTTCTGTGCCTACAGCAAAGATTTTAGTGCCGGTATAGTATTTGGTCTGCGTTGCACCTAAGGTGTCGTTTCCGTCGGTGGATACACGAACCTGGCAAACAGCCTGAATTGTTACATTACCAACTTTGTTGGAGGTAACAGCCATTTTCCCTTCGCCGTTGAAGTTTGCTTTTGTTTTATCGTATACGGAAACTTTAGCGCCTTCTGGTTTATCCAGAACAACATAGTTAATTACACGTGCAGAGGTGCTGTCCAGTTTTACTTTGTTGCCGTCAGCATCTACTACATTCCATACCACATCATTGTTAGCATTTACAGCTAATGCTTTATCTTCGAATGCGATATCAGTTGCAGCAGAGCCGATTTTTACTTCTGCAGTGCCAACCAGATTGTAACGTTCGGAAGTTGCAACATAAGTTACAGTTGTGCCAACATATTTTTCATCAGTTTTGATGTTTACAGCATATTTATTAGCTGCAATTTTTGCATCTTTTAATTTTTCAATTTTTTCTTTATCGTCTTTAGACAATTTGGAAATGTCTGTTTCATTACCCATAACACCTTTAATTTGTCCATCCAATGCATTATTATAAGCAACGGAATCCATCAAAGAGTAGATAGCATAACCGGTAGCAGACATGGTAGCATCATTTGCAGCTTTGGTCACACCATTAGCATCAACATATTTTAATTCAGGAATCATGTGTTTCCCTAATTCAACGTTTCTTGCACATTCAATGTACAGAGTTACTGGAGTGCCAAATCTTTTTACTTCGAAAGTAGCTGTTGCAAATGCACCATTATCCAGAATTGCTTTTACAGTGTAGGTACCTTCTGCATCTAATGTGCTGGTAGTAGATAATTCATATACCTGATCATCAGCATTATATTTCAGTTTCAGATCTTTATCTTTCAGTTTGGAAGCAGCTGGTTTTTCCACGAAGAATAAATAATCAGTTACTTTGGTATTGCTGCTGTCTTTGTAGATACCATTCATCCCCTGATGAGAATCTGTAGTATCTGCATTACGAACAATATTGCCATTAATATCGGTTACAGTAAAGGTTACATCCGCATCCAGTTTTTCGTACTGTGCAATTGGAGCAGCCGGCTGATCTTCTGTTGCAATGTAAGCAGCGGAAGTGTTGGTGGAACCTACCGCTAATCTGAATTCTACACCGTCAACGGTCAGATAAACGTAGTATACACCTTCACGAGATGCAGATACTTTGAATGTAATCTGACCCAGTAAATCAGTTGTTTCAGATGTTTTGTTCACAGCAATGTTAGCACTGTTGGTATCAATTGTTACAGTCTTGCCAGCAGCCATTTTTTTGTCGCCGTCAAAGAAGGTAACAGTGATTTCTTTTGCTA
>JAFYPD010000046.1 GCA_017547685.1 Peptococcaceae bacterium
AGCTGAGCAGCATATTCATCTTTCAGTTTCTGCGCTTCCAGTTTTGCTTCTTCAGCAGAATTCAAGTTATTTGCAACTTCTTCTCTACGGCTGTCCAGCATTGCACATACTGGTTTGTATAAAAATACTTTTAAACCCACAACCAGAACACAGAAGTTAATAATCGCAAAAATAGCTGTAGATGGATTGATATCCAAGTACATAACCTCCTCTCATGCGTGGTCGATACACTGATGTATACGCATGGTTGAATAAACCAGTTTTTCCGATAATACTAACAATAGGCGATTGGACCAAGTCCCAATCGCCTACTTAGACCCTTACATTACCTTGTTAGTAATTTCTTAATAGCCTCACATTTATTACATGTTACCTAAGATCATGAACGCGATTAACAGACCGTAGATTGTTAATGCTTCCATAAATGCTAACGCCAGAATTAAGGATGTACGGATATCACCAGAAGCTTCTGGCTGACGAGCGATAGCTTCCATTGCTTTAGAAGCTGCGATACCCTGACCCAGACCAGGGCCGATTGTTGCGATTGCTACTGCTAATGCAGCTGCCAGTGCGATAATACTTCCTGTTGCCATTGAGTTCCCCCTCCTTCCAATACTTTATTGGGAATCTTCAAAGGAATTACCTCTGAAATAAGATTAAACTAATATATCAAGACTTAGTGATGAACAGCTGTCGCTTCTTCCAGATAGATAGAAGCCAACAGTGTAAATACGAAAGCCTGGATAGCACCAAATAAGATACCTAAACACTGCATAGTCAGCGGTAATACCAGCGGACACAGCGCAGCCAAACTTGCAACTACCATTTCTTCCCCGTAAATACTACCGTAAAGACGTAACGCCAGAGATAACGGTCTTGTGAACTGTTCCAGAATATTGATTGGCAGTAATACAGGAACCGGTTCCAGGAAGTGTTTCAGGTAACCACCAATCCCTTTGGTTTTGATATTGTAATATATAACCAGAAAGAATACAACGATAGCCAGACCGGCTGTGGTACTTACATTACTTGTCGGCGGTTTCAGCCCCGGCAGTGTACCAGCCAGCGGCAGCAAGCCGGAATAGTTGGAACATAAAATCAGAATAAAGAACGAAGCCAGAATCGGCATGAGCTGTCTTGTACGTTTTTTTCCGAGAATATCAGTCCAGAAATTTTCGTACATCTCGATACCCATTTCCAGCACGTTCTGTATCCCGGATGGAATTCTTTGCATATTCCGTGTCCCAAGATAACTGACAACCAGAATCAGAATCATAACCGCCCACATAGTGGTAATTTCACTGGTCACTTCCAGCGGCCCGATAGTAAACAGTGGACCGGAATGCCCGTGACCTGCACTCGCATAAGCAACACTTGTCAGAAACATTCGTTTCACCCCTTTCGTGCTCGTATTAAAATATGTAGGTTTTTCACAAAAATAATGTTTTTAATAGTCAGCAAACCTAAAGCTGTTCCAAATAACATTGCAAGATTTTCATACACAAGCGCCATGGCTAAAATCAGAAGCAGCCACCGGATAATAAAAATCAGTGTACTCATGATCCCTTTTGGCTTTTGCAGTGTTTTCCAGGTTAGAAAATTGCTGAGCAGACTGACTGCCAGTCCCCACACGAATCCAATTACTCCTGAAAACAATACAGATTCTAGCATATTTCTCCCTTTCTTGCCACTTCATATTTTTTATAGCTTGCATACTACATCCTTATTTACCAGTTATCCGGTGCCCGGTCATCCGGATCCTGCGGGTTTTCCAGCCGTTCAATCTGCTCAATGAACAAATGGAAACCGGAGTAAATACCGCCCAGCATACCAAATAACCAGAAAACCCCCGGTGTGCCCAGCTTTTCATCCAGCCAGCTACCGCACCAGGAAGCAACCAATACACTTGCCATCATTGTGATACCAAAACTCAGAGCCAGTCCCAAATAATCGCGCCCTGAATATCGGCCAGGTTTTATCGGCACAGGATCACCTCAATTCATACATCCTGTAGTACTATTTTACTAAAAATATGAAACCAATACAACAAAAAATCTATTCTTTATGCCTATAACTTAATAAATATTTATTATGTCTGTTCGTTTTTTTCTAAAGAAAATCTGCGCAAGCTGTAAGGATTAGCTGAAAGAACCAGATTCATACAGGAAAAAGTATAAAGTATTTTCCCACATTTTATCAAAAAACATGCGGCAGCACTAGTGCTTTGTTGCGTAATGCACAACAAAAAAGAAGTTATCGCATTAGAACAGCCGACTGTTCCTGCACAATAACTTCTTTATAAAAATGCATCGTTATTCGATAGTTACACCCAGTTTTCCGGCCGTTCGCCGCGCATCCCGAAATAATACTCGATTGCTGCAGTAATGCGACCGCAGGCTTTCCCGTCACCGTACGGATTCACCGCGTTAGCCATTTTCGCATAGGCTTCGGCATCGGTTAACAGGGTCAGCGCTGTGTTGTAGATTAAATCCTCATCCGTGCCAACCAGTTCTACCGTACCAGCGGTTACTGCTTCCGGGCGTTCCGTGGTATCACGCAGCACCAGTACCGGTTTGCCCAGTGCAGGCGCTTCCTCCTGCAGTCCGCCGGAATCGGTCATAATCAGATCCACACGGGACATGGCATTGGCAAACGGTTCGTAATCCAACGGTTCAATAATATGCACACGCGCCAGATCACCAAGAATCCGGGCAGCCAGTTCCCGCACACGCGGGTTTTTGTGAATCGGGAAAATAAACTGTACTTCCGGCAATGTTTCATGCAAACGACGCACTGCCTGGAAAATGTGCGCCATCGGTTCCCCCTGATTTTCTCTGCGGTGAGCCGTAATCAGCACCTTCTTGCCGGGGCTGTCCAGCAACGCCTGTAAATCGGCATCTGCGAATTGATGATGGTCTTTTACAGTCGCCAGCAATGCATCAATCACTGTATTACCAGTTACGAAAATCTTACTGTCATCAGCGTTTTCACGCAGCAGATTTTGACGTGCTTCTGGTGTCGGCGAAAAATGCAGACTTGTCATCACGCCTGTCAGCTTGCGGTTCGCCTCTTCCGGATAAGGAGAATACATATTGCCTGAGCGCAGCCCCGCTTCCACGTGTCCAACCGGAATCTGCTGGTAAAAAGCAGCCAGCGCAGCCGCAAATGTTGTGGTAGTGTCACCATGCACCAGCACCAGATCCGGCTGTTCTTTCTTTAAAATATCTTCTAAACCGCGCAGCACACCCGCTGTAATGTCAGTCAGCGTCTGCCCCTGCTTCATCAGATTCAAGTCATAATCCGGTATAATCTGAAACAGCTGCAGTACCTGGTCCAGCATTTCACGATGCTGCGCCGTTACAGTTACAATGCTCTGCAAGTTCTCATTCTGTTCAATAGCCTTCACCACCGGTGCCATTTTAATTGCCTCCGGTCGCGTACCAAATACGCACATTACTTTTTTCATCGCATAGCCTTCCTAACTTCCATAATTAGAGCGACATCTGCTCTACTGTCACACCTGCCTCATGGAAAAACTCCATCGCCCGTTCATCGGGATAATTCCCGTCAAACACCACACGCTTTACGCCGGCATTAATCAGCATTTTTGCACACAGTGAACAAGGGGCAGTCGTACAGTATAACGTACTCCCCTCAATTGAAATCCCCAGATTGGCAGCCTGAATAATGGCATTCTGCTCCGCGTGCAGCGCACGGCAAAGCTCATGCCGTTCCCCGGACGGAACTCCCAGCTGCTGCCGCAGACAACCTATCTCAGCACAGTGCGCCAGCCCCTTTGGTGCCCCGTTGTATCCAGTCGTCAGAATATGTTTATCCTTGACCAGAATTGCACCAATCTGACGGCGCAGGCATGTGGATCGCTTGGCCACCACATAGGTGATTTCCATAAAATAATGATCCCAGTCTGGTCGTTCCACTCCAGTTTTCATTTCGAACACCGCCTTACGCGTTTAAATCTCTATTCTGGCCTTTGCCCAGTTTGTTCAGCACAAAGCCAGCAGCAGTCAGAGGTACACCAATGTATACCAGACATAAAACTAAAGAAGCTAAAAATTCAATAGATTCTATCACCGCAGATTCACTCCCTGTTATCATTATTGTATTGTATCTATTATGCCTAATTTTCACCGCAATTGCAACGATAAAATCATGGTTTGAGCAATTTCTGTATCAGAATTTTACAGGTTCTTTGCAAGCGAAGGACAAAAAACGGAGACCCCCGAAGGGATCTCCGTGAACGTTCAATATGCAATTACAAATTACAGGTTGAACAGGATGTCAGCGGTAGCACCGTTTTCATCATAAGTTGGGATAACTTTGATACCGAACGCTTCAGCAGCGAATCTTACAGGTACCATAGTTCTGGAACCGTTGATGAATGGAGCAACGTCAGCAGTTTTCGCTTCGCCGTTTACAGTGTATTCAGCGGAACCGATAGTCATAACAACAGTTACACCGTTCAGTTCAGCAGTCACAGCCTGAGTAGCTTCATCGTATGCTACAGTAGCACCGAACGCTTCAGCCAGAGCGCGGAATGGTACGAATGTACGGTTGTTTTCTACGATTGGAGCTGCATCGATGGTAGCTTTTGCATCGTTGATAACGATTTCGTTAGAACCGATGGACATAACT
>JAFYPD010000047.1 GCA_017547685.1 Peptococcaceae bacterium
CTTTTTCCTGAATTCTGGAGGGTATGTTTGTGGCATAATAATTCCTTCTTTCTTTGATAGATTGATTATATCTTATTTGCCACTACTGTTACAACTTTAGTATAGCACTTCAATGGAAATCCATGTATGTACGAAATTCTTTTAATACTTGGTCGATAGAAACATTATAAATTGCGGTTGTTCCGTACGTAATTGCGCCATAAACATATTTCCTAGATAGTGAAAATACTTTGTTCATGGAGTTATAGAACATTTTATTTCCTGTATATGTACCAGCACTATCTGCTGCTAAAGCAATGCCGTTTCTGTTTATAATACAAACACCTACACTCATAATGAACCTCCTATGTATATTTGAAGAAGAGCGCTTACTCTCAAAAAATTAATGTTGATGAACTGGATGCCAAGCTGCACCCAAAACTTCTGCGATATGTTATTTCGTTGTTTAAAAATCCAGCAATCAATAAAAATGGTGCCCAGTTATTGTTTACATCACACGATATGAGTACGATGAAAAATACAGTATTTCGCCGTGATGAAATTTGGTTTGCTGCGGAAAATGAAAAACATCAAAGAGAGATTTATTCTCTGTATGAAATTCGCAGAGAGGATAACGAGCGCGTAAATAACACTGCAGCTTATGATAAGCAATATCTGGAGGGTAGATACGGTGCTGATCCATATCTCCAGAATATGCTGTTAGGAGGCGAGCGGAGATGACGCTGAAACCTCCAAAGAAAAGCGACCTAAATAAGAACTGGATGAAAGCAAGACGTGATAGCCCTAAAAAATTACAGCCAGAATATCACTCAATTGTAACAGAGGACACTGAAACGGAGCCTGCATATTTTCAGGCAATTAAAGATGTTATCAATAAGCAGTATTGAGGAAAGATGCAGTTGGAGATTCATGGAGAAGGCGTTAATACATTGAATCTGTTGGAAAAAGCAAGACAGCGTGTGAAAAGTAATCCCAACCGATATCGGTATGTATGGTATGACCTAATTGAAAAAACTTCAACCATATTTATAAGAATAACAGATAAATCCAGAGAGTATTAAATATTTCACGACAACAATAGTGTGAAATATTAATACTCTCTATTTTTTGAAAATATTCTAAAAATCTTCTGTATTGAAGGACGTTTTTTTATTTATGTTAAATTGACAAGCGTTTTAATCCATTCTCTGAAATGAGGACATTCTGCAAGCATTGTGTCAATACCTATATCTTCAGAGAGCAATGCACCATTTTTCACTTTTGCATAATTAGGGATAAGGGCTTCAATTCGCTTGGAAGGGGCTGTTTCCACGGAATTATTAATATGCTCGGGTGTTTCGTAGGCATCACGAATCTCCTGAAGCTTATCAACAATATCATCATTTGCAATCAAAGTGAACGATTTAGGATGGGAAAACAGGAGGGCTTCAAACTCATGCAAATTAAAATGAAATATGCAGTTAGGCTCTCCAATATCGGAATTAATAGTTGCTTCAACAATTTGTATTCTTTTTAGTAAATCTACTTCAGTACAATTAATCCCTGGAGTGTCTGTGGGCATCGCATAATAATCAAACATTGTTGTAACATATGCGTGTTTATGGCTTTTGCATAGTTTTGTTAATTCGTTTTTGATTTTTCCGTATTCCTGAATACCACCCTTGTATTTTTTGGTGGCGGTTCTTTTGGTAGTACAAATGATAGGGATCACAACAATTTCGATATTGAAGAAATATGGATACAGAACGTTGTTGATAAACGATTCTTCTGTCTGTCCTTCGCAGTAAATATATACAATTTTCATTTTGAGAGTCTACCCCCCAAAATATTTTTTTTCCAGAGATCACCGAGGGCATAATCTTCCTCTAGCCACATTTCCAACTCTTTTTCGTTCAAACGCTTAAATGAAGAGCCGTTTTCACCTCTGTCAACCACAATGACATCTTCAACATTGAATTCATTCAACATTTCTACAGATTGAGTAGAAATAATGATTTGTTTTTCATCTGATAACTGCCGCACCATTTCTGCAAATATAGTGATTGCATAAGGGTGCAGACCAAGCTCAGGTTCATCGACAATAATTGTGGCTGGTTGCAACTCGTGAGGCTGTAGTAGTAATGTTGTAAGGCAGATAAATCGTAATGTGCCATCAGATAACTGAGATGCATTGAAAATATCCTCGCAGCCTTTCTGTTGCCATTTTAGAACAATCTGCTCATTGTTTTGCTCTTGTGGTTCTAAGACAAAATCAGAGAAGTACGGTGCAATCAGTTGGATTGTTCTCACGATTTCATTGTAATTTTTCTCGTAATTTTGTTTTAATCGATATAAGAAAGCTGCGAGATTTCCAGCATCATTCATGAGAACTTTGTTATTAGAGATATTATGCTCCTGTTTCACCTTTGCACTTCGTCCTGTGTCATGGAAATGGTATACTTTCCAATTCTGTTTTGCGAGAATTGGGATTACATGATTATCAATCTTATTTCCTGCGCCTGTTTGCCATGCAGATTCTGCTGTACCACGGGAAACATTGCTTTCATTCTCCCAATAGTCATGGTAACCAAAGTATTCTTTTTTAAAAATTATTCGATTATCATCTGTAGGAATTAAAGCAAAACCATAGGAATTTTTTCCAAAGTACACTTCGAAAGCGATTTCTTCTGTGACTTTCCGTCCCTTATAAAACAGAGAGTTCACACCACTTCGAGCTACTGAAAGTTGAAGATTTTGAGACAAGATGTCTTGTAGAAGAGAGAACGCCGAAATGAAATTAGACTTACCTGCACCGTTGCTACCAATGAGGACATTAATTTTTCCAAATGAGATATCGCACTTTTCTATCGATTTATAGCCAGATATTATAATCCGGCTTAATTGATCCTTAGACAGTGCCATTCATACACCTTCTTTCAAATAAAAATATAGATAGATGAGTTGGTAGAGTACTACAAGAATATAATACCTGAAGTAGTGTATCTCTAAAACTCGATTTCCTAAGATATCGGTTAACTTGTCTTAGTATATATCTTGTTATAAATAATATGATGATGACAATATTTTTTACGTTAATTCTTTTTCTGGCAATGATATCAAATGGTAAGAACACAGTCTCTCATTCAATGGCATTGAAACATTATGTAATTTTATTCGAATTCATAAGAACACACTATTCCATTGCTAACATTAATAGCACAAGTAGCTATTTTATACTAAGTTATTCAAGAGTTGATATATCCAATTATCCCACTCTTACAAACAATCGTCAAGGGTACAAGAAATGATAGATACAAAAGTTTAAAAAGTTTTATTCTTTTTTTGCCAAAACAGCCTCTTTCAATCGTGATAATAATGAAAGTCAAATGGAAACTTTAAGATTTTTCACAAAACGGAAAAAGAAAAAGCCCATTACTTTTTAGTTCTTTGACAATTGCAGACGGCAGCAGATAACAGACAGGGTTAAGGGGAGCTGGGCGATGGTACGCCAGAATGCTTATTTTGCGATAAGAGGAGCGAGAATACCGGAAGCCAGTATGTGTTGGCAGCACATAGCCAGGAGCCTTAAAACTGATTTGATACTCCCGTGTTGAACGCTTCACAGCATTGCACGGCGCACCCATCAGTATGGGACGGGTAAAATACCGTGGGCTATTGCCAGTGGCCGTCTGTATGTCGAAAATTTTTTGATTATACATAAAGTAGCTGAGGGTGTTTTTAACTCAGCAAAAATTTGAGCGAATTATTTTAGTTTGCTATTATGACGATAGTGGAACAAATTTTCCAGTAAGCGCAATAAAAATGTATCCTGAAACATAATAGCGATGGTAATTTCAGCTCTTTAGCAAATAGGAGGGATACTATGTTTAAAAAGATTTGGTGCTAGAATATAAATAGTACAAGTCAAAATGAGAATTCCTTATTACAAATTTTATGGTACGATGTAGGTATCGCACTGAAGGAGGATCTCATTATGGCAAAGCACTATGATAAACAATTCAAACTGGATGTAGTCCAGTATTATCATGATCACAGAGAATTAGGACTGCAGGGTTGTTCTTCAAACTTAGGAATCAGTCAGCAGACATTATCACGCTGGCAGAAAGAACTGCGCGATACAGGTGATATTGAAAGCCGCGGTTCCGGCAGCTACTCTTCTGATGAAGCAAAAGAAATCGCACGTTTAAAGCGTGAGTTACGTGATGCGCAGGATGCGCTTGATGTGCTAAAAAAAGCCATCAACATTCTGGGAAAATGACGGAAGCCATTTATCTCGAAGTTACTGAGAAGGCAGTAGCAGCCCGTAAGGCCAAACGCCGTGTTTCTGTCTCCGGAATGTTGAAAATACTTGGCGTTTCCCGTTCAGGTTATAATGCATGGCTGAAACATGTTCCTTCCAACGCTGAAAAGCGCCGTGAAGCCGTAAAAGCCAAAATCAAGGATATTTATGATGAATCGAAACAGAATTATGGTGCTCCAAAGATTACGCAGGTATTGCGTAAATCAGGAGAAATCATTTCTGAGCGTACCGTGGGCCAATATATGAAACAAATGTTTGGTGTTCCGACATCACATATATCTGGAGGATAGACGGATTCGTCTATCTGACCAGCTTTATGGACTTATATTAGGGAACACTGAACTCCTATCTTGCCGACATTGATAGATAGGCACAGGCACGTTTGCTTCTGCTGACAAAGCAGATTGCAGAGCAAGAAAATATGACTGAGCAACTGAAAGCAGACAATGCTATGCTATGGGTTCAGAAAATGAATGAAATACAGTCCAGAGTTAGAGAAATAATTTACAGCGAAATTATCTATGCATAACAAGACAAGTGATTGGGGCGGTAAGCGAGTTTTGAGCTTACCGCCCTTGTCGGCACATAAGCAAAATATGAAAATAGGCTTCGGCTTTTTGTAAATAAAACATGGCAAACCATATTGACAAGAAAACTTGTCAGTGCTATAATAAAAACACGACAAGAAAACTTGGCAATCCTATTTGGAGGTGTTTCTATGAATAAGGAAGAAATATTGGAGAAAAGCAGAACAGAGAATAAAAATAAGGACATCTATGAGCAGGAGATTTTGAAGCAGGCGAATACAAGTGCAGTCATAGTAATGATGGTTCTGGCAACAATCTTCTTTGCAGCACAGATATTTGTCGGCGGTGGCATAAATTGGGGCATATGGGCGCTTGTTTTCAGCGCAAACATGACAACATTCTGGGTGAAGTATATTAAATTTCGTCGTAAGAATGAATTTTTGCTGGCAATCGCCTATACGGTACTTGTAGCCACATTTTCTGGGTTTCACATCTATAACTTAATTGTGTCATCTACCATTTTATAAGGCGGTGATGATTTGGATGACAAGCTTATTTTAAAAAACTGCCTCAAGGAAGCACGAGCAGAACGAAAGTTATCACAAAACCAACTGGCAGAGATGGTTGGTGTATCACGTAATACAATCAGCTCTATTGAAACAGGACAGTTCAACCCTACAGCAAAATTAGCGCTGGTTCTGTGTATTGCTTTAGATAAAAAATTTGAAGAACTATTTTATTTTTAATCGAAAGTAATATCTAAAGAAACACTCTGCAAGATGCAAAATCTTGCAGGGTGTTTTTATGGTGCGCTCGGCATGTGAGTAGTCTAAAAGGTGAAAGTCCCGAAACCGCCCGGTAGCGGGAAGGTAATAGTGAACCTCAAGGGTGTCCATCGTGAGGAGGAATCTGAAGGAAGGGTTGATATGAGCCGGGGGTGCGGGAAATGTTCATTGTGTCGCTTACATCTTTGCTGCTCTCTTTCCTTGCTGTCCTCGCTGCTTTTATGGCTTGCCCCAAAGCGGCGAAGTCATAAAGTGGTACTTGTCGTTTTGCCATCTTTGTTCACCCTATTACATTTTACAGTTCCTAATCGTGTTTAGATACGATTATACAGTTCCCACCATTGACCTAAATAATTCACAATTTCTGTCTTGAAGCTGCCACACCTATTTTGTAAAATATATAGGGAAAGAAAAAGCAGCGGCGATCTGGCGCGGTAATCGCCATGTCGCCGCTTTGCTTATCAAAAGTTTCGGAAAAGAAATAAATGGTACGTGATGATGAATTTAAGAAATAGAGATATTAACGCGAATAAAACAAGAGATACGGTATTCATAGCTTTGTTTGCTGTCTTGATTGCGGTCTGCTGTTGGATTTCCATTCCAACAGCAATTCCCTTTACCATGCAGACTTTTGGCGTCTTCTTTGCGTTGCATTTTTTGGGCGGTAAAAAAGGGATTTTATGCGTCTGTATATATTTGTTGTTGGGTTTGATTGGAATACCCGTCTATGCAAACGGGACAGCGGGTGCAGTTGGGCTATGGGCAGCCCTCTGTTGGTGTGTGTTTCCGTTCATCATACCCGATTTAGCAAAATTGGGCTTAGTGTTGTGGCTTACTAAGCGATTGGATAAAATCGTAAAAACAATATAAGGAGCGTAGAAAAAATGAACTATCAGTATAAAATTCGGGCACATCATGGCATGTGTATCGCTTTCTTTCAAGGTAAAGGGTATAGCGACGAATTTACAGCCCACATGGGCGAGATAATACAGAAACTTGAAAACAATCCGACAATCTGCATTTCCACACAGACGGATATTATATGCTGCAAGTGTCCAAACAGTAAACACGGATTATGCGAAACGGAAAGCAAAGTAATTGAGTATGACAGACAGGTTTTGAAGCATTGCGGTTTGTCCGAGGGCATGACTATGCCATATACAAATTTCAAAAAGGCTGTTTATGAGAATATTCTTATCCCCAACAAGCGGGAAGAAATTTGCGGAAACTGTCAATGGAACGAACTTTGCCATTTCCACGATGAACAATAGTCTGATATTGTCAATATTACTTTACACTTTTTTCTCAAGGATGTTTGACCTATGCTGCTTCTTTTAACAAAGCATAATATTGCTTTCGTTTCATCATTGGAGGCAGACCGCCATTAGCGGAACAGATTCTTCTATTATTCCAATGGCTAATGAAATATTTCCAGATAAGAGTTTTATTTTGCAACACAAAAACCGACCTCCAAAAAATTAGATTTTCAGATCTGACTTTTTGGGGTCGGTTCAAGTTTCAGGGGCTTTGCAATGCAGCTATGTGTATTACATTTTTTCAGTGAAAATCTGATATGCCGGTGCGCCTTCGCACTGTTCCGGCATGTCAACACCAAGCAGAACAGCTGCGGTTGGCGCCAGGTCAACTTCACGAATATGACGTTCGGTTCTGTAGTTTTGTTTGATACCAGGGCCAGCTGCCAGGAAGATTGGGCTCAGGGAGGTATCATTATGGCCCCATGCAGTGGATAAACCAGGGCCGTGGTCATCTACATAGGATTCGTGCAGGAACAGCACGATATCTGCGCCCATTGGGCCGCCCAGACCTAACAGAATAGCATCTTTGTTGTGCAATGCCAGTGCAACGATGCGGTGGCCTGTTTTTTCATCCCGATAGCCATACAGGTCGGTGATGATTTTTTCTTCCAGCTCGTATTTGTCAGCCGGATCCACGATACCGTACGGGTCTCTGCCTTTCAGGTTAACATAAATACTGTTGGAGCGAGTCTGAATTGCAGTTGTTTTTGTCCAGTCTATTTCCGGCAGGTCGTTGCCGTCCGCATCTTTTTTCAGAACGGTGTAACCCATTGCACGCATCGGGTCTACGTTAACGCCGCAGTTTTCACACAGTACGTGCGGCCCTTCTTCTGCAGAAATCAGTGCATGGTCGGAGAAAATCATGATGGTCCAGCCTTCATCAATTAAGTGCAGGAAAGAACCGATGTAATCGTCGGTTACTTTGTAGGTTGCTTCTGCAAATTTCACGACTTCGCTTTCATCGTACCGGGATGTTTCACGGTTTTTCAGATATTTCATGTAGTTGTGACCCTGCAGGTCAATGTTGTGCATGTGGGAGAAGATAACTTCCACGCCGTGGTTTTCAATCATATGGTGCATCAGTTTGCTCTGCCAGTTGGCAGCCATAATCCACTGTTCATTGTTACATTTCAAAATCAGGTCGGCGTCGTTCCCGCTCATCTGGCTGGTTGGCTGTGGAGGACCAAACAGACCGCATACTTCTTTAAACAGCGATTTCGGGAACCATACACTGTCATCGTCGCAGCTCATACCGCGGGAACTCCACAGACGAACGTAGCTGCCGTCCTCCGCAATTTTCAGGATGCGCATGTTACGGTATACGTTTTCAAAGCCGGCTGGTGTCGGAATCACATCGTATACGCCGGTCATGACATCGTTTTCTAATACAACGATTGGTTCTGCTGTTGCTTTGTCTTTATAGATGGCAATTTTATCGTAGATACCCTGTTCGTTTTTCAGAATCAGTGCATTGCGGATAACTTTGCCGTAGTAGGTAATCATCACGAATTCTTTTGCATCGGCAGGCACTTCAAATTCCCAGCCATTAGGAGGGAAGATTGGAGAGATGCAGCAGCTCTGCGGGAAGTCAGCCAGCATCCAGTTTAAGCCCTTGTCTTCTTCGAACAGCACGTTGTCAACAACGAAACTGTCAGATGGACGATAGCCTTCCACATTGATGGTGTCTTTGTATTCCTGACGGTATTTTGCCAGACGTTCTTTCGCTTCGTCGGACTTCCCGCCTTTGAACGGCATCTGCAGATAATGCAGGGTTTCGTCCCCTTCCAGTTCGCTGGTCCGGATAGAATACGGCATGTAGGATGGTTTCTGCGCTTTGGTGCTTGCGATGAAGACCATGTCAAAGTCGCGTTCGTTGGACCATGCACAGCAGGCCCCCGGGCTGGAACCGTCGATGGTGATTAAGTTTTCACTGTCGATGGTTGGCGGGAAGCTGCCGCCCGGCCAGTGCATCACCAGTGTTTTTTTGCCGGCTTTTGCAGTGACATTGAATAATGGTTCTGCTTTCATGAATACAGAAGAGAACGCACCCAGTGTGATGTCTTTGTCGTTTTCAGCGGACAGGTTGTAGTCCATAATACCGTGGGTCATCGGATAGGTACCGGTTGCCAGCGTCGCCCACATTGGCGGTGTGATGGTCGGGTTTGCACCCAGCATCATTAAGTCTTCCCGGCAGGAACCCATGTCCATCAGTTTTTTGAAGTTCGGCATTTTTCCTTCGTTTACCAGACGTCTGGTGAAACGAGGGTCCATGCCGTCAACCCCTAACAGCAATAATTTGTCTGTTAATCCTTTACTTCTTAACATACAATCACTCCTAAATTTTAAAATGGTTTCTATGTCACACTACTATATTTTTATTATAGCATAATTATATTTTATTTTTTACATCACTTCTGTGAATGGTTGCATCAAAACTGTGCAACTGATGCTTGATTTTTTTTTACTGGCATATTATTCTATAAAAAGATGCAGTGTCCTAAGAATATGAAAGCGGAGGTAAGTTATGAAAATTGAACATTTGCGCTATTTTGTGTGTTTTGCCAATGCAGCGTCAATTAATCAGGCTGCAAAAGAGTTGTACATCTCTCAGCAGCAGCTGAACCGTATCCTGACTTCGCTGGAACATGAAGTACATGCTACTTTGTTTGAGCGGAGCAGCCGCGGAACCAGGCTGACGGAGGAAGGGCAGGCGTTTGCCAGATATGCCGGCAAAATTCTGACCGAATATTCGGCTATGCAGAATTATTTTCTGATGCGCCGCTCCGCTTCCCAGTTAACCAGACAGTCCATCAGCGGGAAAACGGTTGTTTATATCCCGCCGTTTATTTCGATTTTCCTCAGTGATATGATTAATAAATTCAAGGAAATTGCACCAAATATTGATATTACCTGTATTGAAGACAGCAGCCCGATTACAGCTGCCGGTCTCACCAGCAATCATCTGCATTTTCTTGGCTGCTTTATTCCGGAAGATGTCATGACGGAAGTGAAAGATAACATTCACATCATTCCAATCAGTCATGCGCGTACGTATTTATGCGTGAACAAAACTTCTTCGCTGGCACAGCTGAAAGGCATTGAAAGCCAGAAAGGGACATCGCTGGTCAGTACCATTTCGCCGGTAGCGCCGCTGGGAACCTATGTGCATGAAAAGCTGGTGTTCACCTCTTCTAATGTGTATCAGCATCTTGATTCCGTTGTGCAGAATAATACCGTCTGTACCATGCCCGACTTCCTGCTGCCGAAGCTGAAACCGATGTATCCGGATATTGTCACCATTCCGTTTGTGGAGAGCGATGGCTCGCCGTGTCAGATTGTGTATCCGACGAGCTATATTCTGTCAGAGGCTGATGAAGTGCTGATTTCTTTTTTGAAAGTATATTTTCAGAATTTACAGCTGATTGCCCAGCAAGTGCTGTAATCGAAGCTGAACGAGCAGCGGAATCTTTTTCTGCTGCTTCTTTTTTTACTGCCTGATGCATATAGATACAATATTCTTGTGAAACAGGAGGACAATCTATATGAGTGCAAAAATATCCGATTTGCAGGAGCGTCAGATTGTAAATATTGCCGATGGCAAGTGCCTGGGCAATATAAAAGATATTGAACTGAATATTCTGGAGGGAACCATTCAGGCGCTGGTGCTGCCTGGTATTGGCGGGTTCTGGGGGATGCTGCAGAACCAGGGGGAACTGCTGATTCCATGGCAGAAGGTAGTGCGCATCGGCGTGGATGTGGTGCTGATTGATATGCCGGAACTGGCGGAAGACAACCAGCGCTGCAATCTTCGAAACAGGCGGCGCAGAAAAGAAGAGCCTGCATGGCAGCAGGAAGTGGCACAGTATCAGCAGGAATTTCAGCAGGGCAATATCATTGTGCTGCCGCCGGAAGACCGGGAAGAATTTTCATGAATTCTGTTGGAAAGAAGTTTATATCTGCCGTGATTTTTCCTGTTATGGCGGGTAAGTAATAGCAATTGGAATTGACAGAGCAATGATAAACTGGCAGGAGAAACGAATATGACAGGAGGAATGGCGATGCTGTTACAACAGGAATATGAACAGTTAAAACAGCAGATTGACCGATATGATGCAGCAGGTGATTATGTAGGGCTGGCAAAGGAGATGGACCGTTTTTTAGATGTAACCGGTCAGTTGTACGGCGAGAACAGTCCGGAATACGCCGCAACACTGAATGATTACGGCGGGATTCATCGCGACATTGGCAATTATGAGAAAGCGGAGCAGGCTTTTTTGCAGGCAGCCGATAAAATTGCGCAATTACAGGGGCAGAACCATCCCGATTACGGTTCGGTGCTGAATAATCTGGCGGGGCTGTATCGGCTGATGAAGCGATACGATGCGTCGGCGGAACAATTCCGGAAAACATTAGAGATTTATCGGGCAGCGCTGGGGGAGCAGCATTTTCTGTATATCAGCGGGATGAATAATTTGGGGCTGCTGTATCAGGATATGGGCCGTTATGCTGAGGCGGAAGAGTTGCACAGCCGCAGCCTTGCACTGCTGGAACAGGCCGGCGACAACCCGATTGCCATTGCCACTACACTGACCAATCTGGCCAGTGCGCGGCGACAGCAGAACAGGCTGGATGGCGTGGTGTCTCTGCTGGAACGGGCGCTTCGCATGTACGAAACGTATCTGGGGCGTGAGCATTCGTTATACGCCTACGGGCTGAATAATCTGGCTTCCTATTATATGACCATCGGTCAGTACGACAACGCTGCGGTGTATTATCAGAGCGCACTGAAGCTGTGTGAAATTCTGTTTGGCGTGGAGAGCCGCAATTATCAGATATCGTTGCAGAATTATGAGATTGCCAGCCGGAAGGCGGCGGAACAGAGAGGGCAGCAATGAACGGATTAGCGTTATCTCGTTTCTATTATGAAGAAGTTGTAAAGCCGATGCTGGAGCAGAAGTTCCCGGACTATGTGCCGCGTATTGCGGCAGGGCTGGTGGGGGAAGGCTCCCAGTGTTTCGGTTTTGACGATGAACTTTCCCGGGATCATGACTGGGGTGCATCGGTTTGTCTGTGGCTCACAGCAGAGGATGCTGCAGCTTGCGGAGCGGCACTGCAGCAGGCGCTGTATGATTTGCCGCGCGGATTTCGGGGCTATCCGGTGAGCTGGATACCGGGGCGAAATGGTGTATTGGAGATCGGAGCCTTTTATAAAAAATATCTGGCGGTGGACGGGGTACCGGCAACCATCGGGCAGTGGCTCAATATTCCGGAGCATCACCTGGCGGTTGCCACAAACGGGGAAGTATTTACCGACCCATTGGGCCGATTCAGCTTCATTCGCAACGAGCTGCAGCAGGGATATCCGGAGGATATCCGGAAAAAATTACTGGCGGCCCGCTGTATGAATATTGCCCAGTCGGGGCAGTACAACTATCCGCGGGTTCTGTCGCGCGGGGATAACGTGGCGGCAGCGCTGACGGAAGCCGAGTTTATCCGCAATGTCATTTCGGCGGTATATCTGTTGAACAACCGGTATATGCCGTTTTATAAGTGGATGTATCACGGGGTGAGAATATTGCCGATACTGGGACAGCCTGTTGGTCAGCTGCTGCAGCAGATGACGGCTTATCCGGCGGCGGAAACAGCGGAGGAAGACTATTTTGTGCATAAAATTGAGCTGATGCAGCAGATTTGTGCCGTTCTGATATCGGAACTGCAGCGTCAGGGGCTCAGTGCCAGCCAGGATATATCGCTGCTGGAACATGGTATGCAGGTACATCAGCGCATTGCCCATGAAGGGCTGCGGGCCTCCAGCCCGTGGATGCAGTAATCTGGTGTTGCAGCTTGAAAAATCCAGGAAAACCACTATAATAATACACAGAACATTGTTCAGGGCATGAGATGGTCTGAACCAGAGGAGGAACTTGTCATGACACAGGATTTAATTGCTCAGATTGTAGCACAGGAATGGGCTATGTTTAATGATGTACAGAACAACGGCGGTCGTGCGGATTGTCAGAACAATCCAAAAGAATTTGAAATTATGCGCTCGAGCCAGCTGAAAACCTGGTCGGAAGATGTGCTGAAAAGCTATCTGAATGACCTGGTAACAGCAGCTTACATGGGCAGAAATATGCTGACGGAAAAATATGCTTATATGATGGAAACTACCCATCCGATTGAATTTCAGGAAATCAAACAGTTCCTGCCGGAAGTTCCGCCGCAGATTCGTGCAAAAATTGACGAAATCGTGGATATCAATCTGGACTGGCAGCAGGAGGCCGACGAAAAATATCCGAATCTGCGCGCAAAAGGCCGTCCGTTAAGCAGCAAAGAGGACAGCCCATATGTGACTTCTTTTGAAACCTATCTGCGCGGCGAACTGAAAACCTATTCTGCGGATACGGTTATGAAGCTGCATGCACATACACTGGCCTGCCTGGAGAAAAAATATAATATGGCAATCGCCAATCTGCAGAATATGATTGGCCAGCTGGGCTATGCAAGCCTGGAAGAGGCAAACGAAAAAATGGCTGGCCGTTAAGAAGCGGCTGCGAACAATATCATATCAATCATATACATTGCTCCATCGAATCTGCGGTGGAGCAACTTGTTGTGAGACAGAAAAAGGGGACAACCTTATGTTGAAATTTGAAAACAATCCGACTGCGGTATTGACAGAGGAGCACAGCGCTATGGAAAAACGCAACTATACCGGCAGTTTCTGCGGTTTTATTCTGCTGGACAAGCAGGGATATGATTTAACAGCGCTGGCCGCACGGCTGAAACAGCGCTGGGGGATTGCACCGGAAGAAAGCGCTGAAGAGCAGATTACAGTGGAAGGCGGCGAAGATGGCGACTGGCTGGATCAGCTGCTGGCCGAGGAAACCGTGGATGTATTAACGGCACCGGAAATTCATGATGATAACCTGGTATTTGATATGCCGGGCGCCATGATTGCCATCGGTTATATGCCGACACCGGTACCTGACAGGGAAGCAGAGCATTTTGCGAAAAACAATTATTTCTGGCCGGAAGCATCGCAGGTGACAGCCAGTCATGTGGCACATCTGATGGTTGCTGTTCTGCCGAGAGATATGGCTCCCGTGGAAGCAGGCAAAACCTATATAAAGATTATGTCTTCCTGTCTGGAAAGTGAGAATGCCATCGGTGCCTACACATCGGGCACAGTGCTGGAGCCGGCATTTTATCAGAAGGTGACAGCCGGCATGGAACAGGGGAAACTACCGGTGTTCAACTGGATTTATTTCGGTGTATATCAGAATGAAACCGGTAATAATGCCTATACCATCGGGATGGATGCGTTCGGCAAAGATGAACTGGAAATTCTGGGGAGTAAACATACCGAACAGGAGCTGCGTGACTTCCTGTTCGACGTGGTGTATTATGTGCTGGAAGGCGATATTACTCTGAAAAGCGGGGAAACCATCGGCTTTACGGCTGACCAGAAGCTGCCGATGAAACGGGGCGACGGTGTGGCTGTAGAAGGACACAGCATTCAGATTAGTTATTAAGCAGCATGGGAGGATCACAGATGAGTGAGATGGAACAGGTGATGGAAACGCCTGTATCGTTCCGTCAGCGTGTGCAGGATTTCTGGCAGCTGTTTCTGGAGCATGAGCATGAATTGCGTTTTCGCATGAATAACGAACTGGATCCCTCGCAGAGTTATCAGTTTATGAGTCGGCTGCTGGTGAATGTGTTCACGAAACCTGTCTTTCATCTGAAAACGTATGAAGATCACTATGAGCTGATTGTATCGCCGGACGGCAGCGGCAGCCGGCTGTATCAGCTGGCATACTGGCGGATGCAGGCGCCGGAAGCGCTGGACGAACACTGGGAGATTATCATTGGTGTGCCGCCGGCTGAAACACCGGAGATGGCTGCGTTGGAGCTCGACGGGCGCAGCATTGCCGCGACCAGTGTACAGGTTTGGCCGGTACTGCTGGCGGATGGCAGAATGGGGATAGAAGCCTACAGTGAGGACTTGCTGCCCCTGGGCCCTGATGGTGCTTATACAGCGTTCTGTGCGCTTCTGGAGCAGTGTATCGGCGAGCTGTGCCTGATGAGCAACATCGAGTATGTAAATGTGCTGGAGCAGCCGGCCATGGAGTCCTGTATCATGCTGTCTGATTTAGATGCTTATATTGCAGATTTACAGATGAGCGGGCAGCTGCCGCCGCAGGATGACCCGCTGGGCCTGTTTACCAGTTATACGATGGAGCCGCCGGAACAGCAGGTTTATCTGCGGGATGATATTTATTTCGGCAACACATCGGCTGCAGCGCTGCCGATACTGAACAGTTATTATATTGGAGAGAACGCGTTGTTTGATGAAGCAGCCCGGGAGGGTGTTATCTGGGGCTTTCTGTTCTTCAACAGTGCTGGTATTGACGCGGAGCAGCGAGTGAATGTGCGGGGTGCCATTGAAGATGAGCTGAACCAGGTTCTTGCTGAGCGTGGTCTGGGAGAATGCGTGGGAAGTGCATCCGGATATCAGTATGCCTATCTGGACTGCATCTGTTATGACTGGGCAGGTTTTATGGAAGCCGCGGAGGAAGTGCTGGAAAACTATGTACAGCTGTATCAGATTTCGCTGACCGGCTTTGCCGATTTCAGGCAGAACGGCAATATGTACGTGATGCAGGCTTATGAGGAATAAACCGGAATTATCATACAGGTAAGAGGTGTGTTTTTTCCCAGAAAGAGATGGATAAACTGTTTTATGCCGTTCATCAGATGAATGGTTCCAGCTGACAGGCAATTAGAAAAACAGAATGTCTCCAGAAAACAGAATAAAAAGGGGAGTATCACGATGCGATACTCCCTTTTCTGATTTGTGTTCTAACTTGCAATACCAGATTACGCTTCTTTTTTGTTCAGAACAGGCATTACGATGTCTTCGGATTCTTCGTCCGGCATGTAGTTTTTACCGATTGCAATACAGATGATGGTTTTATAACCGGCAGCTTTCAGAATGTCGTGACCGGCTTTTAGGGAAGCACCGTTGGTGGTAACATCATCAAACAGAATTGCGATGGATTCGTCGGTAATTTCACAGCAGCGGGATTTTTCAATGGATGCCATATGACCGGATACTTTATCATCCACTGCGCCTACGGTTCTGGTACGAACCAGACATTTTGCAGCGTCAAAAAAGGATTCATTTGCACGGCATAAGTCTTCCACCAGCGGATATAAACCGGAACGGTAGTTGTCGATGGTGCAGGATGGGAATGCATACAGATGTACATCTTCGCCTTCCAGTTCTTTGGTCAGTTTATCCCAGTACGGGTCGTTGTACAGGTAACCACGGATATAGTCCAGAGAGTCGTCCAGATTCTGTCTGAAATCTAACAGACGATTGCAGTGGTTGTTGTAGAATTCCTGTTTATACATATCGACCGGATAGTAGTCGCACAGGTATAATAATTCAAAGTTTCCATCTGGGTAAAAATAGCGATGCATTTTCATGATAGATGCCCTCCAGTTAAATATAATTTTGTTCTTGTATAGGCCCGGTATACAAAGCAGAACATTTATAAATAAATTAATATTATTACTTATATTATATAAAATTTTTAATATAAATACAATAAATATTTCAGGATGTATCAAAGTTTTGATAACAGCCTGAACTGCATTATGCTAATGCATGAAGAATTGATACTAGTCTAACTGATTTTTTTAAAAAAGTAAAGAGCCTTTTGGTCTGACACAGGAGAGAACCCTTGAAAGGATTTTATATTTGTTATTTTTCTGTATTCCTGTTATGATATAAGGAATAAATAAGTGAGACACAAAACCTATCGAAAAGCAGGTGGAACGAAGATGAAGATGCATATTCCCCGGCAGTGTAAGGAAATCCTGGGTCGCTTTGCAGACTATCATCTGCAGGCCTATCTGGTAGGCGGCTGTGTGCGTGACAGCCTGCTGGGAAAAGAGCCAAAAGACTGGGATATCTGTACGGAAGCATTGCCGGAACAGGTACTAGAGATATTTAAAGACTGCAAAGTGATTCTGACCGGGCTGCAGCATGGCACCGTAACGGTGATGCTGGGCGGCATGCCGGTGGAGATTACCACATATCGTATTGACGGGGCGTATGAGGACAACCGTCATCCGAAAGAAGTATTTTTCACCAGTGAGCTGCAGGAGGATTTGAGCCGCCGGGATTTCACAATCAATGCGCTGGCGTATCATCCGGATGAAGGAGTGATTGATTATTTTGACGGCTTAGGCGATTTAGAGCGGGGTATTATCCGCTGCGTCGGTGATGCGGCCAGCCGGTATCAGGAAGACGGGCTTCGCATTATGCGGGCGATTCGGTTTGCCTGTGTGCTGAATTTTCAATTTGAAGCGGAGACGGAAAACGCCATCCGGAAATACAGTTATCTGCTTCGCAACATTGCCAGAGAGCGAATTCAGGTGGAGTTTGACAAAATACTTACCAGTTCCTGGGCCGACTATGGCCTGGAAACACTGGCGCGGCTGGACTGCTTTCCGTATTTTCTGCCGGAGCTCTGCCATACCTGGCAGTTTGCCCAGAATGGCGGACAGCATCAGTATGATGTTTTTACCCACTCGCTGAAAGCAGTGGCACTGGTGCCGCCAACCGTGGTATTGCGGTTAACTATGCTGCTGCACGATATTGCAAAACCTTTTGTGTGGAAGCAGCAGGAAGAGAAAGATTTGTTTGACGGACACAGCGAGATGGGGGCACAGCTGGCTGGCCGGATTCTGGAGCGGCTCCGCTACGACAAAAAAACCATTGCGCAGGTGCAGCAGTTAATCGGCCAGCATGAACGATTGCTGAAAGTGGATGAAATCTGTCTGCGGCAGGCTGCGGCTGACCTTGGATTTGACGGTGTGCGCAATCTGATTGCGGTGAAACGGGCCGATGTGCGGGCCCACAGTGATGCCATGGCGCAGATGGTGCTGGAGCCCTTTGACCAGATGGAAGCTCTGCTGGACCGAATAGAACAGCGGGGGGATTGCTGCTCGCTGAAACAGCTGGCCGTATCGGGCAGGGACCTGACAGCGCTGGGGTACAAAGGGCGGCAGATTGGCAACCTTCTGAATCAGTTACTGCAGCTGGTACTGGAAAATCCGGCCTGTAACAATCGGGAGTATTTATTGAATCAGGTGAAAGAGGAAGTCTTATGATAAAACAACGGGAAATCATTCAATCGGAACAGAATCAGTGGCTGAAACGGTGTAAAGCATTGCAGCAGAAAAAATACCGGCAGCAGTATGGGCAGTTTGTGGCCGAAGGTCTGCGTTTTGTGCAGGAGGCACTGGAAAATCAGGCGGCTCAGGTGGTGCTGCTGGATGAACAGCAGCAGGAGCTGGCAGAACAGATAGCGGCAGGCGATACACCGGTTTATCTGGTGAAAGCAGGTTTGCTGGCAAAAACATTGAATACTGTGAATCCGCAGGGCATTGCAGCCATTGCACAGCAGAAACAATGGAACTGGCAGGACGTTGCCGTCATGAAACAGATTGTCATTATTGACGGTGTGCAGGATCCGGGCAACCTGGGCACTATTATGCGCACGGCGCTGGCTTCTGACACCCAGGCTATGATTTGTTTAAAAGGCACAGTGGATTTATACAACGATAAAACCCTGCGTTCCACCATGGGTGCTGTGTTCCGGCTGCCGGTCTATCATATCGATGATGTGGCAGCGATGCAGGATGACCTGCATCGGTGGGGATTTCAGCTGGCAGTGGCTGATATCCGCGCAGAGCAGTATCATTACCAGATGCAGTTTCCGGAAAAAACTGCGCTGGTGGTCAGCAATGAGGCCAATGGACCGCAGTTCATCAAAACAGGGGATATTATGGTGAAGATTCCGCTGTATCAGCAGGCAGAGTCGCTGAACGTGGCAGTGGCGGCGGGGATTCTGCTCTATGCCATCCGTACTGCGAGAGAGGAGAGATAACATGTATTTTCGGCCAAAATGGGAGGAAGTTTACTGGTACCTGGGCCAGAATGAAGAGGATAAATGGACTTTTATGACAAAGGCATGTGTCAATGACTGGATGGATCTGTACCATATCAGCATGCATAACTGTTATCGCACAAAAGATGAGGCTATTGATGATGTGTATGAGATGCTTTCCAAAATCACGCAGGATGACGGGTATATGGTGTGGCAGAGGGATGGAGATCCTGATGCATTCTAAAAAAATGAGCGCAGAAACTTTCTGCGCTCATTTTTTACACCAGCACTTTCATCCATCTGCCGCTGAAGGAGCGCCACAGACATAATACAAATTTGACGGCTTCTTCGGCGATGACCAGCGCGTAAACCAGATAAACCGGCCACTGCAATACTAACGCGCCGATAAATGCCAGCGGCACACCGATAAACCACATGGTGCAGCTCTCGAACAGTAACGAGAATACCACATCGCCGCCAGCGCGGAGGATTCCCATGATAACAGTCATATTAATCAGTTTGAGCGGCATAGACAGTGCCAGAATGCGAATCATCAGCAGGGCATCGTTTGCCACCTGTGCCGACTCTAAATCATAGAACCACAGGAAGACCGGCGCAAAGAGCAGAATTAGAACGGTCAGCAGAATACCGATGACGAAACAGAGCAGAATGGATCGATACGCGTAAACCGTGGCCCGTTTTGTCAGACCGCGGCCAATGGTGTTTCCTACCATAGTGGCGGTGGCACCAGATACGCCGATGCCGAAAATCAGGAACAGGTTCTGCACCGTGTTGGCAATCTGGATGCTGGCCAGTGCATCGGTATTGATGCGGCCGTAAGCTGCCGTGTAAACGATGGTTGCCAGCCCCCAGCATAATTCATTCAGGATAACCGGCAGTACCGTACGAATGTCCTGCTGCAAAAAAGCCGGGCGCAGGTCAAACTCCGATGGCTTGATTGCCAGCGGTGTCTGTTTCAGATAAACATACAGAATAATGATGGAGGCTTCCAGAATACGGGAAATCAGCGTTGCCAGCGCAGCACCTTCCACGCCTAAGGCCGGCGCCCCGAATTTACCGAAAATCAGAATATAGTTTAAGAGTGTGTTGGTGACCAGTGCGAACGTGCTGGCAATCATGGGCAGAAAAGCATTCTCGATACTGCGGGATGCATAGCCGAAGGCATAGGTCAGGCCGGAAAAGATGGTGCCGGCAGTCAGAGTACGGATATAAACAGCCCCTAAGCGAACAACTTCCGGGTCATCGTTGAACAGCAGAATAATCTGTTCGGCGAATAAAAGACCGGCCAGCGTGAACAGCACGCCAATGCCCAGCGCATACAGAATGATAATGCCAAGGTACCGCCTGATGGCAGGAATGTCCTGTCTGCCCCAGTACTGGGCAATAAAGATGCAGTATCCGCTGCACACCCCAACCAGCGCCACAATGTTAAAAAAGAAAAACTGTGTGGCTACGCCGACAGCGGCCAGTTCCACCGTGCCAATCCGGCCGATCATGATGGTGTCAATCATATTCAGGGAGGAGGATATCAGGTTTTGCAAAATGATAGGCACCGCAATTTTCAACAGGGTGGAAGAAAAGGTGCGGTCGTGATAAAAGTCAAGCAGAAACTGCCGCAATGTCATCAGTCCTTTATAGTTAAGCTAATTACAGATAAAGAATACCTTTTATCTTACACCGTTCTGCTAGAAGTGTAAACAAAACAGTATAAAAACTTGTACCAGACAGTAAAAACCGCTGTGTCAGAATATTTCATCTGCGCACAGCGGTTTATTTCCGATTTAGAAACTGGATCACATGCTGGCAACGAACATAGTACTTACAGTTGTTTTGTGATTCTGTAAGGTGCTAATGCGTGCTGCAAGTGCATAGCCTTCTTCTGCAGCGGCTTTGCGGTATTTTGCTTCTGCAATTTCGATCTCACGGTTCAGAGCAATCAGTTCCAGAACCAGTTGTTTTAATGCTTCTTCTTCTGGTAAAACAGTGTTTACCAGCAGTTTTTCCGATTTGTTGTCTGCTTTCTGCAGCGCTTCTGCAGCTTCAGCCTCATTCAGTTCAACAGGCTGTGCAAATTTTACATCCGGAGCCAACAGCTCTTCGGTGGACGCCGCTAATGGGATTGCTTGAATTTCTTGCAGATTCATAAAAATGCCCTCCTTAAAGGTTACGTATTTTAAAATGATAAATTAATTATATCACAGTTATTAGTAAAGTACATTCCTTTTTACAAAATAGACGCAATAAATTATAATTTTTTTTATAGTAGAAAGCAGTGTTTTTAGAAACCGTATTTTGTGGTATATTTATAGTAAGAAGATACCATTCAGTATATTGACTGAATGTAACAGATATGCATGAAAAGAGGGCGTTCATATGAAAAGAGTTTTAGAGCAGGAAATTATGCATGAGATGATGGAACGGTATTCTACCATTTATTTTTCTGATGAGCCGGTGGCGGAAGAAGATTTAAAAGGTATCTTGCTGGCAGCCACCCAGGCACCGTCTGCATACAACGAACAGCCGTGGCGGTTCTATGTGGCAAAAACACCGCAGGATAAAGAAATGCTGATGGAATATATGATGCCAAGTGAAAAGGAATGGATTGCCAAAGCACCGGTTCTGATTCTGCTGGCTGGAAACATGGGAGATACACACAATGGTTTGTACAATTACTGGACTGCTTTTGATACCGGCTGTGCCTGGGGGTATCTCACGCTGGAAGCGCAGAGAAGAGGGTATGTAACCCACTGTATCGGTTCTTTTGACCGGATTGATTTGCGCAGCGAGTTTCAGGTTTCGGAGGATTTAGAACTCTACGGCATTGTGGCGCTGGGGCGTCCTGCCGATACGGCAGCGGCAGCGAAGGAAAAACAGATGCCGCGCAAAACAGTAAATGCAGTTCAGCTGCGTCGCCGATAATAAGCATTTTTTATTTTTCTGATTTTTAAGAAAATGTTAAGAATGGATTGCATTTTTGTTCACAAATAAATTTGTGCTGAAACTACAGAGATGGGGGGCTGTCTGGATGGAAGAGCAATGGCAATGTGATGAGTTCTGTGTACACAACAGTGTGCTGGAACAGATTCAGAAAAACCGGATTGCAGAAGAAAAAAGCCAGCAAACGGCCGAATTATTCAAAGTTCTGGGCGACAATACCCGGGTGAAGATTTTATATTATCTATTGCAGGCTGAATTGTGTGTTTGCGATTTGACCGTACTGGTTGGCAGTACACAGTCGGCGGTATCTCATCAGTTGCGCGTATTACGCAATTTAAGAATCGTGCAGGGGAGGAAGGAAGGAAAGCAGGTTTTTTACAGCATCTGTAACGACCATGTGCGACAATTACTGTGGGAGGCACTGGCGTTATAAAAAATACAAATTGCTTAACAATAGGGGATTGCATTGTTTTTCACAATAAAAAAAGATTGCGTAAACCCTAGAAAGCAGTATAGAATGATACCAGGATAGTCGTGTTGTCCTAGAATACTCATTAAAGTATGGGAAGTCTGTTTTGACAGTCGGCAGCAGTACATGTGGCGGTCTGCAGTGAATGGACTGAAATACAGACGGATCATTTTAAAGTTTAAAAGCTTTATGTAATGGTTTCATTAATTTTTATTTCGTTGAGGTGAATAAAATGGAAAAACACAAAAATTTAGAAAACAAAGGCATGAGCAGACGTCGTTTTCTAAGTGTTATGGCAGGGGCCGGTGTGGTCGGCGCTGCTGCAACCATGACCGGCTGCAGACCTGTCAGTGATCCAAGCGGCACGGGCTGGCTGCCAAACCAGTATCAGAACGCAAGTGCGATACCTGCGCAGGTAAAAGGCCGTGTTCCACTGGATCCATCCAACGTATCTCTGGTACGTAACGATGAAAAGTGCATTCTGTGCGGTCAGTGTATCGAGGCATGTGAAAAGGTACAGAGCGTATTCGGCTACTATGAACTGCCGGTACATGACGACTTCATCTGTGTACATTGCGGTCAGTGTTCTCTGTGGTGTCCAACCGGTGCTATCTCTGAACGCAGCGATGTAGAAAATGTATGGAAAGCAATTCAGGATCCGCAGACAACCGTAATCGTTCAGACTGCTCCGGCAACTCGTGTAGGTATCGGTGAAGAGTTCGGCATGGGGGCAGGCGCATGGGCGGAAGGTCAGATGGTTACTGCACTGCGCGAATTAGGATTTGACGTGGTAGTAGATACCAACTTCAGTGCTGACTTAACCATTATGGAAGAAGGTTCTGAATTAGTGGAACGTGTAACAGCAGGTGGTGTACTGCCACAGATGACATCCTGCTGTCCAGGCTGGGTTAAATTCGTGGAATATTACTATCCGGAATTGATTCCAAACCTGTCTTCGGCTCGTTCCCCAATGATGATGCATGGTTCTACCTTAAAAACCTACAATGCAGAAAAACTGGGTATTGACTACAAAAACATCGTTACCGTGGCAATTATGCCGTGTGTAGCGAAAAAATTTGAAGCAAGCCGTTCCCAGTTTGCCGGTCTGGAAGGCGGTGCCGGGAAATATTACAATGACGACACTGTAAAAGACATGGACTATGTACTGAGTGTACGTGAACTGGCAGACATGATTCGCGGCAAACTGGGTGATATCGACTTCGCAGCTCTGCCGGAAGGTCAGTATGACCAGATTGGTTCCACTGCAGGCTTAATCTTCGGTAACACCGGCGGTGTTATGGAAGCTGCAGTACGTTCCGCTTACTATCTGATTACCAAAAATGCACCTCCAACATCTCTGTACAACCTGGAACCTGTTCGCGGGCTGGAAGGCATCAAACGTGCTTCCGTAAATGTACCGGGCGTTGGCGATGTAAAAGTAGTAGTTGCATCCGGTCTGGCAAATGCCCGTCAGCTGTGTGAAGAAATCAAAGCCGGTAAAGCAGACTTCCACTTCTTAGAAGTTATGGCCTGCCCGGGCGGCTGTATCTCTGGCGGCGGCCAGCCAAAAACTGCAGTTCCTCCGCAGGACTGGGTGCGTGAAGCGCGTACAGCAAGTATGTACAGCCACGATACGGCTGGTGTGATTAACGGTTCTGCTGCTGGTGCCGGTCAGAAGGAAACAGCAAAAGGTTCTCTGCGTCTGAGCCATGAAAACCCTCAGATTGCTGAAATCTATGCAGATTTCCTGGAAAAACCGCTGAGCCATCTGGCACATGACCTGTGTCATACCCATTACGAAGACAGATCTGGTTCCTTAACCAGAAAAGAAGTGTAAGAAGGGGAGGTATGAATAATGGCTAATGCTGTTGTAAATCAGAAAAGTGTTCTGGTTGACCTGACAAAATGCGTAGGCTGCGGCAGTTGTACAGTTGCGTGCAAACTGTGGAATAATCAGAGTTTCCAGAACCCTCAGACAAATGAATTTGAAAACGCTCACGGCGTAGGCGTTCAGCTGGACAGCAACACCTGGACGACCGTTGAGCATAAACAGGTAAATAAAGATGGTCAGGAAGTATGGCGTTTTGTAAAACGTCAATGCATGCACTGCCTGGAACCTGCATGTTCCTCCGTATGTTTCGCACATGCATTCCATCAGACGGAACAGGGTGCTGTACAGTATGACCCAAGCGTATGCGTAGGCTGCCGTTACTGTATGATCGCCTGTCCATTCGATATTCCGAAATATGAATGGGAAAAGGTTCTGCCATCTGTAATGAAGTGTCAGTTCTGCAGTTCCAAACTGGCAGAAGGGGAAGCACCGGCATGTGCAAGTGTATGCCCTACCGATGCATTAATGTTTGGCAATCGCGATGAAATGCTGGCGAAAGCGCATGAAATCATCGCTAACGACAGCAGATATCTGAATCATGTATATGGGGAAAAAGAAGTTGGCGGTACCAGCTGGCTGTATATCTCCGATGTGGATTTCGGTGAACTGGGCTTCCCAACCAACCTGCCGGAAAAATCAATTCCAGACAATGTACATGGGTTTACCCGCTTTACAATTCCAATTTTTGCTGTAGGTGCTGCAGCATGGACTGGTGTAAGTCTGTATGCGAAACGTCGTCATGCAGTTGCACATGAAGGTCATCATGCTGAAGACCACAAAAGCGAAGAGTAAGAAAGGGAGGTCGTCAAGATGAAAGAATGGGTTTTCAAAAGTCCAAGCGGTAGATGGAATTTGAGATTAACACCAATCAGACTGGGTATGATTGCATTCCTGGCTTTCTCCCTGGTACTGATTTTAGCAAGATATTATGCAGGCCTGGGCTACTGGTCCAACCTGAATGACTACATGCCATGGGGCGCATGGATTGGCGCCGACATGAACGTAATCGCACTGGCAGGTGCTGGTTTCAGTACCGCCATTATCACACACATTTTCCACGCAGAAAAATATGACCCGGTATCCAGAAGATGCCTGCTGCTGAGTTTCATCGGCTACGTACTGGTACTGTTAATTTTAATCGTGGAAATCGGTCGCTGGGATAACTTCTGGACACCATTTGTATCTCCTGGTGTCCACTCCCCAATGTTCGAAGTTTATATGTGTATCGTAGCTTACCTGGTATTACAGGTAATCGAGTTAATTGAAGTTGGTGCAGAAAAAGTTGCTCCAAAATTCAAGAAAAAAATGCAGCCAATCATGCAGATTGTATTTATCGCTGCATGTACTGTACCTCTGGGTCATCAGGCTTCCCTGGGTTCTCTGTACCTGGCAATGCCAGCGAAACTGGATCCAATCTGGGCTACCCAGATGATGCCTTGGTTATTTGTACTGTCCGCATTCTTCGTAGGCCCATGCGTGGCTACTGTTGAATATATCTGGACCAACAGCCGTTACAACATGAAAATTGACACAGAAATGCTGTACGGCTTAACCCGTATCTCCGCAGTTCTGATGGCTGTATACTTTGTATTAAAAACTGCTGACCTGGTAATGCGCGGTCAGTTAGGGAACGTATTTGCATTCAGTCTGGAAGGAAATATGTTCATTCTGGAAATGCTGTTACTGTGCGTTGTGCCAATCATCATCCATGTGATTCCATTCGGCAGAACCCAGGGCGGTTTACTGACATTCGGTCTGGTAGGCATGGCTGGTTTAATTCTGACCCGTCTGAACGTAGTGTTCACCGGCATGAGCGCACACATCGGTTCTCTGGGCGGCAGCTACTTCCCATCCTTCATGGAAATCGTATCTACCGTAGGTCTGTTCTTCCTGGCATTCCTGGCTTACATGTGGGTAACCGAAAACTTCCCGTTCTTCTTTGGTGTTGCCGGCGATGCAGACAAAGAAGTGGTAAACGAATCCGAAAGCGGTTTCAACCAGGCTGTTCTGTAATCTGAATATTGCTTGAATTTACAGCGGCTCTCCTCGTGAGGGTCGCTGTTTTTTGGAGATTCGGAATGAAATACTATTCGAGCAGCAGCGACATACCGATTGCGTGCCAGTATGTCGCTGCTGCATCTAATGGAAGGTAGGATGCATGCATGTTAATGTATCTGAAAGTGCGTATTTTCCGTTTTAAACGTTTTCTCATACGAATATGATTAAAATCCCTGTCAGCGGCAGAAAAAGCCGTTAACAGGGATTTTTTGTGCAATAAAATATTATGCATATTAACTCGAAACAATATCAGCAGCAATCCTGTAGTAATACCTGCACAAAAAATAGGACATCGAGAAAGATGTCCTATTTTAAAAAGCTGAGTTTAGTTTTCTCTGGAGTGTTTAACCGCTGCGTCGAATTCATCCTGCATATCTTTGGATGGTTCTTTATCCAGCAGGGAGAAGAGTACGATTGCTGCAATTGCCAGAATAAATGCAGGCAGCAGTTCGTATACGGAGAAAATGCCGCCAACGTTTGTTTTTAACCAGTAGAAAGCGACACTGCCTACGGCACCGGTGATAACGCCGGCGATAGCGCCTTTTAAGGTCATGCGTTTCCAGTACAGGCTCATCAGAACCGCTGGACCGAAGGAAGCCCCTAAACCGGCCCATGCAAAGCTTACGATACCGAAGATGGAGCTGTTTGGATCCATACCCAGGAAGATTGCGGTGAAGGAAATCAACAGTACCGCAATACGGCTTACCATCATGGTTTCTTTCTCCGATGCGTTTTTACGAACAAGACCTTTGTACAGGTCGTTGGACAGCGCAGAAGAAGCTACCAGCAGCTGGGAGGCTGCGGTGGACATGATTGCTGCCAGAATGGCGGACATGAATACACCGGTCATGATAGGACCGAACATGGAGTTAATCAGTACCATGAAGATGGTTTCGTGCTGGCCGTCTGCCAGAGGCGCATCCAGGAACAGATGCCCCAGAGGACCAATCATAACAGCAGCAAACAGAGTAATCGTAACCCATACCATCGCAACGATGGTTGCAGGTTTGATATCTCTTGGTTTTTCAATGGCCATAAAACGTACCAGAATATGCGGCTGACCAAAATAACCCAGACCCCATGCCATGGAGGATGCAATCAGCAGCCAGGTAACACTGGTATCGCCAGCGCTAGGGAACAGCTGCCAGCTTGCAGGGTCGATGCTTGCAAATGTGGTGCCAACACCGCCTACAGCAGATACTACTGTCATAGGAACAACCATCAGGGCGAAGAACATCAGCATCCCCTGAATGGCATCAGTGGTACATACTGCCAGGAAACCGCCCAGGAACGTGTAAGAGATGATAATCAAGCTGCCTACCAGCAAACCCTGTGTATAGGTTAAAGGGAAGATGGTAGAGAACAGTTTTGCACCGGCTACGAACATGGAGGATGTGTAAACTAAGAAGAATACAACACTTGCCACTGCGGTAGCGGTTTTCAGAATAGAAGAGTTGTCTCTGAAACGGTTCTGCAGATAGTCCGGCAGAGTTAAAGAGTTGGAAGACAGTTCTGTGAAGCTGCGTAAACGTCTTGCAACAAATACCCAGTTTAAAAATGTACCGATCGCTAAACCGATGGCTGTCCAGCTGGCTTCTTTAAAGCCTGCCAGCGACAGATATGCCAGCCCGGGTAAGCCGGTCAGCAGCCAGCCGCTCATATCAGAAGCCTGGGCACTCAGTGCGGTTACCCAGGGACCAAGACTGCGGCCGCCTAATACATAGTCAGATACGGTGGTATTACGACGGGCATAGTAGAAACCAATGCCAATCATGATAACCATATAAATCGCAATGACCATAAAAATACCAAATTGACGATCCATAATAATCCCCCTTGTGAAAGATGAATAGTATATTGTTCCATTATCGCATAAGCTTACAGAAAAGACAATCGAGGAAACCGCCTGTAAACAGCTCTTTTATGACAAAATATTTTTATTATAAGTAATTTTTTATTATTCTGTACTTTGTATACCATAAACGAGGGGATACAGTGCATCAGTGTGTGAAATCTGTGCAGAAAGACTGCAGAAACGCTGGATTTATTAGTGACGAACAAAACAGGAACGTGTATAATAATGTACGTAAATGAAAGTTGTCTACTTGTTTTCACACTATTGTGTCAGATACAAGCGTATAAAAAAAGAGGAAACCGGAAACGGGGGAGTTTAAAATGAAAACAATTTCTGCGCAGGAGATTACAGCAGCTGTGCGGCAGCTTTGTATGGATGTGAACTATGATTTGCCTGCCGATGTGGAACAGGCGCTGCAGAATGGTCTGAAACGGGAGGAATCCCCATTCGGGCAGTACTGTCTGGAACAGATTCTGCAGAACTGTCAGATGGCAAGAGAGAGCCGACAGGCCATGTGTCAGGATACCGGCATTGCTGTTGTATATCTGGAAGTCGGCCAGGAGGTGCATATCACCGATGGCAGCCTGGCCGATGCAGTCAACGAAGGGGTGCGTCAGGGCTATGCAGACGGTTATCTGCGCAAGTCGGTGGTGATGGAGCCGCTGTTCGGCAGAGATAACACTGGTGATAACACGCCGGCTGTGATTCACACCGAAATCGTGCCGGGTGACCAGCTGCGTATTATGGTAGTGCCGAAAGGTGGCGGCAGTGAAAATATGGGTGCCGTGAAAATGCTGAAACCGGCCGACGGGCTGGAAGGCGCAAAAAAATTCATTCTGGATACCGTGCGCAATGCGGGCGGCAACCCGTGCCCGCCAATTGTGGTTGGCATTGGCGTAGGCGGCACCATGGAAAAGGCACCGATGCTGGCCAAAAAAGCGCTGACCAGAGAAATCGGCTCCCGCAATGAAAATGCACTGTATGCAGAGCTGGAAGAAGAACTGCTGACCGAAATCAATAAAACGGGCATCGGGCCGCAGGGCTTAGGCGGCCATGTCACAGCGCTGGCTGTGCACATTGAATATTATCCAACCCACATTGCTATGCTGCCGGTGGCCGTAAACATCAACTGTCATGCGGCACGGCACAAAGAAGTTGTATTATAAGGAGGCTGTGCAGCATGAGTGACATTAAAAAACTGACCACGCCTCTGACCGAGGAAGCCATCAAAGGGTTAAAAGCCGGTGACAGTGTGGCATTATCCGGTGTGATTTATACAGCGCGTGATAAAGCGCATAAACGACTGGTGGAAACTCTGGCAGAAGGAAAAGAACTGCCGGTGGAACTGCAGAATCAGCTGATTTACTATGTAGGGCCGGCTCCAGCCAAACCGGGCCAGCCGATTGGCTCCTGCGGGCCAACCACCAGCAGCCGTATGGACAGCTATGCACCAGTGCTGATGCGTCAGGCCGGATTAAAAGGCATGCTGGGCAAAGGGCCGCGCAATCAGAGCGTGGTTGATGCCATGAAAGAATGTACAGCGGTGTATCTGGCAGCCATCGGCGGGACAGGCGTATCCATTTCCCATGCGGTGAAAAAAGCGGAAGTGATTGCTTATGAAGAACTGGGCACCGAGGCTATTCGCCGGTTAGAGGTGGAGGATCTGCCTTGTATTGTGGCGATTGATTGGGAGGGAAATAATCTGTACCAGTCAGGCATCGAACAATACAGGGAAGACTAATCTTTTTTGCATCTGACTGTGTTGCTTTTGAAAAAGCACGCCTCGTGTACGTCTATGTACACGTCGTCGTACTTTTTCAAAATGCGCTTTGTCAGATACAAAAAATCTTTAGTCTTCTGAGGAACGGTATAATTGTTTGGGATCATTTCCGCCTTGTTCTGTAAAAAAATCCGTCGTTCTGGATTTTACAAGGCTGCAGAATTTATAGGGGTCGATGGCCACATCGACCCGCTGGAATAACGATATTGTAAATTTTTGATAAATATTCAGAGAGAATGGTGACTTATGGCAAAACAGAAAAAAACAGATGTAATTTTAGTCGGTGCCGGGGTTATGAGTGCCACGCTGGGCACGTTAATCAAAGAACTGGAACCGGAATGGAATATTATGATTGTGGAAAAACTGGCATCGGCCGGGCAGGAAAGTACAGACCCGTGGAACAATGCCGGTACAGGTCATTCCGCACTGTGCGAGCTGAATTATTCGGTGGAACAGTCTGACGGCACTATGGATGTGTCGAAAGCGATTAAAATCAATGAGCAGTTCCAGGTGTCCCGTCAGTTCTGGTCTTATCTGGTAAACAGCGGTCAGCTGCAGAATCCGCAGGAGTTTATTATGCCGATTCCGCACATGAGCTTTATTGAAGGCAAGAAAAACGTGGACTTCCTGAGAAAACGCTATGCCGTGTTATCGCAGAATCCGTTATTTGCCGGGATGGAATACACAGAAGATACCGAAAAACTGAAAGAATGGGTGCCTCTGATGATGGAAGGCCGCACCAGCAAAGACCCGATTGCAGCTACCCGCATTGAAAACGGCACGGATGTGAACTTCGGTGCGTTAACTGCCAAATTAATCGATAATCTGAGCAAAAAAGGCGTAACCATACACTACAATACAACCGTAAAAAATGTTACCCGCAACAGTGACGGCCTGTGGGATGTAAAAATGCGCAGCGGTCGTCATACAGAAACCGTATCGACCCGGTTTGTATTCCTGGGGGCTGGCGGCGGCAGTCTGCCACTCTTGCAGAAATCCGGTATTACAGAAGGAAAAGGTATCGGCGGGTTCCCAATCAGCGGTCTGTTTATGGTCTGCAAAAATCCGGAAGTAGTGAAAGAACACCATGCAAAAGTATACAGCAAAGCAAAAGTAGGTGCGCCTCCAATGTCGGTGCCGCATCTGGATACCCGCTATATTGACGGCGAAGAATCCTTGCTGTTCGGGCCGTTTGCCGGATTCTCTCCAAAATTCCTGAAAACCGGCTCCTGGTTAGATTTACCGCTGTCAGTAAAACCGCATAATCTGGGCACCATGCTGCTGTGCGCCGTGAAAGAGCTTGGGCTGGTGAAATATCTTGTTGGCCAGCTGATGCTAAACGACGAAGCCCGTCTGAAAGATTTACAGAACTTTGTTCCAAATGCAAAACTGGAAGACTGGGACTTGATTGTAGCCGGGCAGCGCGTACAGGTTATCAAACCAAAAGGTGTTCTGCAGTTCGGTACCGAAGTGGTATGCGCGGCAGATGGCAGCATTGCTGCGCTGTTAGGAGCTTCTCCAGGGGCATCGGTGGCAGTGGATGTTATGCTGAAGCTGTTAAACAGATGCTTCCCGCAGGAATTCCCGCAGTGGGAGGGTAAAATCAGAGAAATGATTCCAACCTACGGCATTGCCCTGGAAAAAAATCCAGACCTGTTAAAACAGGTACAGGCTTCCACCGCAGCAACCTTGAAACTGCAGTAGAAAGTAAGCATAAAAGCCGCTGTCTTGTGTGTGCAGAAACAGTGGCTTTTTTCTGCCTGATTGCGGTATAATAAAAACAGTGAAATCAAATGGAACAAGGAGTGATGGATGATGTTAGAGTTACTAATGAAACGCAGAAGTATCCGCAAATATAAACAGGAAGCCGTTGATGCCGACAAACTGAAAAAAATCATGCAGGCGGCGCTGCTGGTGCCATCCTCCCGCGGCAGAACCCCATGGGAATTTGTAGTGGTGCAGAACAGAGAAACCCTGCAGGCGCTGGGCAAATGCCGTCATCCGCAGCAGGTTTTTCTGCCGGATACACCGGCAGCCATTGTAGTGCTGGGTGACACATCGGTTACGGATGTGTGGGTGGAGGACTGCAGCATCGCCATGACCATCATGCAGCTGGAGGCAGAACAGCTGGGGCTGGGTTCCTGCTGGATTCAGATTCGCAACCGTATGGCACAGGGCGAACAGCAGACCAGTAACGATTTCATCAAAGAATTGCTTCATATTCCGGCGCAGTATGATGTGTTAGCTGTTCTGGCCTTAGGCGTTCCCGATGAAGAAAAACCGGGCAGAACACTGGAAGGGTTGCAGTATGGTAAAGTGCATCAGGAAAAGTTTTAGGGCTTGTCTTTTTTGCATTTCGCTTTGTTGTTTTTGTTCTCTTGCAGGGGCGTTCGCCTGTGGCCGCCCGTTTTCTGATGTATGAAGAAAGGAATATGTTTATGGCATTTATTGATACGGACTGGTGGAAGCGTACAAACTGGTTCAAGATGTTTCTGGCCGGCTGTGCGGTTGCGTTGCTGATTATTTATCTGGTATTCGGGGTGGCGTTAAAACCGAATCTGGAACATATCCGGTCAAGTTTTGATGTGGAAATTGCAACCGATGGTGCGACCCGGTTATACACGCACAACACACAGGGCTGGTTTGGCGACGGGGAGGAGTACAGTGTCTGGCAGTATCAGGATGCTGACGATTTGCAGCTGAATGTGGAACTGCAGACAGGGCCGGCATTCCGGCACGATGTGTTTGACCGTGTCACCACACAGGGAGCAGAAACTCCGGATGGCTATTACCTGCCGAGAGAGCTGGATCAGGAGGTTTCCTGCTATTATCAGGATGACGATGATGATGAACTGATTGTAGTTTTTGCGCCGGAAGTACGGCTTGGTGATGGTAAAACCTATCAGAATCTGCTGTTTGTTGCCGCGTGGTATCAATAATTTTATGCTTCAAACCGATTGTAATTTCACCTGGTAGTGCTATAATGAGAACTTGAACAATGATACTGTTTATAGCTGGAAAAGAGGTCTTTTACGATGACAAGCAATCAGAAGCAGGGATATTTTTGTATTGCATTCACAACGCTGATGTTCAGTCTGATGGAAATTGCATTGAAGTTTATTGGCGGGGATTTAAACCCGATTCAGATTAATTTTTCCCGTTTTTTCTTTGGAGGGCTGGTGTTATTGCCCTTTGCGGTGAAAAAGCTGCAGAAACTGAAAGCGGAAGACGTACACATGGAACAGTCGGACTTGCTGTATTTTGCGTTTCTGGGGTTTGTGGGGATGGTAATCAGCATGTCGCTGTATCAGTTATCCCTTCTGCATGCCAATGCATCGGTGGTGGCGGTGCTGTTCAGCAGTAATCCGCTGTTTGTGCTGGTGCTGGCGTATCTGATTCTGCGGGAGCCGATTCATATACGCAATATTGCGGCACTGCTGCTGGATGTGGTGGGGATTGTCTTTATCATTGACCCGTGGAATATGCATGTTGAAATGCTGGGTGTGGTGCTGACGCTGTCGGCTACATTAGTATTTGCGCTGTACACCGTTCTGGGCAAACGGAAATGTGCCAAATTCGGCGGGCTGGTGGTCACATGCTTTGGCTTTTTATTCGGCAGTATCGAACTGATTGCAGTGTCGCTCATTGGCTATATTCCTCCAGCAGCAGACTTGCTGATTGCAAATGGTTTGGAGAAATTTGCGTATGTGCCGTTTATTTCAGGTTATACGCTGGAAAATCTGCCGATTGTGCTGTTTGTATATCTGGGTGTAACCGGCCTTGGCTTCGCCTCTTACTTTATTGCGATGGAAAAAACATCGGCCAACACAGCAGCGCTGGTATTCTTCTTTAAACCGGTGCTGGCCCCAATTCTGGCATTCTTCATCCTGCATGAACAGATTCCGATGAACATGATTGCCGGGATTCTGCTGATTCTGGCGGGCTCCATGACCAACCTTCTGCCTGGGTTGCTGAAGAAACATTAAAATTATAAAGTAAAACATACGGCAGATGCATTGCTTACCCCGCTAAAGCCGGACATTTTTACCATCTGTCCACCGTTTACAGACTTCGTCTGTACCGGTATGGACATCTGGCAAAAAAGTTCCGTTTTAATGCGGACGAATCAGCAATTGCATCTGCCGTATGTTGTTATAAGAGTTATTTTTGTTTCTGTAAAAATCATTGCGGCAATGAAAAAGGCTGTCCGTTAACGGGCAGCCAGAAGACTTAGTGATTCTGCTGTTTCAGTAAGTCGCGAATTTCAGCCAGTAATTCTTCGGTGGTAGGGCCGGCTGGTTCTGGTGCCGGTTCCGGAGCAGGTTCTTCTTTTTTCTTTCTCATTTTTGTAATCTGCTGTACAAAGAAGAAAATACAGAATGCTACGATAAAAAAGTCAAATACGTTCTGCAGGAAGTTACCGTACATCAGTGCAGCTTCCGGTTTGATGACTGCACCGGCTGCGTCCAGTTCTGCCGGGCTCAGCACCAGTTTCAGAGAAGTGAAGTCGGTGCCAGCCGTTAAAAAGCCGAAGAACGGCATAATGATGTCGTTTACCAGAGAGGTCACAATTTTACCGAATGCACCGCCGATGATAACCCCGATGGACATGTCCAGCACATTGCCTTTGAAGGCAAATTCTTTAAATTCTTTCCACATGAGAGATTCCTCCTGTATTATTTTCTGTTGTTCAGTGTAACAAATCTGTCAGCAGAAAACAAGGCGTTTTTTGTAGAATTTTTTGTTTGACATTCCTCATTTGTTTAGATATACTATCATCATATATGAAAAGGCGTTGACGAGAACCAGTAGCAGACAGCGAACCAACAGAGAGGAACCGGTTGCTGAGAGGGCCAGGGGATGGGTTTGTGAATACGTCTCGGAGCTGCACACTGAACCTAACGCAGATATTTTCTGCGTGGCTGTGTTGCATGAAAATTTGTTTACTTACGTACAGGTTAGTACGTGGCGCTGCACAAATTTCCATGCGCCGTGCCACACAAAAAATCTCAGACGTTCTGTGTCATGCATTTATTTAAAATGTATGAACTAGTAGGCTGTGCCGGATGGCAACCGTTAATATGCCGCGGTATCGAACAGGTATCGGATGAGGCTGGCTGTATGCCGGTGAATAAAGGTGGTAACACGGGATTTTACTCTCGTCCTTTGAGGGACGGGAGTTTTTTATTTTCTATCAGGATTTGATGAAAACTTTTTAGATTATTATTTAAGGAGAAGATAAAATGGCTGAAATGACAATTTATGACGAACTGGTAGCCCGCGGTTTAATCGCACAGGTAACCAACGAAGATGAAATTAAAGAACTGGTAAACAACGGGAAAGCAACTTTCTACATCGGTTTTGACTGTACTGCAGATTCTCTGCATGTTGGTCACTTCATGGCTCTGTGCCTAATGAAACGTCTGCAGCTGGCAGGCAACAAACCAATCGCTCTGATTGGTGACGGTACTACAATGATCGGTGACCCTTCCGGCCGTACCGATATGCGTCAGATGCTGACCGAAGAAACCATCCAGTACAATGCAGACTGCTTCAAAAAACAGATGGAAAAATTCATCGATTTCTCTGAAGGCAAAGCTCTGATGGTTCGTAACTCCGAATGGCTGAAACCTCTGAACTATATCGAAATGCTGCGTGAAGTTGGCGCATGTTTCTCCGTAAACAACATGCTGCGTGCAGAATGCTACAAACAGCGTATGGAAAAAGGTCTGAGCTTCCTGGAATTCAACTACATGATTATGCAGAGCTACGACTTCTACTATATGTTCCAGAAATACGGCTGCAACCTGCAGTTTGGCGGTAATGACCAGTGGAGTAACATGCTGGGCGGTACTGAACTGATTCGTCGTAAACTGGGTCAGGATGCTCATGCTATGACAATCACTCTGCTGCTGAACTCCGAAGGCAAAAAAATGGGTAAAACTGCTTCCGGCGCTGTATGGCTGGATC
>JAFYPD010000048.1 GCA_017547685.1 Peptococcaceae bacterium
GCCAGTTTGCAGATCATGTCCCAGCCTTCCGGCGTGTAGGTTTTTACATCTTCCGGGTGAAGCCCGACAGCTGCATATAATTTATCGTACTGTTCAGCCAGTGCCACTGTACGCGGGCAGTCGTCCAGATTACAGCCGATGTTTACCACCAGCGCCATATTATCGTAAATGTTCTGGATGACCTGGCTGCGGTCATCATTGAACTGGTCATCCAGAATGTGTGCGTGTGTGTCAAATAAGTTCATCATGATAGTTCGATCCTGTTAGCAAACGGTGGAACCGGATGGGATATCTTCGTGGGTTACCTGTAATACCTGCAGCAGGCTGTCATCATCCGTTGCAGCGGATAACAGCATCCCGTGAGATACAATGCCGCGGATTTTTTTCGGTGCCAGGTTGGCAACCAGTACTAATTTTTTACCGATTAATGCTTCCGGATTTTCGTAAAATTTTGCGATGCCGGATACAACAGTGCGGATTTCATCGCCCATTTTTAATTTGAACTGCAGCAGTTTATCTGCTTTTTCCACTTTACTGCATTCCAGCACTTCTACCACGCGTAAATCCAGTTTGGCAAAGTCATCGTAAGTGATTTCTGCTTTGCCTTCTGCAGCAGGTGCTTCTTCTTTTTTCCCTTCCTGTTTTGCTTCTTTTTTGGATTCTTTCGCTGGCTGTTCTGCTTTTGCGTTTTCTTTTGGCAAATCTAAAGATTTCGGGTCAATGCGCGGGAAGATAGCTTCTTTTTTGCATACTTTCACGCCGGTTTCCACATTGCCCCAGGTACAGCCGTCAGCCCAGGTGCGGCCTTCTAAGGTCTGGCCGGTCTGTTCTGCCACTTTGCCAGGTACCAGGGGCATAAATGGTGTCAGCAGGATGGTGCTGATGCGGATACATTCCATTAAGTTGTACAGTACAGTGCCCAGGTCGGCTTTTTTACTTTCATCTTTTGCCAGCACCCATGGCGCGGTTTCATCGATGTATTTGTTTGCACGGCTGATTAACTTCCAGATGGAAGCCAGTGCGTTCGGGAAGTCCATTTTTTCTAAATAAGTGGCAGCTTCATTGCCCACGCTTTCTGCCAGTGCTTTCAGGTCAGCGTCAAATTCGCTGGCTGGTGCAGCAGCAGGGGCAGGCACAATGCCTTCGAAATATTTGTCAATCATAGCAACGGAACGGCTCACCAGGTTGCCGTAGTCGTTGGCCAGGTCAATATTGATGCGGTTTACCAGCGCTTCTTCGGAATAGTAACCGTCGGAACCGGTGGAGATTTCGCGCAGCAGGAAGTAACGGATGGCATCTACGCCGTATTTATCCAGCAGAACGTTCGGGTCAACTACATTCCCTTTGGATTTGGACATTTTGCCGCTGTTCAGCAGTACCCAGCCGTGGCCGAATACCTGTTTCGGCAGAGGCAGATCCGCAGCCATCAGGATACATGGCCAGATGATAGCATGGAAACGGGCGATGTCTTTCCCTACTAAATGAATATCTGCCGGCCAGAATTTCTGGAACAGTTCATCGTTTTCACTCATGTAGCCCAGCGCGGAGATATAGTTGGTCAGCGCATCAAACCACACGTAGATAACGTGTTTGTCGTTGATTGGAACCGGAATCCCCCAGTCAAAGGTGGTACGGGAGATGCACAGGTCTTCCAGACCCTGTTTGATAAAGTTAATCATTTCGTTGCGGCGGGCCACCGGCTGAATAAAGTCCGGATGGTCTTCAATGTACTGCAGCAGCTGGTCCTGATATTTGCTCATTTTAAAGAAGTAGCTTTCTTCTTTGATTAACTCTGTCGGGCGGCCGCAGTCCGGGCAGTTGCCATCCACCAGCTGACGTTCTGTAAAGAAGGTTTCGCATGGGGTGCAGTAGTGACCTTCATATTCGGATTTGTAGATGTCACCTTTATCGTAGATGGTCTGGAAAATTTTCTGCACCACTTCCATATGGCGCGGCTGAGTGGTACGGATGAAATCGTCGTTGGAAATCAGTAAGCGTTCCCACAATGCCTGGAAGGTTGCTACAATTTTGTCGGTGTATTCGATTGGTGTCACACCTTCGGCTTTGGCTACACGCTCGATCTTCTGGCCGTGTTCGTCAGAACCAGTTAAAAAATAGGTTTCGTAGCCCTGCATCCGTTTGTAACGGGTCATAGTGTCGGCCATAACGGTGCAGTAGGCGTGGCCGATATGCAGATTGGCACTTGGATAGTAAATCGGGGTAGTAATGTAAAAACGTTTTGCTTCAGCAGATTCAGTCATGAAAAAGCCTCCTTCAATCTTGCAGGAATCAGAATGTTCCTGTTGCAATAGTATTGTAGTTCGCAAATATACATAGGGAGGAAAACAAAAAACCCGTTCCTGTTATCACAACAGGGACGAGTTTAAAATCGTGGTACCACCCTGCTTTGTTCTGCCAAAAACACAGAACCTCAGCAGATTGTATAACGGCAATCAACCGGGCCGAACGGCCATGCTCCAGGCTCATTTTCGCCGACGCTGACAGTCTGAACTCACAGCAAATGTTCAGCTCTCTGAGCAGCAGCTCTTCGGGTACTCTACCTTTCCTCGCACAACTGGTATATTTTATGTGTATATAAAATATAGTATAGAAAAAGACGAGCCGTCCGTCAAGGGGTTCTTTTGTTTTCGTAATAAAAAAGAAAAAGGTAGTAATTTGAAATATTTTACACTTTTCAGTAAATTTGATTGACTTTTTTCGAGGTTAATGGTATCATTTACGCAAGGTTAGAAAAGAATGTAAGTTCTGTTTGATTACAGGAAATTAAAAAAGTACAGGGAGGAACGATTATGAAATCTACAGGTATCGTTCGTAAAGTAGACGAATTAGGAAGAGTTGTAATTCCAATCGAATTAAGAAGAACTTTAGGCATTGATGAAAAAGATGCACTGGAAATCTATACAGACAATGAAAAAATTGTTCTGAAAAAATATGAACCAGCCTGCATTTTCTGCAACAGTGCAGAAGGGGTACAGAACTATAAGGGGAAACTGGTCTGCACGGAATGTGTGAAAAAAATGGTGGAAAACCTGGATCAGGCAAGCAACATTATCTAAGTATATCGTGTATCAGTATCAAGCGGGGCGAAAAGTCGTCCCGCTTTGTTTTATCTTTGCACATTTATGTATGGAAAGCATTCCGGCTAAAGCTAGAATCTGCTTGCGTTTCGCTGGTATTCTTTTTATAATTGTTTTGAAGAATGAATTTTTAATAATATATGGGGGGCTTATGAAAGAAGCATATAAGAAAAACAGGCAGGATATACGCGCTGTGAAGCTTGCTGCTATCTTTTTTATTCTGGGCTGTTTTTTCAGGTTCGTGCTGATTGGCTATCAGACCGTTGCGCTTATCTTTTTTGGACTGGCACTGCTGACACTGCTTCTGCACTATATTCCAATCCTTTGGATGCGCCGGCTGCTGATTGGTTTCACCATTGCCGGAGTGGTTTGCCTGAGCCTGATTGAAATTCCCATCGTTGCAGCGTCAAGCGGCGACCAGCCCGATGATGCCCAATACCTGATTGTATTAGGTGCCGGTGTAAACGGGCGGGAGCCGTCGCTTTCTTTGTATAACCGGCTGGTGGCTGCGGAGCAATGGCTGACAGCCCATCCGGCCAGTGTGGCAGTTTTAAGCGGCGGACAGGGTTCAGGAGAGGAGATTAGCGAGGCGGAGGCCATGTATCAGTGGTTAACAGCAAACGGCATCGAAAAGGAACGTTTGTATAAAGAAGAAGTTTCCGCCAGTACCAGAGAAAATTTTCAGTATTCTGCTATCCTTCTGCAGGATTTGCATCAGGGCATAATACCGGAACCGGTAGCGGTTATCAGCAGCGAATATCATCTGTATCGGGCAAAACTGTTTGCCGAACAGGCTGGTATTGAGGTGATAGGTGTACCGGCAAAAACCACGTACCCGATTCTGAAACTGAATTATTTTATCCGGGAGGGGGTGGCGGTGGCGCGGTTCTGGCTACTCGGTTATTAGACTGACGTATCTTTTTCTGGTTTAACTGCGTTGTTTTTGCATTTTCGCGCCTTGCGTATGTTCAATACGCGTCGCTTGAAAATGCAAAAGCCGCCTTGTTAAACCAAAAAAATCTTACGTCAGTGAAGGAATAGTTCAGTCGCCTTGCGCAACACAAAAACAGGCATATAATAATAGTCAGAATCCTATAGAAGCTGGAGAATATTATTATGTTAAGTCGAAACATGATACAGAATATTTTTTATGTGTATATACTGGCAGCCGGTGTTCTGTGGGGGATGATTGGTTTGTTTTTCAATCATCTGACTGACCTGGGGCTGGACCGGTTACAGATTATGCTGCTGCGTGTGGGGATTGCGGCCATCTGTCTGGGCATTTATATTGCCATTACCAACCGGGATTTGTTTAAAATTGAGCTGCGCGACTGGTGGATGTTTTTTGGCACAGGGATTTGCAGCCTGATGTTTTTTAACTACTGTTATTTCACCTGTATTGCCATGGTATCCGTATCGGTGGCAGCTGTGCTGCTGTATACAGCGCCGATGATGGTGATGGTGATGTCCATTATTCTGTTCAAAGAAAAATTTACTGCAAAAAAAGGGGTCGTTGTGCTGATGACCTTTGCCGGCTGCGTGATGGTTACCGGGTTAAGCAGCGGCAATTCTATCGGCGCTGCCGGGATTCTGGTAGGCCTGGGCGCGGGTTTTGGCTATGCGCTGTACAGTATTTTCACCACCTATGCGCTGCGCAAATACCACAGTATTACCATTACCTTTTACACCTTTGTACTGGCGGCACTGGGAACCCTGCCGCTGAGCCATGTAACGGAACTTGCTTCGATGCTGAGCAACCCATCAGTAATTCTGAATGGAATCGGGCTGGGGGTGTTTGCCTGCATGTTTCCGTATCTGCTGTATACCCGCGGGCTGACCGGTGTGATTGCCAGCCATGCGTCAGTGATGGCAACGGTGGAGCCCGTTGTGGCTACACTGATTGGTGTTCTTGTATTTAACGAAGCCATGACAGCCAGTAAAGTATCAGGAATTATTTTAATTCTGGCGGGGATTGTTGTGCTGAATGTATCAGCGAAAAAACCGTTACCGAAAAATTCGATTATCCGATAATCAATAAAACAGATAGAGGCGATACCGATATTAAAATGGTGTCGCTTTTTTGTTTTGTGTTAGGTACATGAATGAACTTAGACGGGGCAGAACTTATAAAGAATGTCTATTTTTAAAAAAGAAAGAAAATTATATGTCCATGTAGAAACTAAGATACAATAAGACCACAAATATTTTCACAGGAGGTAAGCAGGTATGAGTCAAAAAAATGAATTCAGTTATTATATTGCAGAGAAAGCTGCGATCTGCGAAAAAAACTGTCGCATTGACCAGAAACTGTATGAAGAATACGGTGTCAAAAAAGGTCTGCGCGATAAAAACGGCACTGGTGTACTGGCAGGGTTAACCAATATCTCTCATATTCAGGCATACGATGTTGATGAAGAGGGCAACCGGGTGCCATGTGACGGGAAACTGCTGTATCGCGGGTATGATGTGACACAGCTGGTGCGCGGTTTTGTTCAGGAAAAACGGTATGGCTTTGAGGAAACTACATATCTGCTGCTGTTTGGCCGGCTGCCAGACAGAGCGGAACTGCTGCAGTTTACCGGTATGCTGGCGCAGATGCGTACGCTGCCTACAAACTTTACGCGTGATGTTATTTTAAAAGCACCTAGCAAAGATATTATGAATACATTATCACGCAGTGTGCTGACTCTGGCTGCCTATGATGATTATGCATCTGACCTGTCGATGACAAATGTACTGCGGCAGTGCCTGATGCTGATCAGTGTATTCCCGATGCTGACCGTGTACGGATATCACGCGTACAATCACTATGAATGTGATGAAAGTTTATATATTCACCGACCTGACCCGGAACTGGGCATGGCAGAAAATATTCTGCGTATGCTGCGGCCGGACAAATCCTATACTAATCTGGAAGCACATGTGCTGGATATCGCACTGGTGCTGCACATGGAACATGGCGGCGGTAATAACTCGTCTTTCACCACTCATGTGGTAACTTCCTCCGGTTCTGATACCTATTCGGTTATCGCTGCGGCGTTATCATCGCTGAAAGGACCGAAACACGGTGGTGCTAACATCAAAGTGGTGGAAATGATGAAGGACCTGAAGAATACTGTGAAAGACCCAACCAGCCGGGAGCAGGTGCGGGCTTATCTGGAAAAAATCGTGGATAAACAGGCCTTTGATAAAAAAGGACTGATTTACGGCATGGGCCATGCGGTTTACAGTATTTCTGACCCGCGTGCGAAAGTGTTTAAAGGTTTTGTGGAGCAGCTGGCCGATGAAAAACATCATCATGAGGAATATGCGCTGTACGCACTGGTGGAAGAACTGGCACCGGAAGTCATTGCGGAAAAACGGAAAATCTATAAAGGCGTCAGCGCCAACGTGGATTTCTACAGCGGTCTGGTGTACAGCCTGCTGAACATTCCGCAGGAATTGTACACGCCGATTTTTGCAATGGCACGTATTGTGGGATGGAGTGCCCACCGGTTAGAGGAACTGACCAACGTGGATAAAATTATCCGTCCGGCTTATCAGAGCATCGGCGGCGAAAAAGGATATGTGGAACTGGCAGAACGGTAAGAATTTATAGAATTCCGACTTTGGCAGCAGGAAAACAGCACAAAAATAAAGAACTTCTTTTTTAGTAAGTGTTTTTACCAAAAGAGAAGTTCTTTTTGTATCTTATCGGTTGTCTACTTTTTCCGGATACAAGTCATGGTTGGCCAGCCGGTTAAAGGCTACATCGGCCCACGGGGTGCCCGGTTTGCCGTAGTTACAGTACGGGTCAATGGAGATACCGCCGCGCGGTGTGAATTTGCCCCACACTTCGATGTATTTCGGATCCATCAGTTTGATTAAATCCTTCATAATGATATTCACACAGTCTTCGTGGAAATCTCCGTGATTGCGAAAGCTGAACAGATACAGTTTCAGCGATTTGCTTTCCACCATGCGTTCGCCCGGAACGTAGGAAATATAGATGGTGGCAAAGTCCGGCTGCCCGGTCATCGGGCAGAGGCTGGTGAACTCAGGACAATTGAATTTTACAAAATAGTCGTTTTCCGGATGCTTGTTTGGAAAAGTTTCCAGCATTTCTGGCGCATAGTTGTCCGGATATCTGGTTTTCTGGCTGCCAAGCTGTGTGACGCCCTGTAATTCCGGTGCGTTTCTGCCTGCCATGAAAATCACTCCTTTGTGTCATTGATATTTATCACTAAAACTATATCAAATCCAGATACTTTTCGCAAGGGAATCTGACGGTTCTCTTCGCTGAGATAAAAAAGACAGGAGGCAATCAGAATGAGTAAAGGAAAAGCTGTTCATGCAGCAGCATTATCGGCTGTTGGTATTGTGGGAAGCGTATTGTGGCAGAAAAAAGATTTGCTGAAAGCCATTGCGCAGCTGCATAAATATCCGGAGGGCTGGGTACAGATTCAGCATACACCGGAAGTATTTCTGACCAAAACCAGTGAAAAAAACAAAGAAAACCTGTTTGAA
>JAFYPD010000005.1 GCA_017547685.1 Peptococcaceae bacterium
AAGCACAGTAATGTCAGAATCGCAAATAATTTTTTGTTTTTCAATTTATTTCCCTCCTAGGATATTTCTTGGTCGGATTAACGCCGCGCCGGGCGCAGGGGATACCCCTGGTCTGCGCCTCGTTGGACTGTCCTTCCATTGTGGACGTATTCATAACTCATGAGTTTTGGGACAAGATTTTAGTTTACATAATACTTTTATTGAAGATTCCAGGAGGAAAATAAAAAGGTATCCCACCAGATGGATGGAATACCTTGATGTTATCGTCTATTCTCTTTTTACAGGTTACTGAAATCCAGTGTAGCGAATAAATCATCCAGGGTTTCAGCGCGGCGGATGCATTCTACGGATCCGTCCGGTTTTAACAGCAGCTCTGCGGAGCGCAGTTTACCGTTATAGTTAAAGCCCATTGCGTGACCGTGTGCCCCCGCATCGTGGATAACAATGATGTCACCGTTTTCGATGGCCGGCAGCTGACGGTTTACTGCAAATTTGTCGCAGTTTTCGCACAGGCTGCCCACTACATCATACACATGATCAGCCGGGGCATTTTCTTTCCCCATCACAGTGCAGTGATGGTAGGCACCGTACATGCCAGGGCGCATCAGATTTGCCATGGAAGCGTCCACACCGATGTAATGTTTATAGGTATCTTTTTTATGGATGGCTCTGGTTACCAGATATCCGTAAGGACCGGTTACCATACGTCCGCATTCTAAGCAGATTTTCAGCGGGTCAAGGCCGTTTGCCACAATAATCTTGTCGTACTGTTCTTTGATTTCTGCGCCCAGCGCTTCTAAATCAACCGGGTCCTGTTCTTCTCTGTACGGAATACCGATACCGCCGCCGAAGTTGACGAAGGAGAAGCGGATGCCCAGCTCTCTGTTTAAATCCACAATCAGCTCAAACATCATTTTTGCGGTTTCCACCAGGTATTCCCGGTTCAGCTCGTTGGACACAATCATGGTGTGAATGCCGAATTTGTCGGCACCTTTTTCTTTCATGATGCGATATGCCTCAAACAGCTGGCCGCGGGTTAAACCGTATTTTGCCTCCTCCGGTGTGCCGATAATCTCGTTGCCGCCGCGCAGCGGGCCAGGATTATAGCGGAAGCTGATGGTTTTCGGCAATCCAATCTGGCTGTCGATAAAGTCGATGTGGGTGATATCGTCCAGATTCAGGATTGCACCCAGTTCTTTCGCCTTTACATATTCTTCGATTGGTGTCTCGTTGGAGGTGAACATGATTTTTTCACCGGTGATACCAGCTTTTTCGCACAGAATCAGTTCAGCCATAGAGCTGCAGTCGCCGCCGAATCCTTCTTCTTTTAATACTTTCAGCAGATACGGGTTTGGTGCAGCTTTCACTGCGTAATATTCCTGAAACTCCGGTGCCCAGCTGAATGCCTTTGTTAGGCGGCGGGCATTATCGCGGATAGCCTGTTCGTCGTAAATATGAAATGGAGTTGGATAGGTCTCAATAATCTGTTCAATCTGTTCCAGTGTAAACGGAATTGCTTTTTTCATGGATACGCCTCCTGATTCAAAAATATATATAAAAATTGCGTCATGTGAGCTTGTCTTATTCGCAGTACTATATTATCTTATCTGATTTCACAAAATCAAGTTGGTTTGGGGGTTATACAAAATACATGCAGAGATACAATCCATATAGAAAATAACATGGTAAACCGGTGTGTTTTTGTTGCGTTTTGCGGCAAACAACGCTATAATAACTAAGTAAATGAATACTGAGACAGTTCATTAAGACCATCCTGTCGTTAAACAAAACTAGGCTTATCCGTTTACATGTAGTTATGTACAAGAACTGATAGCGCCTGTGTGGCGCTTTTTTTATTTTCCGGAGGTACCTATGTTTATTCTGAAAAACGAAATACAATTTGATACCGCCCATTATCTCAGCGGATATGAAGGTAAATGCAGCAACATTCACGGCCACCGGTATCGTCTGGTGGTGGAGCTGGCCAGCGAAACCCTGCATCAGGAAGGCCAGCAGCGCGGTATGGTGGCAGACTTTGGCGATGTGAAAGCCATGCTGAAAACCATTGCAGACCAGTACGATCACAAACTATTAATTGAAGATAACGAAGAAGGCCGGGCGGCAGCAAATGCACTGGCCCAGCTGCCAAATCAGTTTGCTGTAGTGATGGTGCCATATCGCCCGACGGCCGAAGAGATGAGCCGCGATATTTACTATCAGGTTAAGAATGCAGGGTATCCGGTGTATTCGGTAGAAATTTTTGAAACACCGGTAAACAGCTGCATCTATCGGGAGGTGCAGCCATGCTGCCAGTGATTGAACAGTTTATCTCGCTGGACGGCGAAGGCCCTACCGCAGGAGAATTAGCCTGTTTTGTCCGCTTTGAACAGTGCAATCTGCGCTGCAGCTGGTGCGATACTGTTTACTCCTGGGACGGCACCACACCGGTGCAGTACAAAACACCGCAGCAGATTTACGATGATATCAAAGCAAGCGGCATCCGCAATGTCACCTTAACCGGCGGCGAACCATTAATCCAGAACGATATCATCGCATTATTACAGCTGCTGGCTGATGATGATACCCTGCTGGTGCATATTGAAACAAACGGCTCCATTGACATTGCCCCGTTTCGAAAAGCCTGCCCGGCGAAAAACATCGTATATATACTCGATTACAAACTGCCGGAAAGCGGCATGGAACAGCAGATGTGCATGGACAATCTGAATCAGATACAGCGCGAGGATGTTTACAAATTTGTCATTGCCAGCGAGGAAGACTTGCACCGTGCAGTGAAAATTGTAAAAGAATATGAATTACAGCATCGCTGCCAGGTATTTTTCAGCCCGGTACGCGAGCTGATTGATCCGTTAGCGATTGTAGAGGAAATGAAAGAGCAGTGCCTGAATAAGGTGCGTTTGCAATTGCAGCTGCACAAACTTCTGTGGCCAAAAGAAATGAGAGGTGTGTAACCATGGCAATTGATACAGAAAAAATTGCATATCATATCCGGGAGATTCTGCTGGCTCTGGGCGATGACCCGGAACGGGAAGGATTAAAAGATACCCCGCAGCGTGTGGCCAAAATGTACGCCGAAGTATTTGACGGCATGAACTACACCAACGAAGACATTGCCCATATGTTTGACACCACCTTCGAGGATGAGGATTATCTGAGCCGCCAGAATAACATGGTGGCCGTAACCGAAATCCCGATTTTCAGCTATTGCGAACACCACATGGCGCTGATGTACAATATGACAGTGTCTGTAGCCTATCTGCCGAAAGAAAAAATCATCGGCCTGAGCAAAATTGCCCGTATCGCCGATATGGTTGGCCGCCGGCTTCAGCTGCAGGAACGAATCGGCAGCGATATTGCCGAAATCGTGTCCATGGTGACCGAAAGCAACGATGTGGCCGTGCTGGTAAAAGGCGAACACAGCTGCATGACAGCCCGCGGCATCAAAAAAGCCGGCACCGTAACCCGCACCGCCACCTTCCGCGGCGTATTTGAGGAAGATGCTAATTTGCGGCAGGAGGCTTTGCTGCTGTTAGGTCAGAACAATTGATGCAGGAATGAATATTTTGCGTAAGCGGGATAATTTGAATAAAATACAGCATATGCAAATTGTGTTAACGGGCGGATGTGTTAGCGCGAATTTCTGTGCTGAATCCGCCTCTACAATTATATGATTCTAGTATTCTGTAGGGGTCGGTACCACATCGACCCGCTGGCCGCAGGCCAGAATGAGAGGAGATAATTTTATGCAGGGAAAAGCTGTTGTTGTGTTTAGCGGCGGGCAGGATTCTACCACCTGTCTGTTCTGGGCAATGCAGAATTTTGATGAAGTGATTGCTGTTACTTTTGATTACGGGCAGCGGCATAAATTAGAAATTGAATGTGCGAAGGAAATTGCCGGTGAACTGGGCGTGGAGCATCATATTCTGGATATGGCACTGCTGAATCAGCTGGCGCCAAATGCGCTTACCCGGGATGATATCCCGGTGCAGGCCGGCGAAGACGGTGCACTGCCGAATACTTTCGTGGAGGGCCGAAATATGCTGTTCCTTACTTTTGCCGGTGTGCTGGCAAAGGTAAAAGGTGCAAAACACATCGTGACCGGTGTGTGCGAAACCGATTTCAGCGGGTATCCGGACTGCCGTGATGTGTTTATTAAATCGTTAAATGTTACTATGAATCTGGCTATGAATTATGACTTTGTCATCCACACCCCATTGATGTGGATTGACAAGGCGGAAACCTGGGCTCTGGCTGACCAGCTGGGCAGGCTGGATTATGTGAGGGAAAAAACCCTCACCTGTTACAACGGGATTAAAGGGGACGGCTGCGGGGAATGCCCGGCCTGTATTCTGCGCCGCAACGGACTGGAAAAATATCTGACACAGAAAACAGAAAACTAATATGTATATATTTAAAGAAGAAATGAGGATGAACCATCTGCCGACAGGATGGCTTATCCTCGTTTTTATGTTCGCAGGCGTGCTATGTAGAAAAAGAGGAATGCATGCGATACTATTATAAGAAAATAGTTAAAAGTTACTGTGCTTTCTTAAGCGCCATGATTTCATAGGAATGCTGTTTTGTAATCTGTTTCCATTCAACAAAATCAGCTTCCAGAGAATCAATCCGGCCACAAACTTCTTTGTGATTATCTTTTACGAGTTCTTCCATATGGAGCTGCCCCTCTAGAATGGCGGAAATAAACCGTACGTTTTCGTGTGTTTGTGTGTTTAAGCTTTCAAGTTTCTTATTAATTCCGGTGATTTCCTCTTGCTGCAGGAACATTCGGTTATCCATTCGATTCAGGCTTTCCTCAAATCTGTCCATTCGTTCTTCCAAGTGGCCAACTCTTGTTTCAAACGTATCCTCCAGTTGGTCCATTCTTTCTTCCAACCTGTCCATTCTTTGATGAAGGCTTTTCACCTCACCTGTCAGCTTGTCGATGGAATCAAAAATTCTAGTCTGATTCTCACTCAAATTGTCGATGGAATCAAAAATTCTAGTCTGATTCTCACTCAGCTTGTCGA
>JAFYPD010000049.1 GCA_017547685.1 Peptococcaceae bacterium
CCGTCTCCTGCATAAAATCAACCAGGTTGTTTTCTCCTAACACCTGAGTAAGCACGGTTTCTTTCAGCTGTTCCAGCAACATACCTTTCATGCCGCCGATTTCTTCCGAAACCTCATCTACCGCCTGATTCAGCATTTCATTTAGGGAATTGCTGTTTTGCCGCAGCCATTCCAGAACCCGCTCCATGGTTGCCGGAACCGCCTGATGCAGTAAAGGAACAAGTTCTTTCAGAAGATCCTCTGGTATAATCTGTGCCACAGGCATATCAATGGTTTCCAGAGCCTGAAGCAGCTGCCCAGCCATCTGTTTCAGAAGCTCCTGCCCGTTTTCAGATGCAAGAATCCGCTGTACAGTCTCCATCAGTTCAGCTTCATCCACACTCAGGTACTGACGCAGGCTGTATTGTGTCATAACGCCGTCTATCTCCAGTAAAATCGGTTGAAGTTCCAGAGTAGAGATACTTTCCTGCAGAAGTTTTTCCAGTTCTTCTCCATATTGCTGTTTCAGCATCTGCGGCCAGTTTCTGCTTTTTACCGCAGCATTTTTTATAAGGATATCACAAAAAGAACCCAGCCCCATCTGTTCCATACTCTGGCTGCCATGCTCCTCACGCCATCCATACCAGAAGCGGCTGATCAGTTTTTTCTGCTGCAGAGTCTCCAGAAGAATCTTTTCAAGCTGGCTTCCCAGCTGATTACACTGGGTATCTGTCAGCACCAGTTCTACCGGCAGATATCGCTTCAGCAGAATAAGAATCTGCTCCTGTTCCTGCTGCAGAAACTCCACCACTAATTCTTTTAAAAACGATGCGATCGTATCGCTGTCTGGCAAATCCTGAAGGTTCTGCTGCTCCATTGCCTCCGGAAGCCGCTTTTGCAGAAAATCCTGCAGAAGCTCCGAAAGAGCGGTCTGTACTTGTGGAAGTGCAATCTGCTGTTCCAGCACAGCCCGGGTTAATACCTGCTCTTCCAGCAGAAGCCCCGCTTCATGCGCAAAGTCATCCCTTGTTTTTTCAATGACGCCGCCCGGCTGAAACATGCTGCGGATAGCAGTATCATTAGTTATATAACCGGTCAGAGCACCGAATAATGTTTCTGTAAGCAGTTGTGCCAGCATAAAATCCTCTCTCCTTTTGCCAGTTGTTTTGCTCTATATAATCTTCATCAGATATAAAAATGAATTTCTATAAATCAATTTAAAAACATCTTAATTTTTAATTATAACACAACTGGATATAAACTGCAAAAAAGCCGCCATGCATTTCTGCATGACGGCTTTTAACGTCTGATTTTAATTATTCAGCAACTGCTTTTTTCAGGATTTCAACTTTGTTTAACTGTTCCCATGGCAGATCTAAATCGGTACGGCCGAAGTGACCATATGCTGCAGTCTGTCTGTAGATTGGACGACGCAGATCCAGTTCACGGATAATGCCGGCTGGACGCAGGTCGAAGTTTTCCAGAACTGCTTTTGCGATTTTTTCTTCGTCAACTTTGTTTGTGCCGAAGGTGTCTACCAGTACGGATACAGGCTGAGCTACACCGATAGCATATGCCAGCTGTACTTCGCAACGGTCAGCCAGACCAGCAGCTACAATGTTTTTCGCAACATAGCGTGCTGCGTAAGCGCCGGAACGGTCAACTTTTGTGCAGTCTTTACCGGAGAATGCGCCACCGCCGTGACGAGCCATACCACCGTAAGTATCTACGATGATTTTACGGCCGGTTAAACCGGTGTCGCCCTGAGGACCGCCGATTACGAAACGGCCGGTAGGGTTGATGAAATATTTTGTATTTTCATCCAGGAATTCAGCTGGAATTACTGGTTTGATTACTTTTTCGATTACATCTTCACGAATCTGTTCCAGAGTTGCTTCGCCTTTATGCTGTGTGGAGATTACAACTGCATCTACGCGAACTGGTTTTTCGTCTTCGTATTCAACGGTTACCTGGGATTTACCGTCTGGCAGCAGGTAGGAAATTTCACCGGATTTGCGCAGTTCGGTCAGTTTTCTGGTTAAGCCGTGTGCCAGGTATACAGGCAGAGGCATGTAGCTTTCTGTTTCGTTGGTTGCATAACCAAACATCATACCCTGGTCCCCTGCACCGATTGCATCGGCTTCATCCATGTCACCGTCTCTTGCTTCTAATGCTGTGTCTACACCCATAGCGATGTCAGGAGACTGTTCATCGATAGAGGTCAATACCGCACTTGTTTTAAAGTCAAAACCATAATCCGCATTGGTGTAACCAATTTCTTTGATGGTTTCACGCACGATTTTTGGCATGTCAACATAGCAAGTAGTGCTGATTTCACCGGCAATCAGCGCCATCCCTGTAGTCAGGAATGTTTCGCAGGCTACACGAGCCATTGGGTCTTTTTCCATAATTGCATCCAGAATCGCATCGGAAATCTGGTCAGCCATTTTATCCGGATGCCCTTCTGTTACGGATTCAGAAGTAAATAATTTACGCATTTTATTTTACAACTCCTCAAATGATTTGTTCTGATTTTTCTATTTCAACTTTGTTTTATACGCAATGGCCACATCCAATATCCGGTTGGCCGTATCGTCTTTGGACAAGATCGGCAATGCGTTCACACTGCCATCGGCACCGTACAATGTTACCTGATTGGTATCCTTGCCAAAACCGCTGTGGGTTTGGGTCACATCATTGGCCGCAATAAAATCCAACTGTTTGCGCTGCAATTTGCCAAGGGCATTTTGTGCAACATCGTTGGTTTCTGCTGCAAAGCCAATCAAAACCTGATGGGTTTTGTGTGCGCCAAGCCAAGCAAGGATATCTGCGTTTCGTTCTAATTCTAACGTAAGATCATCATCCGTTTTCTTTATCTTTTGTGCTGATACAGTTTTCGGACGATAATCTGCTACCGCTGCTGACTTGATAATCACATCGGCATCGGCATAATACTGCTGCATTGCTTCAAACATCTGCTGAGCACTTTCTACATACACCATCTGCACACCATAAGGTGCCTCCAGCTGTACAGGACCGCTAATCAGCACCACATCGGCACCGCGATAAGCTGCTTGCCGTGCCAGCGCATAGCCCATTTTGCCGGAACTATGATTGGTCAAAAACCGTACCGGGTCAATAGGTTCCCGTGTAGGCCCGGCCGTAATCACAAAACGCATTCCTGCCAAATCCTGCGGACGCAATGTGTTCACAACATCAGCAATTTGTTCAACTGAAGCCATTTTTCCTTTTCCCGATGTACCGCAAGCAAGGTTTCCCTCTACCGGGTCAACAAAGCCATATCCTGCATCACGCAAAGTCTGTATATTGCGCTGTACCAAAGGATTTTGATACATCTGATCATTCATAGCAGGTGCAAAATACACCGGTGCTTGGCTTGCCATCACACAGGTAGAAAGCAAATCATCTGCCAGGCCATTGGCCACCTTGCCGATAAAATCAGCCGTGGCAGGTACAATTAGCATAAGATCCGCCCAATGTGCAAGACCGATATGCTCTACTTTCCATTCCGGATTTTGCTGCAGTTGAAACATATTCGTATATACAGGATTACCCGACAATGTCTGCAAAGTCAATGGAGTGATAAACTGCTGTGCAGCCTCCGTCATAATGCAGCGTACATCATGACCTTGCTTACCCAACAGACTCACCAGTTCAGCTGCCTTGTATGCAGCAATACCACCGGTAACCCCGACTATGATATTTGCCATGATGTACCTCCTAAGCTACTTATTTAATGCCTTCGTTTGTCTGTACATAGC
>JAFYPD010000050.1 GCA_017547685.1 Peptococcaceae bacterium
TGCTGATGATTTTTACGCTGCCGCTGAATGTGATGACGCTGGGTCTCTTGACTTTTGTGATTAACGGGCTGATGCTGAAACTGGTATCCGCTGTAGTGGGCGGTTTTGATGTGGCTGGCTTGTGGCCTGCTATTGTAGGTTCGATTATTCTATCGGTAGTCAGCACGGTGTTGAGCTGGCTGGTGGATTAGTATGACGTATAAACTGATTGCAACGGATTTAGACCGCACCTTGTTGCGCAGTGACGGTACGGTATCGGAATTTACACGGGATACAGTCCGGAAGTGCATGGAGGCGGGGGTAGGGTTTACCTTTGCCACCGGCCGTATGTACTGTTCGGCATTGCCGATAGCCCGCCGGCTGCAGCTGGAACTGCCGCTGATTACCTATCAGGGGGCTCTGCTGAAAGGGCTGAACGGCGATGTGATGCATGCCTTGCATCTGCCTGGTGAGATTGCCGGCGAACTGGAAGAAATTCTGCGGAAAAGCGGCATGCACTATAATATTTATGCGGATGAGAATTTATATTTTTCCTCCTTCAGCGACCATGTGATGGCATATGCCCGTCATATCGGTGTGGAGCCGCTGGCGGTGCCGCGGAGGCTGGGCTCCATTCAGGTAACACAGTACGGCGTGTTTGATGAACCGGAACCCATTGCGGAACTGCAGCAGCGCATTGCAGAACAGTTTGGCGGCAGCCTGCATACCGTGGTCAGCGGCGGCCGGTTTCTGGAAATCTGCCATCCGATGGCGCAGAAAAGCTACGGGCTGGCTCAGCTGGCAGACCGGCTGGGCATTGCCCGCGATGAGATTATTGCTTTTGGCGACAACCACAATGATCTGGATATGCTGCAGTATGCCGGTCTGGGTGTGGCGGTAGAAAATGCAGTGCCTGCAGCCAAGGCTGCTGCCAGCCGTTTAACAGCATCCAACGATGAAGATGGTGTTGCCCGGCTGATTCAGGAACTGATTTTATAGCTGTTATCTGTGCGGCGGAATGGGAGAGGCTGTATAAGTATACAGGAATATTTGTCAAAAAGGCTGGACGGAAATAAAAAAATATTATAAAATAAATATAAGGCAAAGGCGCTGCCGTATGGTAACAGGTGCTTTTGCCTTTTTTGCTACTGACATGATGGACATAAACATAAAAATATCATAAAACAGCATCATAACATGGATGTAAGGAAAGGGGAGTTTATATGTTTGAACTGGTGGAACATACCGCGGCCATTAATAAACAGCTGGCGCGATATGGTGTGCGATTTGGGATTTACAAAAACAATGAGTTTCATGAGCAGCTGTTTCCGTTCGATACGATTCCTCGGGTGATTCCTGCTGATGAATTCGATTTTCTGGAAAAAGGGCTGATTCAGCGTGTCAACGCTCTGAATGCGTTTCTTGCTGATATCTACAGTGAGAAAAAAATCCTGAAAGACGGCATTGTTCCGGAAGAGTTTGTGTACAGTTCGTCGGGCTATCTGCCGCAGTGTGAAGGCATCGTGCCGCCGGCCGGTATTTTCAGCCACATCTCCGGGATTGACCTGGTGCAGGCGGAAACCGGCGAGTGGTATATTTTAGAGGATAACCTGCGTATTCCGTCCGGGGCTTCTTATCCGCTGATTGCCCGAGAACTGACCAGACGGGTCTGTCCTGATGTGTTTTATGTAAATAAGATTCGTGACAACCGAAATTACGGGGAACTGCTGCGCGAAACCATGGAAGCTGTGAACTGCGGCGGGATTCGTGTGATTTTAACACCGGGCCGTTACAATGCAGCCTTCTTTGAACATTCCTACCTGGCGGAAAAAACAGATTCTATCCTGGCGATGCCGCAGGATTTATATGTGGAAGATAACGTTGTTTACTATCGTTCTTACGACGGGAAACCGCAGCGGGTAGGCGTTATCTATCGCCGTATTTCTGATGAATATCTGGATCCGCTGACGTTCCTGCCGGAATCAGTGATCGGTGTACCGCATCTGATGGATGCCTATAAGGCGGGCAATGTGGCAATTATGAATACACCGGGCAACGGCGTGGCCGATGATAAAGGAATTTACTATTTTGTGCCAAAGATGATTCAGTATTATCTGAATGAAGAGCCGATTCTGAAAAATGCGCCGACTTATCTGCCGATGTATGAGGAAGATAAAGCTTATGTGCTGGAAAATCTGGAAAAACTGGTTATCAAAGATGTGGCAGAGGCTGGCGGTTACGGGGTTATCTTCGGCCGCGACCTGAATGCGGAAAATCTGCAGGAGATGAAAGACCTGATTTGCAGAGAACCGCGCCGGTTTATTGCACAGGAAATTATTTATTTTAAAGATTTGACCACTATGGAAAACGGTGCGGCGGTAGAGCGCAAAGCGGATCTGCGTGCTTTTGTGCTGACAGGCAAAACCACAAAAGTGTGGGCGAGCGGTTTAACACGGTTTTCCCGCAATCCGGAATCCTTTGTGGTGAATTCTTCGCAGGGAGGAGGCTTTAAAGACACATGGGTGCTATCTCGTTAGAAAAATCTCAGCAGATGTACTGGCTGGGCCGTTATACAGAGCGTGTGTTTACAACGCTGCAGGCATACAATATTCTGTTTGATGAAACCGTTGATGAAAGACAGGTGCTGTACGATAAGTTCTGCCATGCCATGGGTATTCCGGATGTATATGGCTCCCAGGCTGCTTTTTTCGAAAATTTTCTGTTTGATGCGAAAGACAATAGCTCCGTTGTGAGCAGTCTGGAGAGAGCGTTTGACAATGCTGTGGTGCTGCGCGATGAAATCAGCAGTGAGTCGCTGTCCTACATCCATCTGGCCATTGACCAGATGCAGGCTGCTCGCACATCCAAAGAACGCCTGCTAGACTTACAGGTGGTTATGGATTATCTTTACGCCTTCTGGGGCAGTGTGGATGATCGTGCTGACAGCGAAGTGTGCCGAAATCTAATGAAATGCGGTCGTTATGTAGAACGTATGGATTTGTATGTGCGTCTGCGGTTTTCTCATGCGGAAGTGGAGCGTGCCTACTATAAACTGCGCGGCAGAATCGGAAAAACCGGGCTGTTGTATCAGGAAGAAAAACTGGATTACATCGGTGAATGCATTGTGACAGAGGAAGCGCTTAATGAAAATCGTCAGAAAGCGTTATCCTGTCTGGCACAGCTGTTTTCCTGATTCTTTTCAGGTGATTGTATTCGTATGAGGTGTTATGATTGCGTAAAGTGAAGTTTTCTTATAGTATGGAATTACAGTTCAGCCAGCCGGTATGGCAGCATAGTTTCAGCCTGCTGGCATTTCCTTTGCGCCTGCCGGAGCAGCAGATTGGCGGATTTTCCTGGTCGCTGCAGCCGGAGACTGGTTTGAATTTTCAACAGGATTCTTTCGGCAATACGATTGGTTCCGGCCGGTTTGATGCGCCGCACACGTTCTTTCTCTATGAGATGTCAGGTGTTGCGTGGCTTAGCCAGAGCCGCAGAAAACCGGAGCCATGCTTGCCGTTTTATCGTTATCCATCTGCAGCGTGCCGCATGACGGTGCCGCTGCAGAATTTTTTACAGCAATATCCTGCAGTGCAGAACGGTATTTTGCAGCAGGCGATAGAACTAATGCAGGGGTTGCATCAGCAGTTCCGGTATGAAACAGGAAGTACATCCGTATCCACAACAGCTGGTGATGCTTTTGCTCAGGGATGCGGCGTATGCCAGGATTATGCACAGATTCTGATTACGCTGTGCCGGGCACAGGGGATTGCTGCCCGCTATATTGCCGGGATGATTTTCGGAGAAGGAGCAACCCATGCCTGGGTGGAAGTATATGATAATGGCTTGTGGCACGGGCTGGACCCGACACAGAATAAGCTGGTGGATGACGGGTATCTGAAACTTGCGCAGGGGCGTGACTGTCTGGACTGCCGGCTGAATCGCGGTGTGTTCTGCGGGCAGGCGGTACAGAAGCAGCGCGTTTATGTAAATCTGGAGGAACTGTAATTATGATAGAACGAGTAATTGAAGTAGGGCTGCCGGTGGATGAAAAGCTGGTGATTGTGCGGAACCGGCTGCAGCCTGATGTGCTGCGCGGAGATGAACGCCGCATTGCCATTGTAACCGGTACTCACGGGGATGAACTGGAAGGGCAGTATGTGTGTTATCTGCTGAACCATGTGATTCAGCAGAATAAGGAATATCTGAACGGCATTGTAGACATCTATCCGGCCCTGAACCCGATGGGAATTGACTCCCTTACCCGAGGCATTCCGATGTTTGATATGGACATGAACCGCATTTTTCCCGGCGATGAAAGCGGCGCCACTGCAGAATACGTGGCGGCTGGTGTTATGAAGAATCTGGCTGGTGCGGATATGTGTATTGATATTCATTCCAGCAATATCTTTCTCCGGGAACTTCCGCAGATTCGAATTAATGAGCAGTCAGCGCTGCAGCTTCTGCCGTATGCTGAACTGCTGAATATGGACTTTATCTGGGTGCATAGTGCTGCCACTGTACTGGAAGCCACGCTGGCGTACAGCCTGAATCAGATTGGAGTGCCAACCCTGGTTGTGGAAATGGGTGTAGGGATGCGGATTAACCAGCACAATGGCCAGCAGCTGGTGGACGGTATCTTAAACCTGATGGCAAATATGGGCATCTGGACAGGGCCGGTGCCGGAGGTGCGCTGCCCGATTATTTCCCGTGATGGACATGTTGGTTATATCAATGCGGAAAAAAGCGGGATTTTTGTGCCGGAAGTAGACCACCTGGATACAGTGCGGCAGGGCGATGTTGTCGGTGCTATTGTGAGCCCGCTGACCGGTGAAGTGCTGCATCAGATTCAGGCGCCGTGCAGCGGCATGATTTTTACGCTACGGGAATATCCTGTGGTGAATGAAGGGTCGCTGATTGCTCGCATTTTAGGAGGTAGTGTGCAGTGAGAAAAGAAATTTTATATGAATTGCACTCGCCTTACCGGGAAAGTCTGAAAGTGCATGGTTTTTGTTTTGGCCAGGGTGAAAAAACAGCCTGCATTGTGGGTGCGCTGCGCGGTAATGAGGTACAGCAGATGTATGTATGTGCCCGTTTAATTGAAGCGTTAAAAAAACTGGAGGCGGATGGTGCTATCACAGAAGGATGCGAAATTCTGGTGATTCCGTCGGTGAACCATGCGTCTATGAATATTGGGAAACGATTCTGGCCGATTGATGACACAGACATCAACCGGATGTTTCCGGGGTATCATCTGGGTGAAACCACACAGCGAATTGCTGCGGGACTGTTTGAAAAAATCCAGGGCTACAAATATGGGATTCAGTTGACAAGCTTTTATATGATGGGCGAAATTATCCCGCATGTACGAATTCTGGATCTGGGATATCATAATATAGAACTGGCAAAAGCTTTTGGTATGCCGTACGTGATGCTGCGCAGACCGCGGCCTTATGACAGTACCACCCTGAACTATAACTGGCAGGTGTGGGAATCCAACGCGTTCTCTCTGTACACCACTCACACGGAGGAGTTTGATACGCCGGAAGCTATGCACATGGTGGACCACATTCTCGGGTTTTTGAATCATTGCAGTGTGCTACAGTATCGCAGACGCCCAGGTTATGCAAGCCATGTAGTGACAGACAAGAATCTGATTACCGTGCAAACTAGTATATCCGGGCTGTACCGGTATTTCAAAGATCCCGGCGAAGTTGTTCATAAGGGTGATTTGCTGGCGCAGGTACTGGATCCGTTTGATGCAGCAATCAAAGAGGAATTGTATGCGTCAGTGGACGGCACTGTCTTTTTTCGACAGAAGAGCCATCTGATTAACCAGAACGCCGTAGCGTTTCGCCTGTTAGAGGAATAAGAAGAAAAAGAAAAGCTCAGTAAACAGTGTTTACTGAGCTTTTTATAATGCGGCAAACGGGACTTGAACCCGTACGAGTTGCCTCACACGCCCCTCAAACGTGCGCGTATGCCGATTCCGCCACTGCCGCTTATCAACTTGACCATAACAGATTACCATAAATAGAGAGAAAACGCAACAGTTTTTGCAGCTTTTGCAGAGAATCTTTTGATGGGTTTGAACCAGTTGACAGTATCTGCGTGATAAGTGTGTTATATCATGTTGCATTATTAAAGAAAGAACAGAATTTTTAGAAAAAGACGAAAAAAGATGTTGACAAAGTAGAGGAGAGGTGATAATATAACAAAGGTCGTCAGCAAGACGTCAACACTGAATTAAAAATTTGAAAAATAATTAAAAAAGGTGTTGACAAGAGATTGACGGCGTGGTAATATATAAAAGCTGTCGCGAGGAACTCCCTCGAAACGGCACAAAGCAAAGCTCTTTGAAAATTAAACAGTTGAAAAAAGCGAACAA
>JAFYPD010000051.1 GCA_017547685.1 Peptococcaceae bacterium
TAGAAGGCAGTGCAACAAATGTAGCAGATACAGTGACTGGCAATAATGAAATTACCAGTGTACGTGTAATGCATGGTACAGAAGATGTAACTGCAAGCTACAATATTACAGAGGTAGATGGTACATTAACCATCAATCCAAGACCGGTAGCCTTAACCTCTGCAACAGACAGCAAAACCTATGACGGTACAGCATTAAGAAATGATACTGTAACCGTAAGTGGCGATGGCTTTGCTGATGGTGAAGGTGCAGCTTATAATGTAACAGGTGCGCAGACGAATGTTGGTACCAGCGATAATACTTTCACTTATACATTAAATGAAGGCACAAACGCTGACAACTACGACATTACTGTAGTATTTGGTACATTAACTGTAACTCGTAACAGCGATGCGCAGTACAAAGTACAGTACTGGTATCAGGATCCTGAATCTGGTGCGTATACAATTGACGGCGGTTTTGAGCTGAGAAGCACAACAGCTGGTTCTCTGGTATTCATCACAGAAGAAGATACTGTGACAACACGCTCTATGTATATGTATCAGTTTAATGCAGAAAAATCTGATACACAGAAAACTGTTCATGTATATCCAGTGGATGCAGAAACTGGTGCACAGGAATACACAACCTTAAATGTATTCTTCGATGCCCTGTACAATGTAGTGTATCGCTACACAGACGGTACGGAAACATATAATGTAGCAAGTTCCGGTTATGTATATGGCTACGAAGACAAAGTAATTGCGCCTGGTATGCAGTCTATTGACCAGTTCGATGGGAAATGGTACAAAGACGCAGCGGTTACGGATGAATGGGTATTTGCAACAGATACAATCGATAGCAACATTGCTTTAGTAGATGATGAAAACACAATTTATCTGTATACAAAAGCTCAGGTAGCACCTCTGGACGAGAATACAATCCGCGTTGAAAAACGTGCATATAATGAGCCGGAAACTGGTATTCAATACCTGTTTAACTTACAGCTGATTGTGAAAACCCCTGAGGTATCTGCTCCATTAACCGGCGAGGCAGCAAAAACGCTGCACAGCTATAATGCAGCAAAAATCACAGCGGAAGGTGAATATAAAGATGCTCTGGCGGCTTTAGCTGACGCTGAAAAAGCATTTAGAAACACCGTATTCAGAACAACCAACAGCAGTCTGGAATTCATCATGTATGGCGATGAAGTAGAAGATATCAATGGCAGCGAAATTCGTCCAGCTCTGTTTGCTATCAATACAACCGGTTCTGCATATGAATATGTAACCACATCTTCTGTTTACGAATACAATCTGTTTGAAAACAGCTTTGCTGTAGTTCCAGCGGGCGATTCCGTGGATGATAGCATTAAGGATCAGATTGTCGACTTTATTAAAAGTTTGGTAAACTGGAGAATTCCTCTGCAGACATTAGAACCAGAAATGGCTCTGTATGGTTTACAGGCAGCAGGTGTGAACACAAGTGGTTCTGCACTGGCGTTTGAATACGATGCAGCAAGTGATTTATTCCTGGCTGCGAAAGATTTAATCGGGAAAGAAGCGGCTTATGATGAAGCAAGCGCAGCTCTGAACGATTATATGGCAAGTGTAGGTAGAATTGCAGTTATCACCGTAAATGGCGAACAGTATGTTATGAACGCCAAAGATGATGCGGGCAATTACATCTACGAACAGGATGAGAACGGTAACTTTATCTGGAGTTGTGACTTCAGCCTGACAAATGGAATGTTTGAAGACTTCAAGGTGGAAGTAAGCACAGGCAGCAGTGTTCAGTTTATCATTACTGAAACATATGACGGCGGTGCTGATATCACTAAAGTAAACGGTGTAACAACTCATAGTGTTTATGGTTTCGTAACTACCGGCAGCACCTATCTGTTCGAAAATAGTTTCGAACAGGAAGAACAGGGCGGCGGCTATGATCCTTATGATCCATGGACACCAGAACCTCCGAAAGATCCTGAAGAAACAAAAGATCCGGAAATAGTCATTGATGATCCAGAAGTACCAGCAACTGAACCGGATATTCCGGAAGAACCAGTTGTAGTACCTGGTGAAGAAGTTATCGAAGAACCGGAAATTCCTCTGGGCGATGCACCAAAAACCGGCGATACAACAAATGCAGTTCCATTTATGGCTCTGATGATGTTTGCGCTGGCAGGTCTGGTAATCACTCGTCGGAAATTTAACTAATACGATGCTGCTGTGATTCTGATTAGGAATCCAGCGAAATAAGAAGGGCGGCTCTGCAGAAATGCAGGGCCGCTGTTTTACATAAGTTTTTTTGAACAGTTGAAGGTATTTTGTGAATGGGATATAATATATACATAGAAACTATATTTTGCAGAAAGGGGTTGTGTACCAGTGACAGATGATATGATTCGGACTGTTGTGGAGCAATATGCGGTGGCTGCGCAGCAGATTTATGGTTCTTTGTTATATGCAGTCATTCTGTTCGGGTCTTGTGCCCGCGGTGATTATGACAGTGAAAGTGATATTGATTTACTGGTTCTGTTGCATGCAGCACCAGAAGAAATCCCTGCTATGCGTAAAAAAATGCGGCCTGTGGCTGATAAACTGGATTTGGAATATGATTGTGTGATATCGGCAACATTTCAGAGTAAGCAGCAATTCGATGCATATAAACCGGCTTCGGTATTTTATCAGACGGTAGAACGGGAGGGATTGCGAATTGGATAATCTGAAAGACCCAAAGGCTGAATATGCCCGTTACCGGCTGGATAAGGCAAAAGCGAAACAATAGAACAGGTTGAAAATGCCAAAGTGTTTTTGAGTTATATTGAAAAATATGTAGAAGAAAGATTAACAGAATAGTACCACCACAATCAACAGCGACTCTGCAGAAATGCAGGGCCGCTGTCTGTATTTGTTCGATTGTTTCACGTGAAACAATCGTTCTGATGCTGCCGGATGCTGGCCAAATGCTGACCTGATGTTGGCACTTTTGGCTCAACCAACGTCACCATGTCCAACATCTTCAACACAAAAACGAGCCTGGGACAAAACCCGCCTCTTTTTGTATGTGTATGGCATTGTGGGCGGTCTGGCGCGATTTTCTGCGCCAACCCCGCCCATACGGTATAATGGAAAAAATGCCGTATGGGACGGATGTTGAATGTCCTTTGTGCTAGAGTAGGGATTGACAACTGCCCCCACAGTGGTATAATAAAAGTAACATCTCCCTCAGGCCTCTGTGGAAACACATGCACACTTGGGGGCGTTCTGTTTTTAGGGGGTAATTTGTATTGGCAGCAGAGAAAGTTTTTAAAACAGTGGATGAACAGATTGCAATTCTAAAAGGACGCGGGTTGACAGTTGGGGATGAAGAACAGGCAAAAGTTTTTTTGTTGCGAAATAATTATTATCGCATTAGCGGTTATTCCTTAACATTGCGGCAGAATGATGTATTTTCAAAAAATGCTACATTTCAGAATATTATAGATATTTACAATTTTGACCGTGAATTGCGTAATATTATTTTAAAATACATAGAAATTATTGAGGTTACAATGAAGTCTGTATATGCATATGAATTTGCCAGAATTTATGGTGGAACTGGATATATGGATTCTTCTCTATTTACAAACGAGAAAAAACATCAGGAGATTATGGAAAAAGCCGATATTCAGAAAAAAACGCGGCTGGCTCACGAAGCGTATCTGAAACACTATGTAACAGATTTACGGCAGGAGCTTCCTATCTGGGCATATGTAGATTTATTAACGATAGCGGATATTTCTTTTTTGTATTCGATTTCTCAGGACGATGTAAAACTGGCGGTTGCAGCGCAATATGGGCTGCATCAGAAACGCGGTAAAGAATTACTGGGACAGTTTATGCATAGTATGACAATCATTCGAAATCTGTGCGCTCATGGAAGCAGACTATATAATCGGCTGTTCGAACAGAAACCATCTTTGAATAAAAGTGAAAAAGCACTGTTAATGGAGAAAGAAGATGGCACAATTGATAATGCGCACTTATATGGTTTTGTACTGATAATGCGGCGTTTGCTTCAAGCGGAAGAGTTTGCTGTTATGAAAAAAGAGATTTTAAGGCTCACAAAAAAATATCCGTTTGTCGCAATGCGGTATTATGGATTTCGGGATGACTGGCAGGAAAAACTGTAATAAGGGAAAGGAAAACGAATATACTAATAGCGACTTCTCTCGCGAGCCTTCAGGCGCAATACTGCGAGCGATTTGTTACCGGAAGTGGGTTATACTGCTTCCGGTTTTTTATTTTATGAGAAACAATCACAAATTCTGTATGTGAAGCATTGCGGGCGGTCTGGATATTATATTACCATATAAAAACAGGGAACACACAATTTTGTGCATTCCCTGCTGATTCACAATAAACATATACCTGTATCATACTTACTTTATCTACAAACAGTAGAAATTATAATACGGTCTGACCGGTTTTACGTATTCTTCGGTGCGCTGAATTTGCCGGAACGGCCTGGTTTCTGCTGGCTTTTTGTGCCTTTCTGGAAGCCGGATTTTTCGTTCTGAGCGGTGTAACCGCCTTTATTGGAGGTTTTGTATGCCGGTTTCTTTTCCGTGCTGTGTTCGGTTAATTTTGCTTTTGCGCTTTTGCCTGCATAGTCTGGTTTTGTGGATTTTGCAGGTTTGCTGTTCTGTTTTTTCGCTTCTGCGTGTTTGGCTTCCGTGTTTTTTGCTTCGCCGCTGTGTTTTTTCTTGCGGTTCGGGTCTTTGTAGTAATCTTTGGTTGCACCGGACAGGATTTTCCCTTTTACCAGATGCACCGGAGCCACCTGAATGCCAAATTCGCGCTGATAGATACGCAGTGCTGCCAGTTCGCGCGGATTTACCAGGCTGTAGCACTGGCCTGTGCGGGTTCCGCGTGCGGTACGGCCGGCACGGTGAATGTATTCGTTTGGTTCTGCCGGGAAATCCATATTGATGACATGGGTGATATCCGGAATATCTAAACCGCGGGCTGCCAGGTCGGACGATACCAGAATTTTAATTTTGCCTTTCCGGAAATCCTCCATGGCTTTCTGCCGTTCTTCTTTGCTTACGATACCGTGTAAGCTGTAGGTTCGGATTTTGTGATAATTCAGTTTATCCACTAAAAAGTCCAGTTCAGGGCCA
>JAFYPD010000052.1 GCA_017547685.1 Peptococcaceae bacterium
ATGGAAAAGAGGTACGAATGAAAATACAAATGGACTCCTTCGTGAATATTTTCCAAAAGGCAATGATTTATCCAGGTATAGTGACGAATATATACAGAGCAAAGTAGATGAATTGAATAAACGTCCTCGTAAATGTCTTAACTACCTGACTCCTTATGAAGTTTATTATTCTTTATCGTTGCACTTAACTTGACAATTCAAGACTCTGGGTCATATAAAACTTCACATTCCGGAATCATTCCAACGCCGAGTTCTACAAGCCATTCATTTATTACAAAGTCACAGGCTATATTCCAAATAACGGGATTCCGGTTTTCGCATCTGGCGTGATGATTTAATCCAGCGTGCAGAAATTCATGAGCCAATATAAAACGCCATTCCTCATCACTTAATTTCATAGATGGGTTAACATAAAATTCCCCGGCTGTAACATTAACCGCAGCAATCTGAATTTGGTGTTTGATGCAGTATTGTCCATCTTCGATAATTTTAAAAGAAGACGCTATACCGCCTAATAATGGATAATGATCCATAAATCACTTTGCTGCATCAAGTACCGGACTTCTGCGCTTATCATTTTCCCCAGATATCAGTGTGATTGTTTTATAAACAGAATGTGTCACCGCACGATTAAAGCTATCTCTATATGAATCAGACCGGCTATATGTTGTCTGGTTTTTATCCCATTCCATATCCATATAACTTTTACCTGCAACACCTAATTGCCCCTCTTCTAAAGGATTTTCAATAAGGTATTCATAAATTTCTTCTTCTGTTTCAAGATTCCCGGGAACGATATTACCGTTCAAACCGAATGGTGCTGTTCCTATTTTCACCTCAGATAAAAAGCGTGCAATATAGATATCACATGCTTGATTCCAAACTTTTTTATTAAAGTCTCTATCGCCTTTGCCTGGAACCTTTTCTATATCAAAGTGCCCAAATACTAAATGCAGCTGGCAGTGAGCAATAATATGTGCCCATTCTTTAGGCGTTCGTTCACAATTAGAATTTAGATAAACACTCCCATTTGTACATACTTTTGCTGCGCTTTCTGCACTAGCCTTCCAGTTCTTTTCACTATAGTTAATATGCAGTAACGCAAACACAGGATGTTTACGAATTAATTTAATACCTTCATCCATGGCTAATTCAGTATCTGACTTCTGTTTTTTCTTCGTTTTCGCCATACTTATACGCCTCTTTAACCATTATTCACTGCAAGTCGTGGCAAATCTCTGATAATTTCTAGCATAAACCAATCTGGAAAAGCTTCTTCGTCATCATTTGCAATAACCATGTGCGCCATTTCCATACTGATTTCCGCTAACTCTTTTATCATTGCTTTCGCTTGATGAATAAAGTTTCTCATATCCGGACTCGCATTTTGCTTCTGTTCCGGCAAATCATGAAGCAATCTTGCACGAAAAGAAGTTGCTAAGAAGTATAAAACATCCCTGTCTTCTGCTTTGCTAGGCCAATGAGCCTTACCTGCAATAATATCATCAAGCTGCGTACTGTTCTTTAATTGTTTGGTATAAGCAAGAAACATCGATGCATGATTTTTGCTTAATAATCCATAGGCAAGAACACGAATTGTTTTTTCAGCTAATTCTTTTTCTCCTGCCCCAAAAGCTTTTAAAGCATCGCTTAACATGTGCCATGAACGCGGTGTGGAAAATGTATCTTCTGTCTTCGGCGGTTCACTAAACAAATGGTCAGGGCGTTTTGTAATGTAATCAATCACCCATGGATGAAGCGCGTTTTCATAAGCCCAATCAGTCCGCTGTTTTACATCTACTTTCAGCTGCACATGAAACATCCTGTTTATTAATGCAGATGACATTGTTTTTACAATTGCACTATCTTGCGAACGGTTTCCGGCTCCAATTACAATGCTGCCTTCCGGCAAATGATATTCACCAACTCTATGTTCATGTATTAGGCTGTAAAATGCTTTCTGTACTTCCTGTGAACAGGCATTCAGTTCATCAAGAAATAATACATAAGGTTCCTCTCTGGCAATCATCTTGGGCGGTAAAAATTCTGACGTGTTCCCTCGAATCTGCGGAATCCCAATAATATCTTCCGGTGCCAACTGGCTTCCCAGTAATGATACACACGGTAATCCAACTGCTTCTGCAAATTGTTCTACCAAAGCAGATTTTCCGATACCCGGAGCGCCCCATATGAAAACAGGGCGTGCAAGCGCAATATTTAATAATACATCCGCAAGTTCATTTTGCGTTACACTAACAGGTAAATTCATAAGTATAATCATCTTCTTTCTAATGTTACTATTTGCTTCTCTTTAACTTTCTCTTTACACTTATTACTATAGCAAACAGGGATAGCCAGAATATGTCTACCTCCAATTTATTTTGATATGCAGTAAAACGCAGAGAGGACACAACCTCCTTTTATCCAATATCTCCGCGCTCTGTGTAATCCTAAAGCTTTGTCTACTCTGCTTCAATTATTCATCGCGCGTCGATATTGTCTAAAAAAGGTTGTGTCCCCTCCGCATTCTGCCATCAACCAGTTCAATTCCAATATAAAAGAGCGCTCTTGCATAATGAAGAGCGCTCCCAAATACACTGTCAAAATTTATATTGTTCCAATAAGAAAATCGGCATGGTAATCGTTTTATCCTGTATGCCACCTTTTGTATTACCTTTCAGATACAGCAGATAATCCACCTTGCCCTGTTCCAATGCTCTTTTAGCACTAATACCGCTATTTTTGCCAGCTTTCACTTCTACTGCATATCTGGTATTTTCACCAATTGTCTGCACAAAGAAATCGATTTCCCCACCTTTAAAGGTCGCAAAAGCAGGAGTTTCAAAAACGATTTCTTCCGGATAGTCCTGCCGTTTTTTCAGATTGATATATACAAAGTTTTCATGTAAAATACCTTGCAAAGTACCGTTCCCTGCACCGGCACGGCTCAAATAATAATGTGCCAGACCTAAATCCATAAAGAAACATCGGCTGCGTGCTTTGAAATCCAATGGATCTAATTCAATAACCTTTCCACAGAACCCGATAATACCAGCGTGTTGCAGCCAGTTCATTGCCCGATAGCAGGTTGTTTTTGTGATATTGCTAGAATAATCTTTTACAACAAGTTTCTGCAGTTCCTCACTAACACTATCTTCATCTAGACCTTTTTTCTCTCTCAAAAGAATTCGGCTGACACTCAGGAAAATATTATCATACACTCCCACATCCAGAATATCATCAAAATATCGCATAGATTCATTTAAGAATGTATCAATAATTTTCTTCAGTTCTATAACGGATTTATTGATGTCCTTAGAGGATAAATATTCACGTACAACGGCCGGATAACCGCCTATCTGCATATAAACACGATACAATTCATCGATTTGTTCAAATTGCTCATCCGTTATTTCACTACCAGAAAGATAATTTGCATACACTTCCGCGCTGTTTGCCTCTAAAAATTCCTCAAATGATAATGTATATACCTGTAATTTCGTCACATCACCACTGGAAAAGCGAAACTCTGGTTCCAGTACACGACCCAGATAACTGCCTGTCACAATAAATTTGCATTGAAATTGTCTGGTAAACTCACGAATCCGATTATAAATTTCTGCCGACTCCTGAATTTCATCAATAATTACTACAGTATCTACATCATCGGTGAACTTATCATCATACAACTCAAATGCCTGATGCAGAGGTTTTTCAATTCTTTTTTCTCCTGGTTTCCACTCTGTTGCTTTTGTATAACACTGCTGAAATTGTTTGCCGCTCAATTCAAAAAGATTGATGTAAATAACGTTTTTGAAGTTTTCTTCTGCAAATTTCTTAATGATATAGGTTTTCCCTACCTGTCTTGCCCCTGTTACTTCTAAAGTAGTTTGTTTCTCAGATTCTTTCCAGTCCATCAGTTTCTGATAAACAGTACGTTTCAAATACATCTAATCACCTCTTTTTTCGAGCAAATCATGGTGTTATTATATTAACACCACGCCTACCTTTTACATTATACCGCACTAGCCGCATTTGTTCAAATAAAACCGCCATTCTGCGTACATTTTCTGTATGTTCAAGAGAATCTGCCACCCACCATCTATCAGTTATCACTTTTCTTTGCCAATATATAATACCCTATTTTCTTTTACTTTTTCCAGATAACCAGATTCCGTAAAAGAACCTTCTCCAAATTCATTGCGCCAGACTTTACTTAAATCCAGATAATTATCTAACCAGAGTAACATTTCTTCATCCATAAAGTGCCCCTCCATGTCACCCTGTTCAATCAGCCATTGTCTGGCCCATTCTTCAGAATGAATATCTTCATGCGGTTTATAGCAGTTTAGATTGAAAATAACATTGATAAAGTCTGCGATTGTATGAATTTCAACTGCATCGCTATCTAGTATTGCCTCTAGCAGTTCCAGTTCTTCACTAGACAGTATTTCTAAAAGCAAGGCTAAATAATGCAGCACATAAATTTCAACTGGTTCTTCAGAGTCAAAATTTTGATTAACACAACCGCATTCAATTTCCGTTACTACAACTTCATTTTCTTCTAAAACATCAAATCCCTGTCTCAGTTGTTCTACTGAAACAGGGATCGTGAGTACTTCATCTGTATTTTTTAAATATACTTGCATCTTTATTAACGCTCCTTTATAGTTATTTTGATTTTGGTGATAAGCTTTCGGGCTAAAACTCCCCCTTGACAAAAGCTACTTACGTGATTAAAATTTGATAACGGAATAAGAAATGCCATAAGAAACTCGGAATAACTGAGCACACCCTATGAAATGCAAAATGTGCATTTATAGGGATTTTAGAAGATTTGAAAACTCTATGATACAGCAAAAACCTGCTCTTCACGCCTGGAAAGCGTGTATACGGGCAACTGTATCAAGGGTTCAAATCCCTTTCTCTCCGCCAGTGAAGCCCCGAGAATTTTTCTCGGGGCTTTTTTATTTTCCCCTACAAGCCTCTATAAATCGCTGCATTATCTGTTCTGCCTCCTGCAAAGAGTTGTGATAAGCAACGCCTTTCGTCCGGCCTGGCTCTACCCCAAACCACTCCTGCAATTTTTCTGCGGCACAGTCTCTATCGGCAGAAAGCAGCAGTAAGGCCTCTGCCAGTTTCTTATTCTGCTTTACAACAATCCCGTGATAATAATAGTCAGCCAGACTGCACATGGCTTTCCCGTACCGCTGCGCAGCCGCTCTGATATACCATCGCACAGCGTATGCATCGTTCTGCTGTACCCCCATACCAACTTCATAACATTCCCCCAGCAGATACTGACCTTCAGTCGAGCCCAGTTTCGCTGCTTTCTGATAACATTTTGCCGCCATCAGCCAGTTTCCATCCGCCCACTGTTTTCCCGCCAGCTGTACCAGTTCTTCTGCCGAATTCAGCTCCGCAATTTTCTTCCATATCTCCGCCGCTATATATTCCTGCATTGCATTCGCCCCATTATCAAGTTTGTTTTACCTTGATTTTGAGTATAACATCAAAGTTTTACAAAATCAACCGACAGGGAACATATTCCACCATCGGTGCTTCATCTTTTCGATATACTTAACAATAAGAAATTATGGAGTATGATAGGTGGGTACAGATTATGATACATCTTGGCACGAAACTGAAAACATTGCGGCAGCAAAACAATATGACACAACTTGACCTGGCAAACAAAATCGGAGCGTCCAAATCTGTCGTCTGTGCTTACGAAAACGGTTCTCGCCGCCCGTCTTTTGAAATACTCATCAAACTTGCACGGCTCTTCAATGTCACCACAGATTATCTGCTTGGTGTAGAACAGAAATCAGCGGTCGATTTATCCGGGCTCACATCGGATGAACGAATTGCATTGCAGCAGCTTATTCACGCCATGCGAAAAAAACAGGAAAGCGCAGAATAACAAAGAATAGAATAACACAGCAAAATCCAGCTGGAAGCAGTTTCCGGCTGGATTTTTATTTTCACTATATGCGATTTGTTCCCTATGGTCTCATGTTCTCTGGCGCTGTACATCCTGTTCGGCCCGAAGAATCTCGCCGGTTTCGGCGTGGATGTCATACTCATATTCCACCCCGTTTGCCTGGAATTCTAGTTCATACACCGGAGAGCCGTCCTCTAAATCAAATTCCTTATTCTCAAACACGGCATCTTCAGTTGAAACGCCAGCCTCTCGCAGCGCAATGTTCTGTGCCTCTTCCCGGGTGATATACGGTCGGTTCTCGTTTCCGGAACCAACTGCACCGTTTGCCCCGCAGCCCGCCAGAAGAATGGCACAGGCCAGTAACATGACAATGATCGTTATGATTTTCTGCTGTCTATCCATAAAAAATGCTCCCTTCGTTTTTTGTGTAGTATCTGCTGGTTCCGGCTTTTTTACACCGGAAATCTGCAAAATTACTGTTCTGTTCACAGAAAAAACACAAGGGAGTTAAAAAAATTTTACAACAGGAGTTCTTTCACCGTATATATCCTCATGATTATCAGCAGCCTCTTTATCCTTCATTATGTGATATCGATAACATCGCCGGTAAACCGCCGGTCGATACTGCTCATATAGCGCAGGGCTATCTGATAGCACTGCTCCACATGGTTTCGCCCCAGATAACGCATGGCGGCATAGCTGATGCCCGCCGACACGGCCTGTCCGGCAAAGGGAACAAAACGGCTCACCTGTTTTGCCACAACACGATTGCTCACCCGTTTTAACAGGCTTCGCACCATACCGGCCGATACGGTACGCCCGGCCAGTTCACTGCCCACCGAGGAGATAATCACCAGCAGCACTTTTTTGCGTTCTAAATCCATCTGGTTTAACTGCTGCTCCGATAAACCAAACCGTTTGTTAATCTCCATCAAAAGCTCCACCATAATGGTAATATCAGCCGAGATATCTATCCCGGGCAGAGGAACCACAGCAGCTGCACCGGATAACAGCGCCCGCTTGTTTACCATCTGCATACATTCCAGTTTTATGCGATCCAGTTCCTCGATATTTTCCGGAAAATACACTGCGTTCCCCTCCCTTCGTTTTATAACGAATGATAGTTTGATTATACCATATCCAGCATCGTTTCCGCCACTGTTGTCTTCTTCCAGCACACCCTGTACAGTCTGTACACATTTTCTATCAATTCTTTTATAAATATTGCTTCCTTTCTGAAAGTTTTCCAGAAAAGTGTACAAGTGTACAGAAAGATATTTGTTGAGCGAAATAAGTGTACAGAATTGTACAGCAGACCGCATATTTTCGTATCACTGTTCACAGATTTCACATAAACTGTCTGTGAAACTGTTTTTCAAGGGGGAGTGCATATGATTTCCATCGGGATGATCGGCCCGCCGGTTCTGCTGCAGCGGAATCGGGAAATTTTACAGCAGCAGCAGATTCAGGCATTCTCCATTATAAAAGAAACACAGCTGACCCAGATTGACGGATTGCTGATTACCGGCTGGCGGCAGGAAGATTACGCAAAGCAGTTGTATCGTCTGCGAGCGCCGGTGAAATCCCGCATCCATGAACTATCACTGCTCGGGATTGCCGCCGGGGCGGCAGCGCTGGGCCAGAACAATCTGCTGGCTGTGATGAACTGTGACGTTCTTTGCCGTCCGTCCTGCACGTTCAGTACATCAATCCTGGAAATGCCCGGCTTTACGGAAAACCGGTCGGCGGCGATTTTCTGCCCGGAAATACAGTTTATCAATCTGGCACCTAGCCTGGGAATTCTGTGCCAGCATCCCCGCCACGGTCCTGTGATTGTGCGGCAGGGAGATGTGCTGGCCTGCAGTTATATTGCAGAGTGGACCGCCCATCCGCATATCTATCACTACTGGCTGGAAATGGTGGCTGCCTTGAAAAATAGCAGGGATTTTTAACAAATTTCAGAGTCCAAATCTTGACATTACCTCTCTTTTGCCGTTTAATTATAGGTAAGTGAATTTAAAAAGGAGAGTCGCAAACTATGTTAGATATTAAATTTGTCCGTTCCAATCCGGAAGCCGTTGTGGCCGGCATGAAAAAAAGAGGAATGGATCTGGATTTAGCACCATTCCTGGCTTTAGATGAAAAACGCAGAGCACTGTTAACCGAAGTGGAACAGTTAAAAAATACAAGAAACACCGTTTCCAAAGAAATTGGCAAAATGAAAAAAGCCGGTGAAAATGCTGACGAATTAGTGGCACAGATGAGCAAGGTCGGCGAAGATATCAAAGCGTTAGACCAGCAGGTAGCTGAAGTGGATGCCAAAATGGAAGAAATCATCATGAGTATTCCAAACATCCCGCATGAATCTCTGCCGGAAGGCGGCGAAGAAAACTATACCGTAGAACGCACCTGGGGCGAACCGACCAGATTTGATTACGAACCGCTGGCGCACTGGGACGTTGGAACCGGTTTAGGTATTCTTGACTTTGAACGTGCAGGGAAAGTTACCGGTGCCCGTTTCACCTTCTACAGAGGCGCAGGCGCTCGCCTGGAACGTGCTGTCATCAGCTTTTTCCTGGATCTGCACACACAGAAACACGGCTATGAAGAACTGATTCCGCCGTACATGGCAAACAGTGCAAGTATGACCGGTACCGGTCAGCTGCCAAAATTCGCAGAAGACATGTTCAAACTGGAAGGTACTGACTACTATCTGATTCCAACCGCAGAAGTGCCGGTTACCAACTACTACCGCGATGAAATTGTAAGCGCAAAAGAACTGCCAATCAAACACTGTGCGTTCAGCCCATGCTTCCGCGCAGAAGCAGGTTCTGCAGGCCGTGATACCAGAGGTATTATCCGTCAGCACCAGTTCCATAAAGTAGAGATGGTAAAATTCGCCCATCCGGATCATTCTTTCGAAGAGTTAGAATCTCTGACAAACGATGCAGAAGAAGCACTGCAGCTGTTAAAACTGCCATATCGTGTTATCACTCTGCCAACCGGCGATATCGGGTTCTCTTCCTGCAAAACCTATGATATCGAAGTATGGCTGCCAAGCTACAACGCTTATAAAGAAATCTCCTCCTGCAGTAACTTTGTAGATTTCCAGGCAAGACGTGCCAACCTGCGCTTCCGTGATGAAGAAGGCAAAGTGCGCTTTTTACACACCCTGAACGGATCCGGCCTGGCAGTAGGCCGTACTGTGGCAGCGATTCTGGAAAATTACCAGCAGCCGGACGGCAGCGTTGTAGTACCAGAAGTTCTGCGTCCATACATGGGCGGTTTAGAAATTATCAAAAAATAAATCCAGACTGGATCTTCCAGACAGATATCGTTCATGGTATCTGTCTTTTTATTTCAGTTGTGCAAGTCTACTTCCAAATTTTTTTGACAGCTCCTCATTTAGTTTGCATTTGCAAACCGCATGGCTAACACTTTTTTTGCCCCCATAGCCCTGCTCTATAGCCCCATATAAATACCTTCAAATTCCGCAAAAGCTGCTTTTGTTATATGATCATAGCAGATAGAAAAAGCTTATATGTCTTATGAGGTTTATAGAATACTCGCAATTATTTTTTTCAAACACCTGATGGTTCGTATAAGTGTTTTCGGAAAACTATTTTTCATTTTTTAAAGGAGCGTGTTTCTAATGGCAGAAGCAAAACAGAAAAAAGATCTGTACGTTGTACATTCTGCAATCGGTATCGCAATCACAGCACTGTTCTGGATTTTACCTCCGATTGAACCGATTACTGCAGTGGGTATGAAATGTGTTGGCGCCTTTTTAGGCATGGTTTATCTGTGGTCTATGGTTGATACCTTATGGCCAAGTATTTTCGGCTTATTCATGCTGGGTATCTCCGGTATTGATCCAGCCGGTTTAAACAGTGTATGGTTAAACGCTGTTGGTAACTACACTGTACTGATGGTTATGTTTGCTCTGGTACTGTTTGGTGCAGTACACGAAGTTGGCGACACCATGTACATTGCAAGATGGTTCCTGACCAAAAAAGTATTTAAAGGTCGTCCTTTCGTATTTATCGCAATCTTCTATGTATGCTGCGGTGTTCTGTCCGCACTGTTAAGCCCTATTACCTCTCTGATTATTCTGTGGCCTATCGCTATCAGCTTAACCAAAACTCTGGGCCTGACCAGAGAAGATAAAATCTGGAGCTGGTTCTTCGTAGGTATGTTCCTGGTATCCACATTAATGCAGCCATTCTTCCCGTTCATGGGCGCACAGCTGGTTCCATTAAGCGCATTCCAGGGTATGACTGCACAGATGGGCACTCCAATGGAAGTTCCAATGTTACAGTACATGGCAGTCAACTTAGTCATGACTACGCTGATTATGACCATCTACATCCTGGCTATCAAAGTGCTGCGTGTTGATGTAAGCAAACTGAAAGCGATTGACCCTGCTATGATCGAAGTACAGATGCAGCTGCCTGCAATGAACACTGTTCAGAAAGCATATCTAATCATGATTCCTTTCTACATTGCAACACTGTTACTGCCAAGCTTCCTGAAAGGTGTTTCCCCTGTATTCGCATTTCTGGCAAACTTAGGCCCTCTGGGTGTTACTGTTCTGTTCACCATCATCTTCCTGGTAATCAGAGTTGATGGCAAACCATTACTGAACTTTAAAGAAATGGCTTATCGTCAGATGAACTGGGGTATCTTCTTCATGATCGCAGCTGCGGTTTATGGTGCAAATACGCTGTCCAACGACGCGACAGGTGTTGTTAGCTTCCTGATTCAGGTTCTGAACCCAATCCTGGGCGGTCAGTCTGAAACTGGTTTCGTAGCTATCATGTTCCTGGTAGCTCTGCTGATTACCAACTTCGCAAACAATGCTGCTATGGCGGTTGTACTGCTGCCTGTTGTACTGGCATTCTCCAACCAGCTGGGTATCAGCCCGATTCCAGTTGCACTGGGTGTAACTCTGATGGTATTCGTAGCTATGTTAACACCAGCTGCTTCTCCTCATGCTGGTATGATGCATGGTAGAAAAGACCTGTACAGCACCGGTGAAATCCTGAAAATCGGTTTCCCAATGTGTATTATCACATGGGCTCTGTACTCTTTTGTTGGTTACCCGCTGATGAAACTGTTACTGGGTGTTTAATCCCGTCTCAAAAATATAAAAATGTGGAAAGCGCCTCTGTCCTGCAGGACGGAGGCTTTTTCCGGTTAAAAACATATCTTTTCTTTCTGTTTGTTTGCCGCCGGAAAAATCTTTGCGGCGTAGAAAACAATGCATAGAAAACAAAAAAGAAACGGAGCGGACTCGGTGAAAATCCACTCCGTTTCTTCAGTTTTGCTTTTTGTAATGGTTTCAAGCTCTCTCAAGCTTACTGTTACTTACACAATTTATCCAGTTCTATCACGGATTTCACCATCGGCTTTCTCTATCACAACGATAGGTTGGATGGTATCCTTTCTCACAAACTCTTTATTCACGATGTAGATACCGGCACAGGCCAGAAGCAGCGCCATCAGGCTGCGCACATTAAAAACAGATTCGCCCAGAAACATCACAGAAAATGTGGTGCCGAAAATTGGAATCAGAAAGTTGTAGATGGCAATTTTACTGGCCGGGTTATATTTCAGCAGCATGGTCCACACGGTGAACGCAGCCGCCGATAAAAAGGCCATATACAGTAACAGCAGTACGCCTCCGGCCGTCACTGCACCAAACTGCCCATGGCCCAGCAGACCAATCAGAATCAGCACCAGCCCGCCGCCGGTTAACTGATAGCCGGTAATCACCACAGGGTCCTGCCCCTGGGTCACCCGGCGGCTGATGATAGACCCCAGTGCCGAGGACAACGTGGACAGCATAATAAATCCTTCGCCGGTGAAAACAAATCCGCCGCCCAGACCGGTGCCGTCAAATGTGATAAGAATCACACCAGTAAAGCCGATACAGCATCCGATGATTTTCTGCAGGGTCATGCGGTCATCGGGAAATAACAAGTGGGCGAAAATCACCACAAAGAACGTAGCCAGGGCATACAGAATGGACCCTTTCACGCCCGATGTATTGGCCAGGCCCAGATAAAAGAAAATATACTGACAGGTGGTCTGCACCAGCCCTAACAGCGCAATGCCGCTCCAGCAGCATCGTTCCGGCACAGCCAGTTTTTTCTGCATAGCCACGCTGACCGCCAGCGTCATCAGCCCGGCTATGGTAAACCGCAGCCCGGCAAACAGCAGCTTGCCGAAACCGTCGGCGGCATCAATGGCAAACAGCTCATACCCGATTTTTACTGCCGGATAGGCTGTCCCCCACAAAATCGTACAGAACAGAGCCAGCAGAATGATAACCGGCCCCTTCTGCAATATATGATTTTCCATGTATGGTTACGCCTCACTTTCCAGCAGCATAATATGCGCTTTGGCCTTATGAACAGCCGGCGGAAACAGAGCGTGATACAATTTATCCAGTTCGAGATACAGCCGGGCATCGTCGCAATCCTGCCCGACCGGCAGATAGTGCAGAATATACGGCACGCCGAACAGTACCGAATACACAAGCGTTGGCCGCAGTCCGTTGCGCTGATAAAAAGCCACACGCCGCCTGCGGGTGTGTTCTTCCTCTTCAGAACTGCTCCTGGCCGGGTCCTCCACCTCGGCCAGAATACCGTCTATGTCCGTCCACAATGTTTCCATCTGTGCCAGACAGCGGCTGCCGTACCCCTGGCTCCGATACTGCCTGCACACAGCAAAATAATCCATCAGCAGTACACGGCCCTGCGATGCCCGCACAAAAAAGCTGTACGCCACCAGGGTATCGTTCTCATACCAGCCATATGGCTGATACACCCCTTTTTCCATCAGATGATGAATCAGCATCAGCGGTTTTACTTCGGCCGGCGGAAAATCCTGTTTCATGTGCTGATGATAAATGTCTGCCACCTGTTCTTTTGTCAGCAGCTGATACGTTAACATGCTGTCATTCCTCCCGCTTTTGTTATAGCATATACCCTACGGTCTGATATCCACGGAGATCGCGTTATTTTCCTCCTCAGCCTCCTGAAACAGCTGCAGAACCATTTCCCCGTAGCCGCCAAGCTGACGCTCCAAATCGGCACTGTGCTCCACCACAATCTGCATCGGCTGGCTCCATGCGGAAAGCACATCCCACAAGGCATCCAGATTATTGCCGTAATACTCCGGCAGATCCAGCTGGCGGGCAATCTCTTCATGCAGCTGTTTCCGGTCAGCAAACATGCTGCTGTTTAATCGTAATTCCATGCTGTCTCACTCCTTTACCCTCATTCATACAGCTGTTCAAAACTTTCGTAATGGTCACCGGTATAGAAAATCAGGCCGTCACTGGAATATACAATGCGTTCCCCGCCCCGGTAGCCGCCTTCATAATTCACATCACACTCATAATATTTGCGGCCCTTCTCTTTCGGCAGCAGCCCTTCCCGGTTGCCGAAACTGTCGCCGCCGATACTCATGCCGGGCGCCACTTCGTCCAGATTGCCTTCCTGGCTGTCCCAGCCCAGGTCACGGGCCTCATTTTTGGTGATAAAATTATCCGGCAGATGCCCGAACTGATGCAGATAATCGGCCACGTCCTGCGGTGCGGTATAATGACCGTCCTCTGTAATGGCTGCTGCATCACTTTCATAGCTGTCTTTGCCGGTATCCGCACCGTCAGATACACAGCCGGTAAACAGCAGCCCTGCTGCCAGAACCAGCATCAGAAGCAGAGCCAGATATTTATGTTTTCTCAAAAAATCCATTGAAAACGCCTCCACTCTGTTTTTCTGTCATCATTATATCGCGTTGCCTCCGGTGCGTCAAACCACAGTCGGTTGCACATCAAAAAAGCTGCCGTACCATATTGCCATGAATGATATGGTCAGCAGCTTTCCTGATCGTTTTTTTATATTCTGTTAAAATAATTTTTTCCACTTCATCAGAATGGCGGCAACACCGACGGAAACCACCGACAGGACACCAATGCTCATCGCCCCCGCTTCGTTATTCCACGGCAGCGGCACATTCATGCCGAAAAAGCTGAATATCATGGTTGGAATGGTCAGGATAATGGTGATAGAGGTTAATACTTTCATCACCGTATTCAGGTTATTGGAAATAACCGAACTGTACGCTTCCATGGTTACATCCAGAATGCTGCTGTATACGTTAGCCATTTCAATAGCCTGTTTGTTTTCGACAATGGCATCTTCCAGCAGTTCCTCGTCTTCCGGATATTTTTTAACGCTCTCCAGGCGCATCAGACGCTCTAATACAAGTTCGTTTGCGCGCAGGGAGTTGCTCAGATATACCAGAGACTTGTCCAGACTTAACAGCTGGAACAGCTCTTCGTTTCTGGTGGATTTGTGCAGTTCCTGTTCAATTTTCCCGCTGGAACGCTCTAACATACGCAGATACTGCAGATAGTAGGTGGCGTTGCGGTACAGCAGCTGAATAATAAATCTGGTTTTCTTGTAGGTGTAGAATTTTTTGATGCGTCCGTTGCGGAAATCATCCAGCAGATTCAGTTCCCGCAGACAGATGGTGATAATATACCGTTTGCCCTTATCGCCCAGAATGATAGCCAGCGGCACAGTCCCGTACCCGTCGCGGCCATCTTCCTCCTCACGGTAAGGAACGTCAATAATAATCAGGGTGTAATCATCGTCATCATCGACACGGGCTCTTTCATCTTCGTCCAGTGCCGAGATCATGTCCTGCAGCTCAATCTCAAAATGTTCACTGACATCCCGTACTTCGTCAGCAGTGGGGCTGATCAGGCAGACCCAGTTGCCGTCGCAGTATGCCGAGATTTCCTCCAGAAGACCGGTTTCCTCCGATGTTTTATAAATGGCTTTCACAGTGTTTCCCTCCTGCGGCTCACCATTTTTCTGTTACCAGCACAAAAATAGTGAGTCAGAATTCAATTGTTTACAGTTTCTCGCTCGACCGGGCCCAAGATCCATCTGACTCACTTCCTTTTTCATGTATTTTACATTTCTTTTCATCAAAAACTGATTCAAAATCGAAAAAGCGCCCTAACTATTTTATTGTAAAGCACATATTTTTAATAGTCAAGACAAGATATTATTTTCCTTTCCGGCAGGCCCAGGTGACACAGGCGGCACAATTATGCCCGCCGTTGCAGAAGGCATTGTGCTCTCCGCGCGGATATTCAGGCTTCTGCCACTGGCTGCTCCAGCCGATGACGGCTGTGATGCTCTTCACCGGTTCCATCAGATAATTCTCACTGAGATGAATCTGGCCTTTGCACTGGTTCAGAAAGGCAAATACCTCCGGCTGAGCGGAGAGTGCCCAGTCCCCATAGCCCGGGCTGTAACGCAGTGTGGCGTATAAGCCGCGGGAAAGGGCCTGCTGCTGCAGATACTGACAGAAGGCATCCGCCAGCAGTTCTACCGCGTGAGAGCCTAAATAATCGGCCACAGCGCTTCGATACAGCTGCCCGTTCTGCGCAGAAATACGCGCCTCGCCAGGCAGACCGGCACCAATAGTCAGCGCCATCACAGTGGCCCGGCTGCACTGGCTTAACCCTTTGCACACATAACAACTGGCAATGGATAATGCTCCATTGCCAAGTGTTACAATATCGCCATCATTACTGCTGATTGTCTCTTCCCGCCAGAAAGCGGCAGGCATCAGTTTCTGCCACAATTCATGCAGAAGTTCCGGGTCGTTAGGGCAGTCGGCATGGCCTGCAATGAATGCCTCTGCATCGAAGGGAATATGAAATTTCTGCAAATGATGCACAATCCCCATTTACAGCACCTCGATAATCCGTTCCGCCAGGCTGTACTGCCGCATCGGGAAGATATGAATCCCGGCTGCAAGCGGTTTCAGTTTCTGTACCAGATCACACAGATACCGCATACCGCCTTCGGCGCCTTCTTTTTCTAAAATCGCAATCATTTCATCGGGCACATGTACGCCCGGCACATTTTCATTCATATATTTTGCCTGTTTTACGCTTTTCAGCGGCATAATGCCGTAGATAAACGGTACGTCGGTGTCCACCGCAGCGGCAAACCGTTCCACCTGCTCCACACTGTAAACAGGCTGGGTCTGGAAAAACTGCACCCCGTGGGCAATTTTATCATGCACACGCTCCGCTTCGTGGACAATGTCATTCATTGCAGGGTTGGCTACCGCGCCGATGAAGAAGTTTGTGCCGTTGTCCAGCTCACGGCCGTAATAATCCTGCCCCAGATTCAGGCTGGCCGCCATCTGTGCCAGCCCTTTGGAGTCCACATCAAATACGCCGGAGGCATCCGGATGGTCGCCCAGTTCCGGCTGGTCGCCGGTTAGGGTTAAAATATTGCGCACACCCATCGCATGGGCGCCCAGCAGCTCGGCCTGCAGTCCCATCAGGTTGCGGTCACGGCAGGTCAGATGAAAAATGGTTTCCAGATGCAGCTGGGTCTGTACCAGATGGGCCAGCGCAATCGGGCTCATCCGCAGTTTTGCAGTGGGGCTGTCGGCAATGTTCACCGCAGTCAGTTTATCGGCCAGATCATGAATGGCCAGAAACACCGGCCACGGGTCAGCACCGCGGGGCGGGTCAACCTCCATGGTGACAACAAACTCTTTTCGTTCTAATTTTTCTCTTAACATGCCGCAGCACCCTCTCTCAAAAATTCGTCCATCAGTTTCACTGTCTGTACCGCATCCCGGCCAAAGCCATCGGCCCCGGCCTCTTCTGCAAATTCCTCTGTGATAACCGCACCGCCGATGATGACTTTTGTATGCGGTGATTTTTCCCGCAAGAGAGCAATCACGCCGGGGATTTCCTGCATGGTGGTTGTCATCAGGGCGCTCAGTCCCAGAAATTCTGCATGATATTCCAGTACCGCATCCACAAACGTTTCAGCCGGTACATTTTTACCTAAATCGATAACGCGATAGCCGTGGTTTTTCACCATCACCGCCACCATATTTTTGCCGATATCGTGAATATCGCCCTTTACTGTACCGATCACCAGCGTCCCTTTCTGGAAGCCGTCTCCGCTTTGTAAATGGCCTTCTAACAGGCCAAACGCCTGCTGGGATACCTCTGCACTGCGCATCAGCTGCGGCAGGAAAAACACCCCTTTTTCGTACCGGGCACCCACTTCGTTGAGGCCGGCAATCAGCCCGTCGTTGATGATGGTCATCGGCTCTACGCCCTGGTCTAACAGGGCCTGTACCACTTTATCGATACCGGAGCTGCCTTTGACCACATAGCGGGTCACCAGCTCCAGGCTCGGCGTTTCATCGGCAGTCACAGGTGCCGCAGATGTTGTCTGCTCACTGTTTAACTGCAGATAATTTTCTGCATTCTCGTCACGGCCGGCCAGCAGTGCTGCGCTCTGCCATGCATTTTTCATCATCTCATCCATCGGATTGATGATAGCCAGGTCTAACCCTTTGCCGATAGCCATAGCCAGAAAGGCGCTGTTGATTTTCGGGCGGTTCGGCAGACCATGGGATACATTGCTGACACCCAGCAGCAGGTTAACGCCAGGCAGTTCGCGGCGAATCAGCTCCATGGTGCGCAATGTTTCCCGCGGCCCGTTAATATCGGTACCAACAGTCATCACCAGACTGTCTAAATAAATATCCTGCCGTTTGATGCCGTACTGCTCCGCGGCAGACACAATCCGTTTTGCAATTTCCAGCCGGCCTTCCGCTTTCGCCGGAATACCGGTTTCATCCAGGGTTAAGCCAACCACAGCAGCGCCGTACCGTTTTGCCAGCGGCAGGATGTTATCCAGACTTGCCTGCTCGCCGTTGACCGAGTTGATTAACGCTTTCCCCTGATACTGTTTCAGGCCCCGTTCCAGCACATCCGGCTTGGTAGAGTCCAGACACAGCGGGATGCTGGTACTCTGCTGCAGCAGGGTTACCACATCGGCCATCACCTGCACTTCATCAACGCCGTGTGTCCCCACGTTTACATCCAGCACATGAGCACCGGCCTCTGCCTGCAGTTCGGCCTCTTTTTCAATCATGGCCAGGTCGCCGTCACGCAGCCCCTGCGCCAGCTTTTTGCGAGCTGTCGGGTTGATGCGCTCGCCTATCATTTTCGGCAGTGTGTTGCCGCCCAGCTCTACAATGTGTTCCCGGCAGGATAACCGGCCCAGCGGCTCCACCGTGCGCGGCTGCACATCATAGTCCTGCACAGCAGCTTTCAGCCTTGCAATATGCTGCGGTGTTGTGCCGCAGCAGCCGCCCAGAAAGGCCGCCTGATACGGCAGAAAATTTTTCATTTCTTCTGCAAACTGTTCGGCACCCAGCGGGTACTGCACCTTGCCGTCCACCACCATCGGCAGACCGGCATTGGGCTGTGCCACCAGAGGCAGCTCGGTATAGCGGGATAATTCCTCGACCACCTGCTGCAGCTCATCCGGGCCGCCAGAGCAGTTACACCCGATGACCGATGCCCCCATAGCTTCCAGCGTAACAGCAGCCACCGCCGGGCTCACCCCTGTCAAGGTGCGGCCGTTGGTGTAAGTCATACTGCAGATAACCGGAATCTGCTCATTGCCGGCATCCCGGCAGGCCAGCAGGGCTGCCCGCATCTCGCCTAAATCACTGAAGGTTTCCAGCAGGAAATAATCCGGGCGGGCAGATGCGACGGCTTCTGCCTGTTCCAGATAAATGCTGTACATGTCATCAAAAGAGGTATCCCCAACCGGCGATACAAAATGCCCGGTTGGCCCCAGGGATGCGGCCACCAGGCCGTGCCCTGCCTTTTCGCAGGCACCGCGGGCAATTTCAACCGCGCGGCGATTGATTTCCGCCACGCGGTCTTCCAGATGATATTCCTGTAATTTTAACCGGCTGCCGCCAAAGGTATTGGTGATTACAATATCGGCACCGGCCTGCAGATAGTCCAGATGAACGCTCTCCACCACGTCCGGCATGGTGAGGTTCAATTCTTCCGGGCTCTGCCCGGGTGCCAGCCCGCGCTGCTGCAGCATAGTGCCCATAGCACCGTCAAAAATCAAAATCTGACCCATATCTGGTTCCTCTATTCTTTATCTGAATGGTCTTTGTCTAAAGTCGTTAAGTCGAATGGTGTTTCCTGATATACATAATAGTTGAGCCAGTTGGCAAACAGCAGATTGCCATGGCTGCGCCACCGGACAACCGGTGCTTTTGTGTCATCGTCGTTCGGATAATAGTTCTTCGGCACCTGGATTGGCTTGCCCTGACTTAAATCGCGGCGATACTCTGCATCCAGTGTCAGCGGGTCATACTCGCAGTGGCCGGATACAAACACACGGCGGCCGTCTTTGCTTGCCACCAGATATACACCTGCCTCTTCAGACCGGGCGATGATTTCCACATCATTTACTTTTTCAATATCCTCTGCGCGAAATTCAGTGTGACGGGAGTGCGGCGCAAAAAACACATCATCGAAGCCGCGCACGATTGGCCGTTTTACCAGTACATTATGCTCAAACACGCCGAACCGTTTTTCCGGCAGCGGATATTTAGGCACATCATAGTAATAGTGCATAGCCGCCTGAGCACCCCAGCAGATGAACATGGTGGAGAACACGTTTTTATCGGCAAAATCAAAAATCAGCTTTAATTCGTCCCAGTAGTTCACTTCCTGGAACGACATGTGCTCTACCGGCGCCCCGGTTACAATCATGCCGTCGTATTTACTGTTTTTGATATCCTCAAAGTCTTTATAGAACGTCTGCAGATGTTCTGCCGACACATGTTTGCTTTCATGGCTTGCCATCCGAATCAGGTCCACCTCTACCTGCAGGGCGGTATTCCCGATTAAACGCAGAAGCTGTGTTTCGGTCACAATTTTGGTAGGCATGAGGTTTACAATGGCCAGCTTCAGCGGACGGATATCCTGTGCGTGGGCTCTCTGCTCATGCATAACGAAAATCTGCTCATTGGTCAAAGTCTCGGTGGCAGGCAATGCCTCCGGGATAATAACAGGCATAGGGAATCCTCCTTACGAAATATAGATATATTTTGTTAAATCTGTGCCAGCGCCTGTTCCAGGTCGGCAATGATATCTTCTGCGTCTTCAATCCCGACGGAGAAACGAATCAGGTCTGGGGCTACCCCGGCCTCTTTCAGCTGTTCCTCGGTCATCTGGCGATGAGTGTGGCTTGCCGGATGCAGCACACTGGTACGGGCATCAGCCACATGGGTTACAATAGCAGCCAGCTGTAATTTATCCATAAAGCTGATGGATGCTTCTCTGCCGCCTTTCACGCCAAAGCACAATACACCGCAGGTACCGTTCGGCATATACTTCTGCGCCAGGTCATAGTATTTGCTGCCTGGCAGGCCTGCATAGTTCACCCATGCCACTTTTTCGTGGTTTTCCAGATACTGCGCCACTTTTAATGCGTTTTCGCAGTGGCGAGGCACACGCAGATGCAATGTTTCCAGCCCGATATTCAGCAGAAATGCATTCTGCGGCGACGGGGCGGAGCCCAGGTCGCGCATCAGCTGAGAGGTAGCTTTTGTGATATAGGCCAGCTTGCCGAATTTCTGTGTATATACAATCCCGTGATAGGATTCGTCCGGCTCGGTTAAGCCTTTGAATTTGTCGTGGTACTGTTCCCAGTCAAAGTTGCCGCTGTCTACAATGCAGCCGCCTACGGAAGTTGCATGGCCGTCCATATACTTTGTGGTGGAGTGGGTCACGATATCGGCACCCCATTCGATTGGACGGCAGTTGATTGGTGTTGCAAAGGTATTGTCTACAATCAGAGGCACCCCGTGGCTGTGAGCCAGACGGGCAAACTTTTCGATATCCAGTACAGTCAGCGCCGGGTTGGCGATGGTTTCTGCCACCACGCATTTTGTATTTTCGCGGAACACTTTTGCCAGATTTTCTTCGGTATCATCCGGGTCAACAAAGGTACATTCAATGCCCATTTTCTGCAGAGTGACACCCAGCAGATTGAAGGTGCCGCCGTATACCGCGCTGGAACAGATTAAATGGTCACCTGCTTCGCAGATATTCAGCACAGCATAGAAATTCGCCGCCTGGCCGGAAGATGTGAGCATCCCGGCTGCACCGCCCTCCAGCGCTGTGATTTTTGCCGCCACCGCATCACAGGTAGGATTCTGCAGACGGGTGTAGAAATAGCCGCTGTCTTCTAAGTCGAATAAACGTCCCATCTGTTCGCTGGTTTCGTATGCGAAGGTTGTACTCTGATAAATCGGCAGCACACGCGCCTCCCCTTTTTTCGGCTCCCAGCCTCCCTGAATACAAATGGTACCTTTTTTGCAGTTTGTTAAATCCATAATACTTCCTCCTCAAATCATAACTCTTCATAACAGAAAAAGCCATTTTCTGTCAGATAGAAAATGGCTTTTGATGACACCTCGATTTTACTCCATTATCTATCAGACCTTCGTCTGCAGGATTTAGCACATTTCCAGCTTTGCTGGCTGTTGCCGGGCTTCACAGGGCCAGTCCCTCCGCCGCTCTTGATAATAAAGGCTTTTTATTCAGTTTTCTGTTTCGCCTACTATACCACAGCGAAACGGCATTGTAAAGCGTATTTCATCATGCATATTGTATCCATGCAGACCTTATGCACGCGCTTTCCATTTTGGTACAATGGTCAGCGCTTCATATTCTTCCCTGGTCATACCCAGAATCCACTGATCCACATACTGTCCGTCGATGAATGTATGCTTGCGCAGTTTGCCTTCTGCGGTAAAACCGAAACTCAGCGCCGATTTCAGCCCTAAACGATTGTTGTCGTTTACTTTGGTATAGCATTTTTCAAACCCAAAGTGATAAAACATGATATCTGCCAGTACAATCATCAGGTCAACCCCAAACCCTGCGCGGCGATTATTTTCGTCGGCAATGCCCAGCGCAATTTCCGCATGGCCGTTCTGACGGTCGATATCTTTGATAGACGCAATGCCGATAACCTCACCGTTGCGTTTATTTTTCACCACAAAATCAACACGTTCCGCACTCGGGTCGGTCACGTCTTTCATTTTGCTGATTTCCTCTTCAATCATGTCCAGCGATACGCTCATGTAGCTGTCGTACCAGTGCCGGAATTCTTTATCCAAAAACCATTTCTGGAAGTAAAATGCATCCTCTCTGGCTGGCTTCTCTAAAACAATTTTTCTACCGGTAAACATTCCTGCCACCTCCAATGCCTCTCTGCGATAGTTATCGTTATCCTTTATTTTATCCCACAAATGGCTCAAGGTCAACCTCTGTAAGATGACATTTTGGCGATTTCGTGATATAATAATTCATCACTATACATCATACAATACTGACAATAATACAGACAAATCAGAATCATACAAGATGGAGGATTCCCCTATGTCTTTTCACGATTTATTAAACCATGAAGCGCTGGCCAAAGCGCTGGAAAAACAGAATATCACTGAGCCTACCCCGATTCAGGAGCAGGTAATCCCGCTTTTAGCCGAAGGCCGCGATGTCATTGGCCAGTCGCACACAGGCAGCGGCAAAACCCTGGCTTATCTGTGCCCTGCGCTGCTGAAAATCGACAGCGACGCCAGACAGACACAGGTGCTGATTTTAGCGCCGACCCATGAGCTGGTGATGCAGATTTACCGCCAGGCACAGCAGCTGAGCAAAGATGCCGAACTGAACATTGGAATGATGAGCATCATCGGTGAAGCCAACATCAATAATCAGATTGCAAAACTAAAAGAAAAGCCGCAGCTAATCGTTGGTACACCCGGCCGCATTCTGGATTTAATCAAGAAGCGCAAAATCAACTGTCAGACCATCAAAACGGTTGTGATTGATGAAATGGATAACCTGCTGGATAACACCAACGAACAGACCATTCTCGACATTCTGAAGAGTATGCTGCGCGACCGCCAGCTGGCTGCTTTTTCCGCAACCGCCAGCGGCCACACCATGGAGTTATTATTACAGCATATGCACGACCCTGCCATTGTAAAAATTGAACAGCAGGCGAAAATGAACCCGAACATTGACCATTTCTATCTGGTAGGCGAACAGCGCGATAAATTTGTGCAGCTGCGTAAATTATTACACGCACTGGACGAAGAAGCGGAACGCATCCTGATTTTCATGAACGATGGCCCTGAACTGGACTTTTTAGTGGATAAACTGAATTATCACAAAATCCGAACCTACAGCTTACACGGTATCGTAAGCAAAGAAGAACGGCAGAAAGCCATGGAGGATTTCCGGAAAGGCAAAATTAAAATTCTGGTATC
>JAFYPD010000053.1 GCA_017547685.1 Peptococcaceae bacterium
AGGGAACCTGGTGAAGGTGAACTCAGACAAGTGAATAGAGTCCTGGTGATTATGGCGGAGGGGTCACACCTGTACCCATCCCGAACACAGAAGTTAAGTCCTCCAGCGCCGATGGTACTGCGTATTCTTTTCGTGGGAGAGCAGGTCATTGCCAGGATATATGCAAAAGAGAAAGAGCTGATCTGATGATTGGCTCTTTTTCCTTGTCTTTGGGGTACTGCGAAATAGATTTTAATAACGCATTATTAAAATTCTTTGGATGAAGCCCGATAGATGTTCTGTTTATTGGGTATATAGTAGAAAGCGTAGCAGGTACATAGCAAAAAAGAGGTATAGAAAAAGACTATGCTGCCTTTTCGAGAAATCTCTTTTCATTTTACAGGCAGTGTGGTATATTAGAAAGGCAAACTATATCTAGTGTAAATGTTATTAAAATAATGGAAAATGATACTATATTTAGTTTCATAACATAGTAAAGATGCCGATAAATAGGCATTTTTGATTAAAATGAGGGAGGATGGCGCATTATGGAAGGGTATTATGTAATAAAAAAGGACGGCACACGGGAAGCCTTTGATGTTTCTAAGGTGACAAAAGCGGTAAACAAATCGGCTTATCGTGCGATGGTGGAGTTTACAAAATCTGATTTGAATTTTATTTCCGGTTTTGTTGAGGAAAAGGTTCGGTCCAGAACAAGCAAAGAAGTGCCAATCAGTGAAATGCATAATATTGTGGAAAGCGCGCTGGATAACACTAACCCTCTGGTTGCCAAAAGCTATCGCGATTACCGTAATTATAAGCAGGACTTTGTACACATGCTGGATGAAGTGTATAAAAAAAGTCAGTCGATTATGTATATTGGCGACAAGGAAAATAGTAATACCGACAGTGCATTGGTATCCACTAAGCGCAGCCTGATTTTTAATCAGCTCAATAAAGAACTGTATCAGAAATTTTTTTTAACCACAGAAGAATTACAGGCCTGCCGGGAAGGATATATTTATATCCACGATATGTCGGCACGCCGTGACACTATGAACTGCTGCCTGTTTGATGTACAGAACGTCTTAAAAGGCGGCTTTGAGATGGGAAATCTGTGGTATAACGAACCAAAGAGCCTGAATGTTGCTTTTGATGTTATTGGTGATATTGTGCTGAGTGCTGCCAGCCAGCAGTACGGCGGCTTCACCATTCCAAGCGTGGACCTGATTCTGGAACCGTATGCGGAACTGAGCTACAGCAAGGATGTAGAAAAATATCTGGAACTGGGTTTAAGCCAGGAACGAGCGGAAGCAGAAGCCTTGAAAAACGTTGAATACGAATTTCGACAGGGTTTCCAGGGCTGGGAATATAAATTCAATACCGTTGGATCCAGCCGTGGTGATTACCCGTTTATCACCGTGACAACCGGGACAGGCACAGGTCGCTTTGCGAAAATGGCTTCCGTTACGATGTTTGAGGTCCGTCGCGGCGGTCAGGGAAAAGCAGGGTTTAAAAAGCCTGTGCTGTTCCCGAAAATTGTATTCCTGTATGATAAAGAACTGCATGGTCCAGGTAAATGCTGTGAAGATGTTTTTGAAGCGGGGATTTTATGTTCCAGTAAAACGATGTATCCCGACTGGTTAAGTCTGACCGGGGAAGGCTATGTGGCCAGCATGTATAAAAAATATGGAAAAATCATCAGCCCGATGGGATGCCGTGCATTTCTGTCACCGTGGTATGAAAGAGGCGGGATGCATCCAGCTGATGAAGATGACCAGCCGGTGTTTGTCGGTCGCTTCAATATTGGCGCTATCAGTCTGCATCTTCCAATGATTCTGGCAAAATCTCGTCAGGAAAGCCGTGATTTCTATGAAGTGCTGGATTATTATCTGAACCTGATTCGCAAGCTGCACATTCGCACCTATGATTATCTGGGTGAAATGCGTGCCTCCACCAATCCGTTGGCGTATTGCGAAGGCGGCTTCTATGGCGGGCATCTGGGCATTCACGATAAAATCAAACCGCTGCTGAAAACCGCAACAGCATCCTTTGGCATTACTGCGCTGAATGAACTGCAGCAGCTGTACAATAAAAAATCTCTGGTAGAAGACGGTGCGTTTGCGCTGGAAGTGCTGGAATATATCAATAAAAAAATCAATGAATTTAAAGAAGCAGACGGCAACCTGTACGCAATTTACGGCACACCGGCAGAATCTCTGACAGGGCTTCAGGTGCAGCAGTTCCGTGCCAAATTCGGGATTGTTGAGAATGTATCCGACCATGCCTATGTGAGTAACAGCTTCCACTGTCATGTATCGGAAGACATCACACCAATTGAGAAGCAGAATCTGGAGTATCGGTTTTGGGAACTGTGCAATGGCGGTAAAATTCAGTATGTGAAATATCCGATTGATTATAACATGGAAGCGCTAAAAACACTGGTTCGTCGTGCCATGGATTTAGGGTTTTATGAAGGTGTCAATCTGTCGCTGGCTTACTGTGATGACTGCGGGCATCAGGAACTGGAGATGGAAGTATGCCCGAAATGCGGTAGCAAAAACCTGACCAAAATTGAACGCATGAACGGGTATCTGTCGTATTCCCGTGTAAAAGGCGATACCCGCCTGAACGATGCGAAAATGGTAGAAATTTCGGAAAGGAAGAGCATGTAATGCGTTATCATAACATTACCCATGATGATATGTTAAACGGCGACGGGCTTCGGGTTGTGCTGTGGGTTGCAGGATGTACCCATCACTGCGAACAGTGCCAGAATCCAATTACCTGGGATATCGAAGGCGGCATTCCTTTCGACGAGGCAGCGCATGATGAAATCATGACCGAACTGCAGAGAGACTACATTTCCGGCATTACGTTCAGCGGCGGTGA
>JAFYPD010000054.1 GCA_017547685.1 Peptococcaceae bacterium
AGACCGGAGATTTGCTAGCCTCTTCCTTCAGATTCCACCTCTCGATGGACACCCTTGAGGTTCACTATTACCTTCCCGCTGCCGGGCGGTTTCGGGACTTTCACCCTTTAGACTACTCACATGCCGAGCGCACCACAAAAACAGGACAGCGTATCGGCTGTCCCGTTTGGATGTTCTATTTACTTTTCTTCCTCCACATAAATCATATCACCTTCATGGTAAATCTCGATGCTGCATTCTTTCACCGTTCGCTTCACCGATAAATAACCGCTGAACCGGCTCTGATTGTAGCCAAAGGTTTCATCCATTACGCTGAAACCAGCGTTTTGAAATGTATTGATAAAATCTCTGAGAAACATCTTTTCACCGGTAAAGGTTCCGATATTGCCGGTAAAATCCAGCAGATATACATAGCTGTAATCCCAACGCACACGTTCAAAAATCACATAGCCGTCCACCTGGCTGGAAAGTCCCTCTGTTTTTATCATGCCGGACTGGGTGCGCATGGTAATGGTATCACCCTCCACCTCAAAGGCAATCACATTCATATCGTGTAAACTGTAAGGCCGATGCACATTTTCACAAATTGTTTTCTGCATACAATCACTTCTTTCTCTGCTATTTGTAAAATCATTGTACTACATATTGTGGAATTAAAAAAGATGTTCTTAATCCACTTTGAAATCTTGTATGCAAAAACGGGACAGGAAACCTGTCCCCTACACGGTATTAACCCGCAGGAAACGGGTCTTCCGTCCCGTTCATTATTTCTTATTCTTTTAGCCCTGTTGCTGCTGTTTTGCGTAGTTTACGCGGTCTTTTGCTTTCAGGAAGCGTTTGCGCAGACGCAGGAAGTGCGGTGTTACTTCCAGATATTCGTCGTCGTTCAGGAATGCAATGCATTCTTCCAGCGACATGTCTCTTGGTGTTTTTAAGCGAACGGTATCGTCTTTGGCAGCAGCACGCACGTTGGTCAGGTTTTTGCCTTTGCATACGTTTACGGCGATATCCTGTTCGCGGTTGCCTTCGCCGATAATCATGCCTTCGTATACATCCACGCCGGCGCCGATAAACAGGGTGCCGCGTTCTTCTGCAGGAAATAACCCGTAAGCGGTGGTGGTACCGGTTTCAAATACCAGCAGTGCACCGCTGCGGCGGCCTGTAATGCTGCCGGAGTATGGGCGGTAGCTGTCGAACACGCTGTTCATAATGCCGTATCCGCGGGTATCGGTTAAGAATTCGGTGCGGAAGCCTACCAGGCCGCGGGCAGGAATAATGTATTCCAGGCGGGCCTGACCATTGAAGTTCTGCATGTTGGTCATTTCGCCTTTGCGGGCACCCAGTTTTTCCATAACAGGTCCCATGTATTCTTCCGGTACATCTACGGTTAAGGCTTCGTACGGTTCACATTTTCTGCCTTCAATTTCTTTAATCACAACCTGTGGTTTGGATACCTGGAATTCCATGCCTTCCCGGCGCATGGTTTCAATTAAGATGGACAGGTGCAGCTCGCCGCGGCCTGCCACTTTAAAGGTATCGGCGTTATCGGTTGGTGTTACTTTCAGGGCAATATCGGTTTCCATTTCTTTAAACAGGCGGGCAGCCAGTTTGCGGGATGTCACCGGGTCACCGTCTTTGCCGGCGAATGGAGAGTTGTTTACCATGAAGCTCATTTCCAGGGTTGGCTCTTCGATTTTCAGGAATTCCATCGGGTCAACATTGGCCGGGTCACAGATGGTTTCCCCCACGTTGATTTCACCTAACCCTGCAATGGCAACAATTTCACCTGCCGAAGCGGATTCGATTTCGAATTTTTTCAGTCCCTGGAAGCCGAACAGCTTGCTCACACGAGCCTGTTTCACTTTGCCTTCCCGGGTCTGCATGGCTACCATCTGTCCGTTTTTGATGGTGCCGCGGTTGATGGTGCACACTGCAATGCGGCCCAGAAAGTCGTTGTAATCCATCAGGGTAATCTGTGCCTGCAGAGGGCCTTCCGCATCGCCTTTTGGGGATGGAATATGTTCAATAATGGCTTTGTACAGCGGTTTCAGGTCAACGGCCTCCACTTCCAGGTCGTCGGTTGCAATGCCGGCGATACCGGATGCGAAGATAACCGGAAATTCCAGCTGGTCTTCATCGGCACCCAGATCGATAAACAAATCGATTACTTCGTCGATGACTTCCAGCGGACGGGCAAATTCGCGGTCCATTTTATTGATTACAACGATTGGAGTCAGTTTCTGTTCCAGCGCTTTTTTCAGCACGAAACGGGTCTGCGGCATGCAGCCTTCGAAGGCATCTACCACCAGCAGAACGCCGTCTACCATTTTCATGATACGTTCTACTTCGCCGCCAAAATCGGCATGGCCCGGGGTATCTACAATGTTAATTTTATAGTCACCATATGTAATGGCAGTATTTTTCGCTAAAATGGTAATCCCTTTTTCGCGTTCCAGATCACCAGAGTCCATCACACGGTCTGCAACCTGTTCATTTTCGCGGAAGGTACCGGACTGGCTCAGCAGTTTATCTACCAGTGTGGTTTTACCATGGTCTACATGGGCAATAATTGCTATATTTCTAATGTTTTCCTGTTTCATAGCAGCCTCCTAAATGATCTCACAAAAATAGCGTACAGAATATTTTAAGCCTATTTTAACAGGAATACAAGTACTTCGCAGAAAATATTTCGTATTTTTATGGATAAATCATGTTTTTGTTTTTCTCGAAAAGAGACATAGAAAAACCAGACTGTTTGTGTTATCCTTTTACCAGAAACAATGTTTCACACCATTGGAGGATTGCCTTATGACTTATACAGATGAACAGGTATTGCGCGACAACGCGCGGTTGAATCAGGCGATTATTTTCGCCGCAGAGCGCCATGCAAACCAGCTGCGCAAGGGGACTGCCCTGCCGTATATTCTGCATCCGCTGGAAACACTGCAGATTTTATCCAATATGCAGGCCGACAGGAATGTACAGATTGCCGGGGTTCTGCACGATGTGCTGGAGGATACCGACACCACCGCCGAAGAGATTGCATCGTTATTCGGTGAGGATGTGGCTGCACTGGTGAGCCATCACAGTGAGGATAAAAGCAAAAGCTGGGCGGAACGCAAAACCACTGCCATTCTGGCTGCAAAAAATGCGGACGACCGGGTGAAAATGCTGATTCTGGCCGATAAGCTGTCTAATTTGCGCTCTATCGCGCGGGATTACGCTGCCCTGGGGGATGACGTATGGGCACGGTTTAACGCGCCAAAAGAGAAACAGGCGTGGTATTACAACGGCATGCTGGATGCCCTGTCGGACCTGCAGGATTACACCGAAACAGCCGCAGCCTACCGGGAACTGACCGAATGCTACAAGGATGTTTTTGTGATTTACAGAATCACACCGGATTATGAAAAACTCTATCAGGCCAACACCTTCGGCGAAGCCTACTGTTTAACAAAGGGCAATCCGCAGTGGATGCCGGTAAACTACCGGTTTCGCAATAACGATATTCCGCTGACCCGCAAAGAAGCCGAAACACTGGAAGAAAGATGGTACGATTTATTCCTGAGCGCTGTGGAAAGCGACTTGCAGGATGGTACGTATCCGCTGTTTACCGGCGCAGGCCAGAATCTTTCTATCACGCTGGAGCAATATGGACTGACCTTCCGCAATGACCGGGAAAGCATTGCTTTAAACGAGGATGACACCTATATCTTTCTCAGCCAGCTGCGTATGATGCACGGCATTTACGCGCCTCTGGGGCAGATTCTGATGCAGACCTTCGGCAATGCAAACGGCGAAGCCATGTTCCGCTCTATCTGCGCACAGCTGGGGATTATGGCGTAAAACAATTAATGAATGTATGTATGAAAAAGCAGGCATTCATTTCTGCAATCCCTCGTAAAATGTACATCTGTCTGTCTTGTCCAGCGCGATTTGAACTGACGTTCATCGCGCATTGGACAATCCATCCATCTGTTCATTTTAATCTCGACGCTGCAGAAATAATGCCTGCTTTTTCAGATTGTATGCTTCTTGTATGCTTCGTGCCAATCATGTATCGCTGGCCGAAATGAATACCTGCGGTTTTGCTGATTTTTAATCGTTCAATCTTTCGGGCAGAATCACACAGAAAATAAAGATTGCTTCCGCTTACCAGATGATTTATACTGTTATATTAAGAGTAAATTCGGAAAGGATTCTTTTACAATGAAACGAGATTTTGATTTCTGGTGGCGGCTGATTCGTCCGCATACGTTAACGGCATCGCTGGTGCCGGTTCTGGTGGGCAGTATCTGGGCGTTTTCCAGCACACACACGCTGCATATCGGTTTGTTTCTGGCCATGCTGACTGCCAGCTGCGCCATTCAGATTGCCACCAATCTGTTTAATGAATATTACGACTACGTCCGCGGTCTGGATACCAGAGATTCGGTAGGCATCGGCGGCACCATCGTGCACGACGGCGCATCGCCGAAATTTGTTATGACACTGGCGCTGGGCTTATACGGTCTGGCTGCACTGCTGGGTATCTATATCTGCTATCACAGCAGCTGGTATCTGCTGCTGATTGGCGCGTTCTGCATGTTAATCGGCTACCTGTATACCGGCGGACCGTTCCCGATTTCGTCCTCGCCGTTCGGCGAGCTGTTTGCAGGCGGGTTTCTGGGTACCGGTGTCATCTGTATCTCCTGTTTTATTCAGACTGGTTCTGTCACCTGGCATACGGCAGCAATTTCTGTGCCGGTAATGGTGTTAATCGGGCTGATTTTAACCGGCAATAACATCCGCGACCGTGTGGGCGATGCTGCTAACGGCCGGCGCACGCTGGTGATTCTGCTGGGGCACAAACGCTCGGTACAGTTTTTGAACATCATGTTCCTGTTCTGCTATGCGTGGATTGCAGGGCTGATTCTGCTGGGCGGCCACAGTGTATGGCTGCTGGCAACCTACCTCAGCATCCCGACTGCAAAAAAAGCAGTGGAGAAATTCCGGCCGGAAGGCCAGACACCGCAGCAGATGATGGCTGCTATGGTTCTGATTCCAAAAACCAACACCCAGTTTGGTCTGGCACTGGCACTAGGGCTTCTGTTGGAAAGCTTCTTTCAGCTGTTCTAATAAATAACACAAAAAGCTGCACCAGCAGGATATGTTTTCCCTGCCGATGCAGCTTTCTTTGTTAATCTGCAATACCGTCACCATCATCACGTCCTGTCGCTTTTCTGTGCATCAGGCCAGCTGTACCGCTTCTTTTATCTGCTCCCGTTTCCTGCGGGACAGCGGCAGATGAATCATGCTGCCGCTGCCGGGATACATCAGCCCAATGTTCTCGACTCCAATATAACAGATATAATGCAGATTGACCAGACAGCTTTTATGAACGCGAAAGAAATCCTGCTGCCGCAATGTCTGTTCCAGGTCGGAAATTCGCCCGTAGCACTGGTACTGCCGCGCATCGATGGTGTGAATATACACTTTTCGCAGCTGGCTTTCCACATAAAAAATATCCCGCGTGGTAAATATTTTTTCCTCCTTCACGCCGTCCTCCGTATTCACTTCCAGCCGTAATTCCTGATTGTGCTGCAGAAAACTGTTCCGGCACCGCCCGAATACCTGCTGCACCAGATGTTTCTGAACCGGCCGAACCAGACAGGCTGTCACCTCAGCTTCAAAGGCAGGCAGCAGATTGTGCCGGGTTGCCTCGGTTAAAAGTACAATCGCGGCTCGTCCATCCATCTGCCTCAGCTGCCACAAAAAATCACGGGCTGCATAAAACTCCAGAAAAATCAAATCATAATACTGCTGCTGTTTGAATGATGCAAGCAGCTGTTCCGGCCGCGCATAGATAAAAATAGACAGCATTGCTGTTTCATCCAGTTCCCGCAGCCATTGCTTGATATTCTGGTTTTCCGCGCTGTCGCTGCATATTGCAATTTTCATCGTCTCACCTGCATCTCCTTCCCTGCTTTATGATTCTTTCTACAGAAATACAATTTAAACGCATATCTTTTACCATATAAACCAATATTAATTATAGCATTACACCCTAAAAAATACAATTATAACCTGTATGATGTTCATAGAGGTGATGCATTTGGCAAATCGCATTCGGGCATTACGGGAAGAAGCCGGTATGACACAGATTCGGCTCAGCACCGAGCTGGAAGTGTCGCAGGAAACCATCAGTGCCTATGAAACAGGGCGGCACAATCCCAGTTATTCTGCGCTGGTGCAGATGGCACAGATTTTTCATGCCAGTATAGACTATATTATGGGGCTGTCGGATGTGCGCAAACCGCCGTCTTCCGAGCCGATGCCGCAGGAACAGCAGGCGGCACTGGAACTGTTCAACAGCCTTGACGCAATGAATCAGGCACTGGCACTGGCTTATATGCAGGGGCTTTCGGATGCCGCACAAAACAAAAAACCATTTCTGAAACTTTAAAATCAGAAATGGTTTTTCTTTTTTATGTTTGTATGCTGTTCTGGACTTATCCCTGTGTATAGCGGGACAGGAACTGTCTGGTACGTTCCTCCTGCGGATTGTCAATCACCTGTTTTGCATCGCCCTGTTCCACCACAACGCCGCCGTCCATAAAAATAATCTGGTCAGCTACATCACGGGCAAATGTCATCTCATGGGTAACGATAACCATGGTGGTTTTATTTTCCGCAAGGCCACGGATAACCTTTAATACTTCGCCGGTCAGTTCCGGGTCCAGCGCCGATGTAGGTTCGTCAAAGCAAAGAATATCAGGCTGCAGCGCCAGTGCTCTGGCAATGGCCACACGCTGCTGCTGACCGCCGGATAGCTGGTGCGGATAATGATCCATACGGTCTGCCAGACCCATCTGGGTCAGCAGCGCTTTACCGTGTTCCTCGATTTCCGCATAAATCTGTTTTTTGTTCTGTTTGAAATCAGGCCGTTCTTTTGCCAGAAGCTGTTCGGCCAGCATTACGTTTTCCAGCGCGGTATACTGCGGGAACAGGTTGAACGACTGGAACACCATGCCGAAATGCAGCCGTTTCCTGCGCAAATCCTTTTCATTTTCGCTGGCTGGCAGCGCTGCGTCAAAAATGGTGCTGCCATGCACCGAAATGGTGCCGTGGTCCGGCGTTTCTAAAAAGTTCAGGCATCTCAACAAGGTGGTTTTCCCCGAACCGGAGGAACCGATGATGGCCAGTGTGTTGCCTTCATCCAGCGAGAAGCTGACATCTTTTAACACTTTGGTGCTTCCAAAATGCTTTTCAATATTTTTTACTTCTAAAATTGCCATGGCTGCTTCTCCTTTCGCTCCTTATCTGAAATAGCTCAATCTGCGTTCAATGTAGTTGAACAGCAGTGTTAAAATCCCGACAAACAGCAGATAGAATACTGCTGTATAGAACAGCGGCCAGATAATCCCTGCCGCTTTGATATAGGCATAACCGGCATGGGTCAGTTCTACAACACCGATTACACGGGCCAGGGAAGTATCTTTCACCAGTGTGATAATCTCATTGGACATCGGCGGTACCACCCGTTTTACCATCTGCAGCAGGGTGATTTTGAAAAAAATCTGGCTTTTCGTCATGCCCAGCACTTCGCCGGCTTCCCGCTGCCCGGCCGGAACACCTTCAATCCCGCCGCGGAAGATAACGGAAAAGTAGCAGGCGTAGTTTAAACTGAACGCCACAATGGTGGCCAGCATGCGGCCATCGGTGCCGCTGCCCCAGATATTATTGTGAAGCAGAATCCCCGGAATATAGAATACAACAAACAGCTGCAGCATCAGCGGAGTTCCGCGGAACACCCATACAATTAAGTCGATGGTATATTTCAGCGGCCTGATTTTGCTCATAGAGCCAAAAGACAGCACCAGCCCCAGCGGAATTGCAAAAATCAATGTACATGCAAAAATCTTAAATGTGTCAACCAGCGCAACCAGCAGCGACTGATTAACAGACCAGAACATTTCAGGCATAATCGTTCTCCCTTTATCTCTTGTTGATTCATAGTTTCGTTACAGCGTACCATTTTCATATGTTTTCTTTAGCATCGGCAGATTTGCCGCAACTATGTATCTGTTTCTCATTTTTTAGCCTCGCTAACCCGAAACAAAGCAGAGGACTGGTGTCCTCTGCTGTTATTTCAGTTGTGCGTTTTTTGAGTAGCCGGATTATTCAGCAGCAGGCAGAACAATTACCTGTGCATTGTTGCAGTACGGGTTGGTGCAGTTCATTGCATCCAGTACGGATTCATTTAATGTCATACCATTCCATACAACGTCGATTGCTTTGGAATCCAGTTCCATGATTTTTGCATCCCATTCAATTACTACGAATTCACATGCAACGCCCAGTTTTTCTGCAACTACGCGAGCCATGTCAGCGTCGAAGCCGATCCATTCGCCGTTTTCATCTTTGTAATCCATTGGAGCGAATTCTGTGATACCAACAATCAGAGTACCTTTATCCTGAATGTAAGCTACATCACTGTCTGATTCAGAAGCAGCGAATACGCTTTCAGGCTGTTCTACCAGAGATGCCTGTACGCCGTATTTTTCAGCTACAGCCTGCAGAGTGCCGTCTTCCTGCGCTTCGTACATTACCTGGTTGATGAAGCCTGTCAGGTCGGAACCAACACGGCAGCCGGCACCGTATTTTTCTTCAGTCAGCTGATCGCCCAGTACCATGTCAGGATAGCTTGTGCCTTCGCCAATCATAGCGCCGGCCATCAGCAGGTCGATAATGGCAGCATCGGATGTACCGGCAGCAACTTCCATCAGAGCATCACCCTGAGAGTTAACAGCATTGTATTCGATACCCAGTTCTTTTGCAGCAGCTTCACCGGCAGAACCCAGTTCTACAGCGTATACCATAGCTTCGCCTTCAACGGCAGCATCCTGACTGGCATCACTGCCACCGCCGCAGCCGGTCAGAGCCAGGCCTGCAACCAGTGCTAAAGCTAAAACTTTCATCAATTTCTTTTTCATGTTTTTCTCCCCCAAATCATGTGATTGATTGTGAATCTGTTTAGTATTTTATCATGCTAAAGCGGAAAAGTAAAGATGATTTTTTATTTTCCTGATAATTTTTTGCCCGGCTATCCATTGTGAAAAACAATGTGCAGCAACTCCATCACAGTATAACACAAGGAACTTGCATTTATCATATTTTGCTTGCAAATGTTTTTAAATTCGAAATTATAACGATAACAATAAAAAAGCAGAACAGGTAGAATTGCGAGCGGCGCCTTCCGAATTGAAACGGACTTTGACGCAGACTGTTCAACTGTGGCGGATTGGCATTTATGCCAAATCCGACAAAAGTGAACAGTCTAGGAAATGTCCGGTGAGCTGAGGGAAAGCCGTCGAGCAAACTACCTGTTCTGCTTTTTTTATCACTGTTCTGCTTTTCTAATCGTATCTTATCACACTTTGTTTTACAGTTTATTCTCCAATTTCGTGTTATGATTCCCCAATCTACAAATCGGATATAATTTGACATTAGATATTGGATTCGGCCAGGTATCGTTTCAGCAGGAAGGCGCAGAAGTAAGGGAATGTATAGATGTCATCACGATATCCTATGTTTCCGCCAGTAAACTTAATGCCGCAATGAATATCAGCATACTTTCCACTGTTTATCAATACCCTCATAGACTTGGCGTTTCCATTTTTTGCTTTTACTTCAACCGGAATCAGCGCACTTGCTGTTCTGACAAAGAAGTCCTGCTCCAGGGAAGAATCCTCTCGTTTGTAATAATAGAGTTTATATCCTGCCTTAACCAGCGCTTCTCCAACAGCATTTTCATAAAGCGCTCCCTTATAGACTCCGAGATTTTTGTTGGTTCGCAAGTCCTCCTGCGCTTCCTCGTCAAGCATAGCCACAAGCAGTCCACTATCCGCAAAGTATATTTTGTACTTCGTATCGTCGTAGTTGCCCTGAAGCGGCAGTTCAGGGAAGTTCAGGCAGTAGCAGATATTGACCATTCCCGCATCATCCAGCCATTCGATGCATCCCCTATAGTCACGGAAACGGGCACCGGAGGCAACTTTAGAGATTTGGAATTTCTTGTTATCCTTGGCGAGCTGCGCAGGAATGTGGTTAAACACATTCAGTATTCTAGTTTGATCCATACCTTCAGCATATTTACGAATATCCTCTTTATAGTCTGCAATAAGCTGTCGTTGCACTTCGAGCGATCCCTCAAAGGTACCCCTTACGATAAATTCGCGGACAACAGCAGGCATTCCTCCCAAGATACAATAGTCAAGGAAAAGTTCACTGCAAACCGACATTTCCACCTCATTGAAAGGGGTGTGATTTCGCATATGCTCCAGCATATCTTCAACGAAGCTTTCGTCATAACCTTTGGCCCACAGGAACTCCTCGAAGTCCAGAGAAAACATCTCATAGTCAGACTTATAACCAACACTGTTGCTCTCAATTTTCCGATAGTTGATACCCAGCATCGAACCGCTACAAATCACATCGAATCTGCCATCGATTTTGAAGAACTTTAATGCTGTGGCAATATCCGGAAATTCCTGCAGCTCATCGAAGAATATCAGTGTTTCACCCTCGACGAATCGTTTGGACGGGTCAATTCTGGAGATATTTTTAATGATATCCTCCGCCTTATATCCATCAACTGTAATCATTTTATACTTCGGTTCTTCCACAAAGTTAATAATAATCACACTCTGATAATGCCTATTGCCAAATCGCTTAATCGACTCCGTTTTACCTACCTGTCGAGGTCCCTTGACAATCAACGGTTTTCTATCAGGGTTGGCTTTCCAGTCTGCCAGAAAAATATCGATTTTACGTTTTAAGTAAAGCATTTCGTTCGCCTCCTTTACTATTATTATAGCCATATCAAATGGCGAAATCAATCGTCATCCCCACAAAAACGGAGCAAGTTTTTTCCTCTTTCACACATTTTATTAGCGAGTTTATTATCTATGTACACATTTTTTGCTTTTGCCCGGAAAATCACAACAATAAAAAAGCAGAACAGGCAGTTTGCTCGACGGCTTTCCCTCAGCTCACCGGACACAGCTTTGTTTTCTGTTCACCTTAGCCGAACCTGTGGTTCGTCACGGTCTGAACAAAAAACGCTGTATCCGTTTCAATTCGGAAGGCGCCGCTCGCAATTCTACCTGTTCTGCTTTATTTATAGCGTTTCTTTATTAGATTTTTTACAGTTTATTCTTCCATCTCCGGAATCACAGCGGCAATGCGGGATTCCACCCACTGATGCAGTTCTTCCATGCCCTGGCCTGTTTCGGCAGAGAATACCAGAATCTGCTGACTTTTATCTGCTTTCAGCCCTTCGCGAACCTGCTTCACATGTTTCAGCCACTGGCCTCTGGAAATTTTATCACATTTGGTGCCTACCACCAGCACATCTTTCTGCATGTGCATGAGCCACTCATACATATTGATGTCATCTTTCGTCGGCGGATGACGCAAATCCACCAGCTGAATCACGCCGCACAGAGTTTCCCGTTTTGTCAGATAGGCATCGATAAACTTTGCCCATTTGTCTTTTTCCGCCTGACTGACCTGGGCAAAGCCGTAGCCCGGCAGGTCAACAAAGTAAAATGCATCATTGTTGATTCTGTAATAGTTCAGGGTCTGTGTTTTTCCCGGCTTGCTGCTGGTACGCGCCAGATTTTTTCGATTTATAAATTTATTAATCATCGACGATTTTCCCACATTGCTGCGGCCTGCCAGCGCAATCTCCGGCAGGTTGTCGGCCGGATACTGTTTCGGACCAACCGCACTGATGACAAACTCTGCATTTTTAATAATCATTGGTTACGCCTCCACTAAGGCTAAGTCTAATACCTGCTGTAAATTCTGTACCGGATAGAATTTCAGTTCTTTTCTGATATCTGCCGGAATTTCCTCGGTATCTTTCATATTTTCCGCAGGCAGGATAATTTTTGTGCAGCCGGTTCGATGTGCCGCCAGCACTTTTTCACGGATACCGCCCACCGGCAGCACTTTTCCGCGCAGGGTCAGTTCGCCTGTCATGGCAAATTCTTTGCGCACGGCTCGTTTTGTCAGTGCAGAAATCACGGCAGTTGCCATGGAAATTCCCGCCGACGGGCCGTCTTTCGGTGTGGCGCCTTCCGGAATATGAATATGAATACTATTCTTCTCAAAGAAGTCGGCGTTAATACCCAGTCCTTCCCCGATGCTGCGGATATAGCTGAATCCCAGCCGGGCCGATTCTTTCATCACATCGCCCATCTGGCCGGTCAGCAGCAGTTCACTTTTGCCCGGGAAGGTGTTCACTTCAATGTTCAGTGTTTCACCGCCCACAGAAGTCCATGCCATGCCGGTTACCTTGCCCACTTCATCCTGCAGTTCTTCCAGATTGCGCAGATATTTCGGTTTCCCTAAATATTTTTCCAGATTATGCAAATCTATCCGCACCTGTTTTTTATTTCTCTCCAGTACTTCACGGGCTGCTTTGCGGCAGATAGAAGCCAGCTGACGTTCCAGACTGCGCACGCCCGATTCTCTGGTGTAGCTGCGAATAATCTGCAGCATGGTATTTGCGGAAATGTAAATCTGTTTTGGCCGCAGCCCGTGTTCTTTCAGCTGTTTCGGCAGCAGATAACGCTGGGCAATCTGTACCTTTTCATCTTCAATATAACTGGATACCTCGATGACCTCCATACGGTCCAGCAGCGGCTGAGAGATGGTCTGCAGCGAGTTGGCCGTGGTGATAAACAGCACTTTGGATAAGTCAAACGGCAGCTCAATAAAGTGATCGCTGAAGGTATTGTTCTGTGCAGGGTCCAGTACTTCCAGCAGCGCAGAAGACGGGTCACCGCGGAAATCGGTTGTCATTTTATCAATTTCGTCCATCAGGAATACCGGGTTGGCCGTGCCGGCTTCCATCATCCCGCGGATGATACGGCCCGGCATGGCACCCACATAGGTGCGGCGATGACCGCGAATTTCCGCCTCGTCACGCACACCGCCCAGCGAGATGCGCACATACTCCCGGTTCAGCGCTTCTGCGATAGAACGGGCAAGCGATGTTTTCCCCACACCAGGAGGCCCCACCAGGCACAGAATGGAACCTTTGTTGTCGTTGCGCAGCTGACGCACCGCCAGCGATTCCAGAATGCGTTCTTTTACCTTTTCCAGACCATAGTGGTCTCTGTCTAAAATTTCGCTGGCATATTTAATATCCAGGCAGTCTTCACTGTATTTGTTCCATGGTAAATCCAGCACGGTTTCCACATAGTTGCGCAATACCGAGTATTCCGGCGACATATTGCTGACTTTCAGCAGCTGATTAATACTTTTTTCAATTTTCTCGCGAATTTCATCAGATACGTTTAAGGATTCCAGTTTTTCTTTAAACGCCTGCACCTCTTCCGATCGGCTTTCGCCTTCGCCCAGTTCATCGCTGATAACTTTCATTTTTTCACGCAGATAGTATTCCTTCTGGCTCTTGTCCACCTGGGCTTTCACCTTTTCGCCCAGTTCCCGCTCCAGTTCAGCAAAGCTGGCTTCGCGGATAATCAGCTCCAGCATGCTGTCAATCCGCTTTTCAATGTCCTGTTCCGCCAGTAAGGCATAGCGTTCCTCCAGCTTCACATTGAGATAATTGCACATCATGTTCAGCTGACGTACCAGCGGCTCGGCATTCATAATCTGGCCCAGCTGTTCTGCGCCAACACGGCTGCTGCGTTTTAAATAGCCCTCAAACTGATGGCGCAGCGCGCGTATTTTCACTTCCAGTGCATCGCGATCGTATTCTGCATCCGGCAGTTCTTCATATACTGCAGTGATGCGTTCTTCAGTGATGCGGTATTCCTTCACATGTACCGCACGCAGCGCTGTCACCAGCACACGCATCCCTTCTGTTGGCAGTGTAATGGTACGTTTTATCTTTGCCGCTACCCCGTATGCATATAACTCGTCGGCAGACGGCATATCCGCCTCTGCGCTTTTCTGGAAAGCCAGCAGCACTTCCCTGTTCTCACGCGTACCTTCCTGCACGGCGGCAATCGAAAATTTGCGGCCTAAATCCAGCGGTGTTTCTGTATTTGGAAAAACTACCATGCCGCGCAGCGGAATCACTACCATTTCCGGCTCCAGTTCCTCTGCCGGTTCCGCCACATCTATCATTTCCTGCATCATTTCTTCCTGCTGCACGTCTTCCGGCAGCACCTGTTCGAATTGTTCTGTCATGTATAAGCCCTCTTTGTCTTTCCCCTAAATCAAATCATGTAGATAACAGTTTAACGATTTTTCGCAAAATTTGCAACCAGAAACAATATTTTTCCTGAATTTTCAGTCTGTTTTTGCAAAAAATCATCAGACCTGAAACAATTTCGTATCTTATTTCACCGCTTGAAGTGCAAATCCCTTTTTCCGTGACAAATGTCATATAAACTGATATACTGATTTTTAAATCAATTGTATTCATACAATCCGGCAACGGAGAAGTATAAACTCTTCTGTTTAATGCCGGACATCTCCTTAGATTGTTCATCTTAGTCAAACTCCGTTTGCCACGATTTGAACAATCTTCGTCGATGTTCGTCGTAAGCCAGAATTCGTAATATACATTCTCCGCTGCCGGATAACGAAGCATTCAAAAAAGGAGGCTACAGAATGAACGACCGCCATTATAAAACAATCTCCATTGTACTAACCGTTTTGTTGATATTCAATACCTGGCAGCTGATTCAGATCAAACAGAATCTGAACGATTTAACATATGAGTAAACCATACGCTGAGCAATATGCAATCCGATATCCGCAATATTGAAAACAGTTTTGCCCGTCAGTACAACCGCATTGATACATTGCTGACAGAACAGGCCAGCCTGTTCTCCAAAACCGACGTTTCTATGAAGCTGCAGAGAAATCAGGTTGCCGTTACCATAAAAGCCGTTCCAAAAGAACTGTAGAATAACGAAACCCTGCTTGCCCGTATCACTGCAGATGGAACAACACACGAACAAAAAACAGATGCCGCCGGCACTGCCACACTGCTGATTGACCCGGCAGAATATATTCAGCCATCCTTTGTGATTCAGTCACCGTCCGGTATGAAACAGGAGGCACTGGAGGATATATATGTGATGAACTACATCTCCAGTTCTGTACACGCCGGCTGGAATCATGAACGGGAAGCCGTAGACGAAGAACTGATTCTGGACCTTTATCTGGAAGATATGCCCGACCAGCCATTCACCGCTGACCATGCTGGAATAAAACGATTGCACAAACAAGCAAAGACTGCTTCGATTGTTTCATCATGAACGAAACAATACCGAAAGCAGTCTTTCTTTTGCACGGATGTTATAACAGATGTTATGAAACCACAGCCAGTTTTACCACTTCACGCAACTCATCCACCGGAATCACTTCCACACCCTGCACATGGGAGAACGAATCCTGCCAGTTCTGCCGGGGAATCAGCACCCGCTTTAATCCTGCCTGCCGGGCAGCTTCCACCTTGGCAGGGGTACCGCCAACCGGCAGCACCTTCCCGCGAATAGACACTTCACCAGTCATGGCCAGTTTGTTATCAATCGGTTTCTGACAGATGGCGGAATATACCGCGGTAGCGATGGTAATCCCCGCTGAAGGGCCATCGATTGGTGTGCCGCCGGGGAAATTGACATGAATGTGATAACGATCCACGTCCACATGCAGTACCGTTTTCAGCGCAGTACAAACATTTTCCACCGAACAGCGGGCCATGCTTTTACGCCGGACTTTCTGCCCGTTGCTGCCCGGCAGCTCCTCTTCCTCCACAATACCGGTCACATTTACGGTACCCTTCTCATCCTCTGCCGGGGTGACTGCCACCTCCACACCGCTTACAATGCCCATATTCGGCCCGCACACAGCCAGCCCGTTCACCAGTCCAATATCGGGTTCCGCAGCAATTCTGCTGTGCGGCCGCGGCGTATAATGGCAGCTGTTAATCACCCACTCGATATCTTCCCGGTTAATTTCCTGCCGGTTTTCCGCCGTCGCCATACCGGCAGCAATCTGTACCATATTCACCGCTTCCCGGCCATTGGCGGCATAATCGCTGATCAGTTCCAGCGCTCGTTTTGCGACAGGCATATCAATACGCTGCGCCGCCCGCTCTGCCACCGAGATAATCTCATCGGGCAGCAGGCTGCGAAAATAGATTTCCAGACAGCGGGACCGGATAGCCGCCGGAATTTCCCCGGGCTGACGGGTTGTGGCCGCAATCAGGCGAAAATCAGCAGGCAGTCCGTTGGTGAAAATATCGTGAATATGGCTCGGGATTTTTTCATTATCCTTGCTGTAATAGGCGCTTTCCAGCAGCACCTTGCGGTCTTCCAGCACTTTCAGCAGTTTATTCATCTGCATCGGATGCAGCTCTCCGATTTCGTCAATATACAGTACACCGCCGTGCGCTTTTGTCACCGCACCGGGTTTTGGCTGGGGAATCCCGGCCACACCCATAGAACCGGCCCCCTGATAGATCGGGTCATGCACAGAACCAATCAGCGGGTCGGCAATGCCGCGCTCATCAAAGCGGGAAGTTGCGCCGTCCACCTCCACAAAGGCTGCATCAGAGGCAAACGGGCTGGCCTCCATCTGTTTCGCTTCCTCCAGCACCAGCCGTGCAACCGTTGTTTTACCTACACCCGGCGGCCCGTAAATAATTACATGCTGCGGGTTTGGCCCGCACATTGCCGCCCGCAGCGCCTTAATGCCTTCCTCCTGCCCAATTACATCAGCAAAAGAATCGGGCCGTGTTCGCGCCGTCAGCGGTTCCGAAAGATGAATCGCCCGCATGGCCTCCAGCTTTTCCCGCTCCTTCTGCGTGTTAAACGTAATCTTTTGTTTGCTGCTCTGCTGATTACGAATCAGGCTGATAAAATAAACGCCAATGATCAGCGAAAAGAAAATCTGCACCACACCAAAAACCGTCCAAACCTGTCCATTCATCATATCTCATCATTCCTTCCAGACAAAAACCGGCACACCAGATTGCAACATTCTGCTACCTAGTATGCCGGTTATGCGCGGTTTTATGAGTTATAAAAACATAGCCATGTATAGTGGAAAATTTTCCACCGTATCATTTCCGCTAACATTTTTTGACGATAATTTAATTCCGTGTGTCACTCCCCAATGTGTAATTGCCATCTGCATAGATTTCGCTTTCGTATTTTCTGCCGATTTCACTTCAATCGCTGCAGCCTGTTTTTGATACCGAATAAAAAAGTCAATTTCTATCTGCGATTTATGCTCGAAATAATAAAGTTTTTTTCCTGCCTTGCCAAAGATATCAGCAATGATATTTTCATAAACAGCACCTTTATAAATGCCCAGATTCCCGTCAATAATATCTTCCTGCGAACCGTCCTCCAGCATTGCCATTAAAAGGCCAGTATCGCGCATATAAACTTTGAATGCATCAGTACGGGCATTTCCCTCAAGCGGCAGCTCGGGCTTTGCGAGATTATAACAGAAATTGATAACCCCTGCATCATACAGCCACATCAGGCTTCCTGCAAATTTTCGGGACGTTCCTCTTGTTTCCACCTGACTGTACTGAAATTTTTTATAATCCTTCGATAACTGTTTTGGAATAGATAAAAAACATGCTCTGGCTTTCGCCTTCTCCGTGCCTTCCGCATACTTGGCAATATCATCCATATAATCCGCAACAATGGCTTTCTGCAGCTTTAACACACTGGCAAAATTGTGGTTACTCACAAAATCCTGTACCACGCGCGGCATACCGCCTACAACAATATATTCCTTAAACAGTTCCATCATTTTTTCATGCATTGCATCGGGAACCGGTTCCCGATGTTCAAAATAATATCGAATATCACGAACTGACTGGGCACTGACTCCGTTTGCCCAGAGAAATTCTTCAAAATCCAGAGAATACATTTCCAGATGCTCTACATATCCGACTGGATAAGAAGGTACTTCTTTATAATTTATCCCAAGCAGCGAACCAGATGCCACGACATCATAGCGGCCATCCTGCGCAAGAAATTTCAAAGCTGTTCTCGCTTTCGGGCAATTTTGTATCTCATCAAGAAAAATGATTGTTTTATGCGGCACCAGTTCTGCATTTTTTACACGCAATGAAATCTGTTTGGTCAGCGTATCTACATCTAAATCACCATCAAAAATTGTTTTGTAGGCCGGATTTTCATCAAAATTAATATACGTATAGTATTCATAGTTTTCTCTGGCAAACTGATTGATGATATATGTTTTTCCTACCTGACGCGCACCCTTTACCACCAGACACATTTTGTCATCACGATTTTTCCAGGCAATCAACTCATCCATAATTTTTCGTTGCAGCATACCATCGCCTCCAATGCTTATAGTATAGCACATTTCATCGGCATATACAAATCCGTATGCATATTTTTCCTGCGAATAATGGTATGTGTATGCAGCTTTTTCCTGTGAATATCACTATGCATGTGCAGTTTTTTCATTTCATTTTTCACGATACCCCCATCAAAAACCGCTGATGGACGATAAATATTATTTATATTATGATTTAATCAAGTTGATCAACTTATAAAATAAACTAGGAAAGAGGCATTTACCATGGACAAACAAAACTATATTGATTCTCTGAATTCCCCGCGTTTTTCGGGTATCAAAACTTTTATGCGTCTGCCTCACACGACAGATTTAACCAGCGTAGACTTTGCAATCGTTGGGGTTCCGTTTGACACGGGCTGTTCGTTTGCAACCGGCAGCCGTTTTGGCCCGCAGAGTATCCGGGAGGCATCCACCATCTTAAAACCTTACAATCCTGTTCTGAAAGTGGATGTTTTTCAATATTGTAAAGGGATTGACTACGGTGATGTGTTAGTTATCCCGGGGTACATCGAGGATACGTATGCCGCAATTGAACAGGGATTACAGCCAATTGTGGATGCCGGTGCTGTTCCAGTATGTTTAGGCGGTGACCATTCTATCACGCTGGCAGAACTGAGAGCCATTGTGAAAAAACATGGCCCTGTCGCTCTGATTCATTTTGACTCACACAGTGATACCGGTGATTTGTATTTCGGCCGTCCTTATAACCACGGCACCACGTTCCGCCGTGCTATGGAGGAAGGTCTGATTCTGCCGGACCATATCCTGCAGATTGGCCTGCGCGGCCCGCTGTACAGCCCGGACCAGTTTGATTATGCCCTGTCTCACGGGTTCGAACAATTATCCAACTGGGATATCCGTGAAATGGGATTCGAAAAAGTGATTGAAAAAATGCAGGAGAAAACAGCCGGATGTCCTGTTTTTGTCACATTCGATATTGACTTCCTGGATGCCGCTTATGCGCCTGGCACAGGTACCCCTGAGATTTGCGGTTTTAACACATTCGAGGCCCAGTTGCTGATGTTAAAAGGGCTGAAAGGTACCAGCATTGTTGGTGTAGACTTGGTGGAAGTTCTGCCGGCAGCCGATTCTCCCGGCATGATTACCAGTTACGCAGCTGCAGGGATTCTGTTTGACTTCCTGTCATTGTTGGCAGATAAAAAACGCAACGGTTAAGTACTTTTATATTTTTATTTCAGGAGGCAAAAAGTATGGGAACAATTGATTTTATTATTATTTTCTTGTATCTCTTTGGTATGATTTTTGCAGGCTTTGTTGGCATGAAAAAAGCAAAAAATACAGACGACTATCTAATTTCCGGGCGTTCCCTTTCCCTTCCGATTTTCGTCTGCTGTATCGCCACTGTAGTAATCGGCGGTGGGGCAACTTTCGGTCAAGCAACACAAGGTTACAACAACGGTATTTCCGGTATGTGGATGGTTACCATGTTCGGCCTTGGTGTACTGGCACTCGGTTTTCTGTTATCCTCTGAATTATCTAATCTGCGTATTTTGACAATTGGTGAAATGTTAAAATTGCGTTATGATGATAAAGCACAATGGATTAGTTCGATTATTTCTGCATTTTATACAATCATGGTTGCTGTTACCAACACAATCGCTCTGGGTGCCTGTGTGCAGACTATTTTTGGCTGGTCATTGCCTGTTTCTATTCTTTTTGTATCGGGCATCTGTATTCTTTACACTTTGCTAGGTGGTATGATTTCGATTAACATTACAGATGTTGTTCAGTTTATTTTAATGACTGTTGCTATCTTCTTCGTTCTCATCCCAAGCGGTCTGGCTAAAGTTGGTGGGTTCAGCGGTCTGCAAGCCACTTTACCGGAAAGTTATTTTGATCCATTCGCAGTCGGAGGCATGAGAATATTCTCTTGGTTTGTACTGTTCACTCTAGGACTTATGATTGGTCAGGATATCTGGCAACGCGTTTTCACCGCTAAAAGTAACAAAGTAGCAAAACAAGGGACTATTATTGGCGGTATTTATGTCATCTTCTGGGCTGGTGCTATGACACTTGCCGGTATGCTGGCTATGGCTCTGCTACCTGATATCAATCCGCAAAATGCCTTATCCGAAATCACAGTTGCAGTTGCGCCACATGGTTTCATCGGTCTGGTATTTGCCGGTATCATGTCTGCTTTCATGTCCACCATTTCCGGTACTGTTATCGCTTCTTCAACTTTAATTATCAACGATATTCTGAAACTAAACGGTGATTCGCTGAAACACTCTCGTATCACTGTAATTGTGATTGGTGTTTCTGTCATGGTAATAGCTATTGTAATCGGTAATGTACTAACCGCCCTGGATATTGCCTACGCAATTTTATCCGGTAGTATTACGATTCCGGTTATGGCCGCCTTCTTCTGGAAACGAGCAAATTGGCAAGGTGCTCTTGCTTCTATGGCAGCAAGTTCTATTGTGATTCTTGCAACAATGGTAATTTTCGGAACATCTTCCCCATTCCCGATTTTAATCGGTATCGCTGTATCGTTCGTTACTTTAGTAGCTGTAAGTCTGATGACTGCACCGACACCGAATAAACAGATGGAAATCTGGGAACAGAAACTGGTTGATAATGAACCTTCTAACTTCTAAACGATATAAGTATATTGCTTGTTTTTTAACAAGTAAATAGCTGTAAAAGTCCTTTTATGGTAAACTTTACTCATAAAAGGACTTTTACAGATTTGTCAGGAAAGGCAGTGGTTGTTATGAAATTAGAGCAGCTTTATTATTTGACAGAAGCCATTAAATTTGGCTCTATATCCATTGCTGCGCGTGAAAACTATGTACCCCAGTCAACTGTCAGTACCTCTATCACCCGTCTGGAAAAAGAACTGGAAACCTCACTGCTAAAGCGTACCAACAAAGGAATCTTTGCCACCGAAGCTGGACAGGAAATCGCAGAAAAAAGTAAACAGATTTTCTCCCTGCTCGATGAAATCCGTTCTTCTGCCTGCAATGCAGAAAATCGATTTGCCCTCAACATTGTTGCGATGCCATCTCTCGTAGATACGGTACTCGCTGATGTTTTTATCGAAATCGAACAAAATAATCACCCTCTGATGGTGAATGTCGTGACCGATGAACCAAATGTCATTTTACAAAATGTGCAGCTTGGTCTTTCTGATTTAGGAATTATTTTTGATAATCAACCGTTTCATTATCCAGATTTAACCTATGAACCGTTATTTATTGATTCTTATTGCTTGTTTGTGGGAAAAAACTCGCCATACTATCAATGGGATTCCATCTCTATCAATGAGGCACTTACCTGTCATCATATCACCTACAAAACCGAATACGAACGGGAAACCAATCTGCTGACACGGATGATCAGTCCTTACGGAAAGCCGGACATCGCATTACGTGTTGACAATACAGAATCCATGCGCAGAATCATTGCTAAAAGTCAGTACGTCGCTTTTTTTCCTCATTTCACCACATACCATGACGCATATATCGAATCTGAAAAAATCAAGGCTCTTCCAATTCATGATGCCAATCTAACTCTTTATATCGGCTATATCGAAAGCCGTAATTTCAGAGATTTGCAGGGAAATCAGATTTTTCTGAAGCTGCTGCAAAAGATTGTTCAGGAAAATAATTATCAGCAGTCCGAATGAACAGATTGTAAATTAAATTAATGCTGGAAATGGCTTCTTCCTGTTTTGAAAGCAGATACTCCACGATTATCACGACTATATAAAAAACGGTGAATCGGATGTGCATATCTACATATCCGGTTCACCGTTTTTATTATCCGTTATCTGTTAATCTGTTTATTTCCACTTGCACAGTCTGCTTTCCAGCAGGTCTACGACCCAGTATAAAATCAGGCCCAGCAGTGCCAGCCCGATGATACCGGCGTACATGGCCGGATATTCGCGGGTTTCCATGCCATCCAGAATGAAATATCCCAAACCGTCAAAAGATGCGAAGGTTTCAGCAAAAAACAGAATGGCGATGGCAGTTCCCAGTGTGATGCGCAGCGAGGTTAAAATCTGCGGCAGACAACTCGGCAGAATGAGATGGCAGAAGGTCTGCCACGGTGTGGCGTTCAGAGAGCGCATGGACTGCAGACTGGCTTTCGGAATACTGCTGGCCGCGTCGCGGGTAACCACCACAATCTGAAAAAACACCACCAGCGCAATCAGAAAAATTTTCGGCCAGTTGCCTAACCCCATCAGCACAACGATGACTGGCAGGAACACTACCTTCGGCAATGGATACAGCAGATATACAATCGGGTTCAGCAGACGGCCCAGCCACTGGATACGGCCCATGGCCAGCCCCAGCGGAACGGCCAGCACCATAGCCAGAAAAATGCTGCTCAGAATACGGAATGTGCTAATCAAAAAATGCCGCCCCATATCGCCGTAAATCAGGAATTCAAAGAATGCAGCAAAAGATGCCCCCGGCGCTGGCAGAAAGGGTTTGTTTAACGCCATGCTGCCCAGCTGCCAGATTGCCGCAACCACTGCAAAGCCGATGAAACCATTGATGAGTTTATTCTTCATGACTGCCTCCAATCCAGCTTCGCAGCTGACTGCAATGCTGATAAAATTCCGCCGTACCGCGGTAGGACTGCTGCCCGCTGTGCGGATTATCCACCACATGGCACAGTTTTCCGCTGTTATCCGAGAACACGGCAATTTTCTGCCCCAGAAAAATGGCTTCCTCAATATTGTGGGTTACCATCACCAGTGTCAGATTCTCCTGCTCACACAGTTCCAGCACAATATTCTGCATGGTTTCGCGGGTTAAAGCATCCAGTGCAGAGAATGGCTCATCCATCAGCAGCACCTTCGGCTGTGCAATCAATGCACGGGCAATGGCGACACGCTGGCGCTGCCCGCCCGATAACTGTGCCGGGAATTTTTTTGCATGCTCCTCCAGCTGCAGCTGTTTTAATAATTCCATCGTACGCTGTTTTGTTTCCGCTTTTGGCTTTTTCTGCAGCACCAGCGGCAGAGCCACATTCTGCTCCACCGTCTTCCACGGAAACAGGCCATATTCCTGCAGAATCACGCTGATTTCCCCGTGCGGCTTTGTTAACGGCTGATTCTGATACAGCACCTGGCCGGAAACCGGCGTATTCAGTCCTGCCAGCAGATGCAGCAGCGAACTTTTCCCGCAGCCTGACGGCCCGATCACCGCCCACCGTTCCCCCTGTTCAATTGTTAAATCAATATGGTCCAGTACCTTCTGCAGCCCGCCCTCCGGCCGGGTATAATGCAGAAGGGCATCTTTCAGTTCCAGCATATTGGATATCTCCTTGCATTCTGATTTTATGTGTTCTGGTGCAATGATTATTATCACATTTATGTACAGATACCGGTACGGCAGCTACCTTGCTTACCCCGCTAAAGCCGGGCATCTGCTTGTCTGTCCAGCGCAATTTGGACTAACGTCCATTGCGCATCGGACAGAACTGCGCATCTGCTCCGTTTTTGCCCCGCGCTTTTCTGCGGGGTAGGCGGACGAATCAGCAATGGTAGCTGCCTACCGTTATAATTGTGCAGAATATTGAATCAGACAGCGCAGAATGTATATTACGAATTCTGGCTTACGCCGAACACCGACGAAGATTGTTCAAATCGTGGCAAACGAAGTTTGACAAAGATGAACAATCAAGAAGATGTACGGCATTAAACAGAAGAGTGTATACTTCTGCGCTGTCTGTTACACTTTATTTACGGCTGCACAAAACTGCTATCCACCATATCCTCATACGCATACGCCGCATCTAACAGGCCGCGTTCCACCATCCAGCTGTTTATCAGAGCAATATCCGCTTCGCCCGGAATGCTGTTTGCGGTAAAGGTTGGCGTTGGATAGGTTTCTGCCAGTGTTTCCGGCACGTTGGCGCATTCCAGCGCATATGCCTGATAAGCTTCCGGATTGCTGTTAATCATCTCAATGGCCTCATTGTAGGCAGCCAGCAGATTTGCAACCGCTTCCCGGTTATTGTCGATGGCATCGGTTGTGACTGCTACAACAGACTGGGAAAAGTTTACGCCTAACTGTGTATCATCAATCACCACGTTGGCACCTTCCGCCACTGCATAGGCAGCCAGAGGATCCGGCAGAATTGCCGCATCAATTTCCTTGCCTTCCAGCAGCGTTGTAGTGCGCAGCATTAAATCCGGCATATTCACAGTACTGATTGCCGCTTTGTCCAGTCCCAATGTGGTTTCATACTGTTCTACCAGATAATCCATCATGGTATTGTTGGAAATCGCCAGTGTTTTTCCCTCCAGCTGTTCCGGCGCAGTGATACCGCTGTCCGGCGCAGATACAATCAGAAACCGGCCTTCCTCCGGCACAGCGCCCAGCGCCATGGCAACAATGCGCACATCAGAACCGCCTTTCAGCGACAGCGCTGTCACCACCGGGTCGGTCATCAGTACATCCAGTTCGCCGCCCTGCAGCGCAGTGGACTGATCACGGGCATTGCTGAAATTCTGCAGTTCCACACTTACATGATGTTTTTCAAATAACCCTTCTTTTTCCGCCACATAGAACGGGAAGCTGTCATCAATACGCAGCAGACCAATTTTTAACGGTTCCCCCTGCTCACCATTCTGTTCATTACCGGCAGCACTACCGCCGCAGCCGGTTAACAGCACCATGCCAACCAGCGCAGATGCCATAATTTTTTTCCATTTGTGTTTCACCATATATTCATACTCCTTTTTCTATTCATAAACAACAAAATATCCATAACCTGTTTTTCTGCTAGCGTCGTCGAGGACGTAGAGATTTTTTCATCTGACAAGGCAGCTTTCAAATTTGTGAAGTGCCGCGTACTGAACGTACGCAAGCAAGCAAATTTGAAAACAACGCAGTCAGGTGGAAAAAGATCAAGTCCTTACCGGCTCCAGTGTTTCAGATAATCCTGCTCCGCTTCATCAAAAATAAGTACTTCCAGCCCCTGCTTGCGCGCAAACCCGGCCAGCGCATCCACAATCAACCGTTCTGTGGCCAGATGACCGGCATCCACCACGCACAAATCCAGCTCATTTGCTGCCTGTGCATCGTGATAGCGCATATCACCGGTGACATACACATCGGCACCGGCTTTTTTTGCCGCACTCAGATAAGATAATCCACTGCCGCCGCAGAGAGCCACAGTTTTAATCTGACGGGTTAAATCGCCCTGGTAGGTCAGGTGGTTACAGGACAGCTGCAAACCTGTGAAATCTAAAAAATCAGCAAGTGACATTGGGTTCTGCAGCTTTCCGATACGACCAATGCCCCGTTCCTCCCCGCCGTTTTCCATACGGAACACATCATAGGCCACTTCCTCGTACGGATGAACTGCTTCCATAGCTTTGATGACTGCCGATAATGCAGCCTGCGGCACTACGGTTTCCAGCCGGTATTCCTCCGCATATTCCATGCGGCCTTCCTCACCCAGAAACGGATTGGTGCCATCCCCCGGCAGAAATGTACCGGTACCTTTTGCCTGGAAGGTACATCCACTGTAATTGCCGATACATCCGGCGCCTGCTTTGCACATAGCCTCCCGCACTGTTTCCTCATATCCAGCCGGCACATACACTACCACTTTGTAACAGGTATCATGTGTGAGATCCGCCAGCGGTTTTACCTCTTCCAGCTGCAATGCTGCTGCCAGCACATCGTTCACACCGCCTCTGGCAATATCCAGATTGGTATGGGCACAGTACAGATTCACATCATTGCGGATTAGTTTCAGCAGCGAACGGCCGGTAGCCGTATCGCTGTTAATCTGCTTCATAGAGCGGAAAATCAGCGGATGGTGGGTCAGCAGCATATCCACCCCGGCTTCCACTGCCGCGTTGACTGCCGCTTCACCCGGCGATAAGGCAACCATAATTCTGCTGATTTCCTTATTACGGTCACCGGCATGCAGGCCCGCATTGTCCCAGTCCTCTGCATAATAGAGCGGCGCCCACTGTTCCAGTAATGTTAAGAAAGACTGACACCTAATCGACATTTGATCACCCCATTGATATCTTCCCACTTGCGCTGCAGCATCTTTTCCTTGTGACGGCTCTCCTCGCTGTCGCTCTGTGCCAGCTGCGCCAGTACCTTTTGTGTTTTATCCCATTCTTCGCTGATATATAAGCCAAGCAGCGGATGCTGATTTGCCAGCAGTTCCGGCCCTAAAAACAGTTCCACCGGCGTCATGGAGTTCAGGCTTCTGCCCGGCTCCATGGCAATAATCACGGAGAAACGGTCATTTTCGCGAATCAGCTCTTCCTGCACAATATGCCAGCGGTTTTTCTCCGCCCAGATACGCACCGCCTCCATGCCAACGTTGGGCTGTAAAATAATCCGCTGCAGTCTGTCCACCACATCTGATGCAGCATCCAGAATCTCCAGCATCAATGCGCCGCCCATCCCGGCGATCGTCACCACATCTATCTCGCCGGGCTCGATAACGCTTAATCCGTTTCCAAGCCGTGTGCTGACAATATCGGCCACGTTATAATCCGTCACATTCTTCTGTGCCAGCGCCAGAGGCTGCGCATTAATATCACAGGCAATCACCTTTTCCGCCTGCCTGTTCTGTGCCAGATAACAGGGCAGAAAGCCGTGGTCGGTGCCGACGTCAGCTACGCTGGAACCCTGCGGCACCATATCGGCAATGGCCTGCAGACGCTGTGATAATTTAATCATTCCCCTCATCCTCCTCATAGACCAGCAAATCGGCAGGCTGACAGTCCAGCGCCTTACAGATTTCCTCCAGTGTGGAAAACCGGATTGCTTTGGCCTTATTATTTTTCAAAATGGACAGATTGGCCGGTGTAATCCCAATCCGTTCCGCTAATTCACCAGATGACATTTTTCGTTTTGCCATCATAACATCCAGATTCACCACAATTGGCACACACACCGCTCCTTTCTGCATTTTAGATGCTTTTGCTTTGTTTCGAATGATATAATTTGTTTCAAATCGTAAAATCGTTTTCCTCTTTGATGCGAATGGCTTCTGTCAGCATATTTTTAATGACACGGGCAAACAGCCCCAGAAAACCGATGACACCTGCTGCAAAAATCAGCACAGGCCGCAGACATGCACCTGCCAGCAGAAACACAGCCGCGAAAAAGCAGGCCCAGGAGGTCAGCCGCAGAGCAGATGTGTTTTCTGCTGCAAATATAATCCCGTTCTGGATATTATGCAGCATTTTATGCAGTCCATACAACGCCAGAAGTATCGGAATAAACAGCAGATAAAACATTGCCAGTACCGCAGATTTCCAGCCTGCAAAAGGCAATATCAGCGCAATCATCAGCCACACTGCCAGTGCAATGCGAATCCACCAGGCCGTCAGCAACAAGGATTTGGAATGATTCCACATAAAAAGCCCTCCTTTCCTCACAGTAAAAAAACAGCAAACGCCACCAGTTTTTCTCCTTTATTGTAGAAAACAAATTATTGTTTGTCAATTATTTTTTATCGATAAACGATAAATTATGCAAGTTTTATATGATTCTGAATATACTACTACTATCATCAAAAAGGAGGATTAAAACTATGAATCAGGAATTAGCCGTTTTTCAGAAAAAACTGGATGCCTGCCTGGATGATTTTTACCAGTTGCTGCGGGAATATGCCCGTATTCGCAAAATATCCCCCCGCGTGCGGGCCGAGAGCAGCAAAGTGCTGGAACAGTATATGATTCGCATGAACCGTATGATCAAACAGGTCAGTCAGGAGTATAACGATGACTTGCTGCAAGGCATATCACTGTTAAAAATCAAAATGATGTAATCCTTTCTGAAGTTTTCGGCAGCAATTGTAAATATTTTTCCTTGCAGGAAATTTTGTACGCTTGTAAACAGGGAACAGGATGTGATATACTTAATTTGAAGATACAGCTGCTGTACAAATATGGCAGACTGTATGCCTTCGAATCATTACCCACTACTTAAAAGAGAACCGCTGCAATGATGCATCATCTGCAGCGGTTCTCTTTTTGCTCTCTTCACATGGCTCTGTTCCCGGCAGTTTTTATCCACCACCAGTTTCAATTATCAATTTCATAATTAAAATTTATGTTGCAGCACACACACTTTTCAACACTTTAACAAAAATTTATTATTCACTTATAATATCTATATTTTTTCTTTACAAGTTTTAATGAATAATGATATACTCTCATTAATAAATTATTTGTATAAATTATTCTTTTACAACATTAAAACGTTACATATCAGCAGAACCTGCTGTCGCAAATAAAACACAGCATTCTATAAATAGCTTTATAAAAGCATTTTACATATCATCATCGTCTGTTGTCTTAACAAAACCATACCGGGTTTCTTCCTTAATATATATACAAAAACGTTATATACGAAAACGTTTTAATGTATTTGCATTCATTCTTTGTTAATTGTTTTTATTTTACCCAGCTTACACTCTATGTCAAAAAAGGAGTCACGTAAAGGGATTTTGACGTATGCGCAGTAAAATAAAATGCATTTATAACTTTTCGTCTTATGATTAAGACGATTCATTCTCATCAATAATTCTAAAATTGGAGGCGAATTATTATGGCTGAACAACGTACTGAACTTAACAAAACTTTAAACCCTGCAAATATCTGGGCGGTAGCTCTGGGTTCTATTATCGGCTGGGGTTGCTTTATCCAGTCCCCGAACTGGATGGTAAAAGCCGGCGGTCCTCTGCCGCTGGTTGTTGGTTTTATTCTGGGCGGTCTGTTAATGATCGTGGTTGGTATGAGTTATGCGTACATGATTGCGAAATTCCCTGTTTCCGGCGGTGAATTTGCTTATGCATTCGTTGGTTTCGGTCCTATCGCATCGTTCGTCTGCGGCTGGATGCTGTTAATCGGCTATGTTGGTATCGTAGTTTTAAACGCGACTGCTGTACCTGTATTATTCTCCGTAGTGGCTCCTGGTTTACTGCAGGTTGGTCACCTGTGGACGATCGCAGGCTGGCCGGTTTATCTTGGTGAAGCACTGGTTTCCATTGTTATCGCATGGATTTTCGGTATCATCGCTATCCGCGGTGCGAAATCTGCCGGTAACACCCAGCTGTTTATGTGTATCTTACTGTGCGCGGCAGTAGTGTTAATTCTGGCTGGTACTGTTATCACTGGTAACTTCCAGATGCCGAACCTGCAGCCGGCTTCCGGTCAGTATAATGTATCCTTCGTAAAAGGTGTTATTCTGATCATCGCGATGGCTCCATTCCTGTATGTAGGGTTTGACTGTATCCCGCAGGCTGCGGAAGAATTCAACTTCCCGGCTAACAAAACCTTACTGCTGATTGTTTCCGCTATCGGCGTTGGCGCATTCATCTACGCTTCTATCGCAGTCGTTACTGCTGCTGTTATGCCTTGGATGGAAATGGTTGACCTGAAAAACGCTGCTGGCAATCCAGAATCCTGGAGAACCGGCGCTATGATTAAACAGGCTCTGGGTACCGGTGGTACCATCTTCGTAGTAGTTGCAGTATTAGCCGGTATGTTTACCGGTATCGGCGGTTTCTACATGAGTTCTTCCCGTCTGATGTTCGGTATGGCTCGTGCCAGAATGCTGCCAAAAATGTTTGCTGAAATTCACCCTGTTTACGGAACACCTACGAAAGGTATCATTTTCGTAATGATTATCGCTACCTTCGTTCCATTCATCGGCCGTGAAGTACTGAACTGGTTCGTAGATATGGCTGCTGTTGGTACTGGTGTTGGTTACTTCTTCACCTGTGCCGGTGCTTATATGGTATTAACCAAAGGTCTGGCGCCAAAATCCTCTGACGATATCTCTCCAGTTGTTGCATTAGCTGGTGCAGCTATCTCTCTGGGTATTATCGCACTGATGGTTGTTCCTGGTATGCCGGCATTTTTAAGTATTTACTGCTGGGGCGCTCTGGCTGCCTGGGTTGCAATGGGTGTTATCTTCTACTTCACATCTATGGGCCGTTTCAAAGCAACATCGGCTGGTATGGTTAATTACCTGATTACAGGTGACAAATCTAAATTAACGCCAGCTGAAATGGAAGCAGTTGAAGACTGCACACCTGTAACAGACTGTGAAGTTGACCTGAACTAGGCTTTCTTGTTTCCTGTTTCAAAGAAACTAAAATAGAAGGATGGTGTCCTTTTTGATCCCTTTCCCATCCTTCAGATTTGAAAACAAAATATGATTGTTGATCTTCATAACCTTCTGGTTATTGAGATACTCCAGGCAAAAAGGTTGGGACAAAAGCCTCAGAAATAAATAAAAAAGTGTACTGATTTGGCATAAAGCAAAGTCAGTACACTTTTTTTATATATGTGTAGTTAACAATTTGCCCATTTCACCGTAAATTTCCGTATATTTACCGTCATAAGCACCAGCCCCGTCTCATTGAAAACTTTCTCTTTCCCTCGCACAGAAAATCGTACGAAACCTAGGCCTTTTTTCATTTTCCCCCGCGTTTTTAGTCAAACTATTTCATCCAGCCGCATACACTATCAGGAATAAACATCCATCAACAGGTTTGTTTATTCCTGCAGCATTACACAGCAATCCTGTCAGGAAAGGAGCATCTTTATGTTGTGTTTCAGACGTATGTGTATGCAAATCGGTTTTTATTTTGTTTATTTTCTTTACTTGGAGGCGAATAATTATGGCTGAACAACGTGTGGAACTTCAAAAAACACTGAATCCTGCGAATATCTGGGCGGTTGCTCTGGGTTCGATTATTGGCTGGGGTGCTTTTATCCAGTCTCCGAACTGGATGGTAAAAGCCGGCGGTCCTCTTCCGCTGGTGGCAGGGTTCCTCATTGGCGGCGCACTGATGCTGGTAGTCGGCATGAGTTATGCCTATATGATTGCAAAATATCCTGTTTCCGGCGGTGAATTCGCTTACGCGTTCGTCGGTTTCGGGCCTACTGCTTCCTTTGTTTGCGGCTGGATGCTCTCTATCGGCTATCTGGGTATCGTTGCACTGAACGCAACTGCTGTACCTGTTTTATTCAGTATTGTAGCACCGGGTTTGTTACAATTCGGCCATTTGTGGACCATTGCCGGCTGGCCGGTATATGTTGGTGAAATCGCCGTATCACTGATTCTGCTGTGGGTGATGGGCGTTATCAATATTCGCGGTGTGAAAGCGGCCGGCAACGCGCAGCTGTTTATGTGCATTCTGCTGTGCGCCGCAGTCCTGTTAATTGTGTTCGGCACTATGATTACAGGCAATTTCCATCTGTCTAACCTGCAGCCTGCTTCCAGCCAGTATGATGTCGGTTTTGTAAAAGGTGTGATTCTGATTATTGCACTGGCACCATTCCTGTACGTAGGTTTCGACTGCATCCCGCAGGCTGCAGAGGAATTCAATTTTCCGCCAAACCAGACCTTTTTCCTGATTTTCAGTGCCATCGGTGTTGGCGCTTTCATCTATGCTTCGCTGGCTGTTGTGACTGCTGCCGTTATCCCGTGGATGGAAATGGTTGATCTGAAGAATGCCGTTGGTAATCCGGAAAGCTGGAGAACCGGCGCTATGATTAAACAGGCGCTTGGCATGGCGGGTACCGTGTTCGTGGTTATTGCGGTACTGTGCGGTATGTTCACCGGGATTAACGGGTTCTACATGTCCTCCAGCCGTCTGCTGTTCGGTATGGCCCGCGCCAGAATGCTGCCAGCTTTTTTTGCTTATATTCATCCGGTATATAAAACACCTTCCAAAGGCATCCTGTTTGTGATGGCTGTCTGCTCTATCACGCCGTTTTTTGGCCGCGAAGTATTGAACTGGGTTGTTGACATGGCTGCTGTGGGTACTGGTGTTGGTTATTTTTTCACCTGCGCCGGCGCTTACATGGTGCTGACAAAAGGGCTAAAGCCAAAATCTGACGACGACATTTCACCATATGTGGCGGCTGCCGGTGCCATCATCTCGTTGACTATCATCGCACTGATGGTTGTTCCAGCCATGCCGGCCTTTTTAAGCGTACCTTGCTGGTGTGCACTGTTCGTCTGGATTGGGCTTGGCGTTATATTCTACTTCACTGCGCTGGGCAGCTATCGTGCCACATCAACATCCATGATTCATTACCTGATTACCGGTGATAAATCGCAGCTGACCAAAGCAGAACTGGAGAGCGTAGAAAACGCTCCGGCGATTGCCGAATAAAACCGAATAAAACCGAATCAATCAGATACAAAACCACTTTCCATGATGCACCATTTGTGATACAGTAATCGTATCAGAATCTTCTGATACGATTACTGTTTCTTTTCACGAAAGGTGGTTATCATACAATGAGAAAAACAAAAATTGTCTGCACACTTGGTCCTGCTACCGACGGCAGCGGCATTCTGCGCGGCATGCTGGAAGCCGGTATGAATGTGGCTCGCTTTAACTTTTCCCACGGCGACCACGCTGGCCATAAAGCCCGTCTGGATGCGTTAAAAGCATTGCGCGAAGAAATGAATCTTCCCGTAGCTGCCATGCTGGATACCAAAGGACCGGAAGTGCGGCTGATATCTTTTAAAAACGGCTTTGCTGAACTGAGAGAAGGCACAGAATTCACGCTGCATACCGACATCGTGGAAGGTGATGAAACCCGGTGTTCTATCACCTATCAGAATCTGCCCGGCGATGTAACGCCTGGTGACAGCATCCTGCTGGATGACGGGCTGGTACGCATGACCGTACTGGAAACCACTGACACCACCATTCGCTGTAAAGTACAGAACAGCGGCATGATGAAAAACAATAAGGGGGTCAATATCCCCGGTGTGCGCCTCTCTATGCCTTATGTCAGCCAGCGTGATGAAGAGGACATTCTCTTTGGTATCGAGCAGGGTTTTGACTTTATTGCCGCCAGTTTCACCCGCACGGCTGATGATATTCGTGCGCTTCGGCAGATTCTGAACCATCACAATTCTAAAATCCGCATCATCGCCAAAATTGAAAACCGGGAAGGGGTTGCCAATCTAGATGAAATTCTCGCTGTTGCCGACGGGATTATGGTGGCAAGAGGCGATATGGGTGTTGAAATTGACTTTACAGAACTCCCTGCCATCCAGAAAGATATCATTGCCAAATGTATGGCCTGCGGCAAACCGGCCATTACAGCCACACAGATGCTGGAATCGATGACTGCAAAACCGCGCCCGACCCGTGCAGAGATTACCGACGTGGCAAATGCCATTTACGACGGCACTTCCGCTATCATGCTCTCCGGCGAAACTGCCTCCGGGCAATATCCGGTGGAAGCTGTAAAGACCATGCACGCTATCGCTGTTAAAACAGAATCTGACATCCAGCATGTTAAACCAATGCTGGTTACCGGCAAAGATCGGCTGTCTATTTCTGCCGCTATGGCGCACGCCGCATGTACCACTGCCAGAGATATCGGCGCATCGGCCATTCTGAGTGTCAGCCAGCGCGGCGTCACTGCTCAGATGGTGAGCCAGTTCCGCCCGGAAACCACCATCGCAGCACTGCTTCTGGATGAGCAGGTATGGCGCCAGATGAGCCTGTACTGGGGGATTACTCCTGTTATGGTACCGCCTGCACGCAATTCCGACGAACTTGTAGATATAGCTCTGGCATCGGCAGAACAGGCCGGGCTTGTAGAAAGCGGCGATCTGGTGGTGATTACAGCCGGGGTACCGGTTGGCGTAGCCGGTACCACCAATATGATTCGCGTCAAACAGGTAGGCGGCTCTCTGATTAACGCCGCTGGCATCGGCAGTCAGAGAGTCAGAGGCCCGCTGTGTATCTGCCGCACGCTGAAAGATGTTATGGAAAAATGCAAAGAAGGTGATGTACTGGTGGTTCCGTACACCACCAACGATATGCTGCCGTGGCTTCGCAAAGCTGCTGCTGTTATCACAGAGGATACCAGCCCTGATTGCCACACTGCCACCATTGGCCTCCTGCTGAACAAGCCTGTTATCCTGGATGCTCAGAATGCAACCCAGCGGCTGCAGGACGGCGTTCTGGTATCGGTGGACTGCAGCCGCGGCATGGTACAGACATTGCCGGAATAAACAGATACTGCACAAATAAAAGGAGGACTGCCCGCAGGCAATCCTCCTTCTTTTTTCAGCCGTTTGCAATTACAGAATAATCGATAACCCTGATGCAGCCAGTAATACATAAGTCAGTTTCATAAACCATTCCTGATTAATACGCTTATGCAGCCAGTTCCCCACCCATACCGACAGTACCAGCAGCGGGATGCAGGATCCAATCAGCCTCAGATTCTCTGCATTCCACAGGGCGACGTCAAAATTGAGCACGAAGAAAGCCGGGTCAAGCACTGCCCATGTGGCCGCAATGGTAGCGCGAAATTCTGATTTATCCAGCAGTACCAGTGTGGCATACATAACAAGCAGCGCACCGCCGGATACGAACATGCCATGGATAATACCGGCAGCAATCAGAACCGGCAGATATGCCCACTCGGGCAATTGTGCAGCCTGCGGAAAAAACAGACGCTGCAGCGAAACAATAATAATTACAATACCATATGCCGGCAAACCCGGTGATTGTCATAATTGCATTTGTTACAAAGAAAATCATTAAAAATAAAAGTTCATGAAACTCCATGATACTCCACCCCTGTTATCATCACTGCAGCATAGCGTACCTTTTTATTCTTCTGTCAGCACCAGTTCTACCCGGTGTTCTTTGAAATATTCCAAATATTCCTGTTCTGGTTCTTCGTTGGTAATCACATAATCCATATCAGAAATGTTCCCATATGTCATCAAGGCCGCATGCCCGAACTTCTCATGGTCGGCCAGCAGATAGTGGGATTTGCTCTGCCGCAGGGCTGTCTGTTTCACGCCAAACTCTTCAAAGGTGGCGTTGGTCAGCTGCCGTGTTAACGACAGGCCGGTACAGCCCATAAATGCTTTGGAACAGTTAAACTGCTGCAGGGCCTGGCAGGTGCTGCTCCCTACCAGCGATGCTGTGCGCCCCAGCACCACACCTGGCAGCGCTACGGCGCGAATCTGCGGATATTTTGCCAGTTCCGCCAGTGCCGGAATGCTGTATGTAACAACCGTGATATTCTTCTTTTCCGCCAGATACGGAATCATCTGCAATGTGGTAGAGCCTGAATCCAGAAAAATCGTATCACCGTGATTGACAAATTCAGCCGCCCGGCGGGCAATCTCTTTTTTCTCATCCCGATACTCCCGGTTGCGCACCTCAAAATCCATCAGTTCCCTGGTCTGCGGTGCCGACGCATCTTCCTCCGACTGCCCCAGTGCAATCACACCGCCGTACACTTTTTTCACACGGCCGCTCTGTACCAGTGTGTCAATGTCACGGCGAATGGTGTTAATCGACACATGAAATTCATCACACAAATCCTGAATGGACACCGAACCAACCTGCCGGATATACGCTTCTACTTCTTCTATTCGTTTAATTCGCATGGGCAATCATCCCTTTCTAAACATTCCTGATTTTTTTCCTATTATAACCGAAATATCACCAAAAGTAAACAAAAATATGTTGACATCGTACGATTTCCATGCTACTATTTACTCACAAGTTAACCAAAACATTATCACATTAAATGTTCTTATATGTTTTTTGGCACGGCTTCACATATCCATGGTTCATGGATATCACACATATTTTCTTTTATTACTTGGGAGGTAATTATCATGAAAATTTTAAAAGACTACATCAACGGCCAGTGGGTTGAAGGTACCGGCGAATTTATCGACGTTTACAACCCGTCTACAGGCGAAATCATCGCAAAAGTGCCTGTAACCACCGAAGATAAAGTGGAAGAAGCTATTCAGGCTGCTGCAAAAGCATTTGAAACATGGAAAGAAGTTCCGCTGCAGAAACGTGTTGGCTACCTGTTCAAACTGCGTGACGTTCTGATTGAACGCAAAGAAGAACTTGCACAGATCATTGCTACTGACCAGGCTAAAACAATTGCGGACGCACGCGGCGAAGTTGACCGTGGCATTCAGAACACAGAAGTTGCCTGCGGTCTGCCTCTGATGATGCGCGGCGATAAAATCGCTATCAACGGCGATATCGACGGCGAAATCGTAAGAGAACCAATCGGTGTTGTTGGCGGTTTAGCTCCATACAACTTCCCGTCCTTAATTTTTGGCTGGTTCGTTCCATTCGCACTGGGCTGCGGTAATACACTGGTATACAAAGCAAGCGAACAGTCTCCAATGTTCATGCAGGAAATCGCTCAGATTTTAGAAGATATCGGCATCCCTGCAGGTGTATTCAACCTGATCAACGGTGACAAACCAGTTGTAACCCAGATGCTGGAAAGCAAAGGTATCAATGCTATGGCATTTGTTGGTTCCTCCAAAGTTGGTCAGATTGTAGCAGAAGGCTGCGCAAAAACAAGCAAAAAAGCTATGGTATTAGCTGGTGCAAAAAACACCATGATTGTAGCAAAAGACGCAAACCTGAAAGGGTTCGCAGACAACTTCAAAAATGCATGCTTCGGCGCTGCCGGCCAGAGATGTATGGCTGCTGCCAACGTTGCAGTTGAAGAAGAAATCTACGATAAAGTAAAAGAAGTTATGTTAGATGTTGCCAAGAGCGTAAAAGTGGGCGATGCTCTGGATGAATCCGTATACATGGGTCCTGTTATCTCCCCTGGTGCAATTGCTCGTATCCACAACTACATTGATATTGGTCTGGAAGAAGGCTGCACACTGCTGTTAGACGGCCGTAACCCAGAACTGCCAGAGAAAAACAAAAACGGCTACTTCATCGCTCCAACCATTCTGGAAGGCGTTACTCCAGATATGCGTGTAGCAAAAGAAGAAATCTTCGGGCCTGTTGTTACTCTGATTAAAATCAAATCCTACAAAGACGGTATGCAGATTATCAACGATTCCGAATACGGCAACGGCGGCTGCCTGTTCACCGAAAGCGCAATCATCGCTCAGGATTTCCTGCGTCACACCAACTCCGGCATGATCGGCGTTAACATTGGTGTTCCAGCTTCCATGCCATACCTGCCATTCGGCGGTACAAAAGCTTCCCTGATGGGCGGCCAGTACAAAGCACAGATTACAGACTGTGTAGAATTCTTTACAAAACGGAAAGCATGCACCATCCGTTACTACGGTCCAAACGAAGCTTAATTTAAACTCTCACACAAATAAAACATCCCTCGCGGTTTAGGGCGGTGTTCATAAGACAGTAAAATAGGCAAAAGGCGTGACGAAAGTGGTCACGCCTTTTGTCTTGAGAGGATAGCCGCAACACAGCGCAAGGCCTTGTTCGGAACGCAGTAACGCCAAACGCCCCAGACAGTCACTTGCCTGGGGCAGTTGGCCTCTCACAGAGCGCACGCACGGGGGTTACCCCGTATAGAAGTGCGCCCTTGTGTTTGTTCGATAGATTAGAATTTATTGCCGCTTGAACTCGTTTTCCTAATGATAATGTAAAATAGCGGTATCATTATAACCATTGCTACTATGATGTGTACATATATAAGATTTTGCGTTCCTGTAGCGAGAAACAAACTTGTTATTATATAATTCCATAACCAATGAAATCCTGTTGACATCCAAATACTCTTCGTAATGTAAAACATTTCATTAGCAAACATTCCATATAACAAAGGAAAAATAAACATTACCGAGAAAGAAAAATTGTCAGTATTAAAAATATGTGGTAAAGTGAAAATAAGTGCGGCTACCACGCAGCTTAAATACTTGTTTTTGCATTTCTTTAACAACACTCCAAAGATAATCCCTCTAAAGATTATTTCTTCAATAAATGCTACGAAAAAGTAGAATATAAATTTTCCCTTATTATTCATCAATAGCGATAAAAAATCATGGTCTTGAAGAATTGTATTTGATTTAACTGATGAATAAACTACGAACAATACAATTATTGGCAATACAGTTCCAATTGCGAAATTCAGAATATCTATTTTCCTAAAATGTAATCCTATTGTTTTTAACATAGCTTACCCTCTTA
>JAFYPD010000055.1 GCA_017547685.1 Peptococcaceae bacterium
AAAAAAGAAACATTGTCCAGACCTCTTCGGGTAGGAGTCCAATCGAAGAGCAACCTTCTCTGAGCATCGTTTTCTACTCGACAGCTGTTCGATTCCCTTTACCCGCTCCAGAAAAGATTAGGCGCTAACCGTTATGGCTAGTGCCTTTTTTCTTTGCCGTGATGATTGCCCTGCCGATCTGCTGTACAGTTCTGTACACGTTCTGTACACCTGATGCACACTTATTTCGCTCAACCATTACCCTTCTGTACACATGTACACTTTTCTGCAAAACTTTCAGAAAGGAAGAAATATTTATAAAAGAATTGATAGAAAATGTGTACAGACTGTACAGGGTGTGCAGGAAGTTGCACACCTATATGGGAGTGCACAGGTTATCTATCCGGGATTTTCCAATCGTCAGGCCGTGGAACCACTTTGCCAGCGCTGCGGTTATGCAAGGCTGTTTCATCGCTAACTGGAAAACTACAGAGAAATAAAAAAGAGTCTGCGACAAAACTATAATTCGAACCGAAAATATAGCTTGTCACAGGCTCTTTTGCTGTTTTTCACTATTTCTCTGCTGTTTCCTCCAGAAACGGCGAATACATCATAAGCGCCGCATTCTCCACAATCAGTTTGTCCTGCAGCAAATTACCATCCAAATCATATTGCAGCTGATACAGTTCATTATGCCGGCTGTACCCGCCCCAGTATTCCCCCCGCATTTCGTGATTGCGCTCTGCAATTTCATAGCGATATACAGGAGGTGTATCTACCAGCCACGCACCTTCCAGATATTTTTCTCCCACATGCACAGATAACTGATACGTATCGGCAGTATTATTCTGAATCATCAAATCGCCGTATGGATAATAACAGGTGGCACCACTGCCAAAAGGCTGTGTGCGGTTGGAATCAGGAAACACATCATATCCGTGCCGATGGCGTTCCACCACAGTCAGCGGGGTATGAATGGTCATCCAGAAAATCAGATTCGACAGCTGGCACAGCCCTCCGCCGACACCGGCAGAAAATGTGCCGTTCTGCAAAATCATCCCTTCCACATAGCCCTTCCGTCTGGACGGTTTTCCGATGAACTTCCAGTAACTGAATATCTCGCCTGGATGAAGAACAACACCGTTCAGCTGTTCCACCGCCAGTTTCAGATTCACAATTTTATTTTCCTGCATCCACATATCCACATCTTTCAGCTTGCGCATCAGAATCGTTTTGTGTGACGCATATTCATATGGCAGCAGAGCGGTCTGTTTTTCTTTCGCAAAACTGCTGTTCATTTTCAGCCATAACAGCTTACCTGCAAGCCATAATACGTACGCCCCAGCTTTAAACGCAACGCGGAACGTTTTTTCGGTTGTTCCAGTCTATCAGACATACAGATATCCCACCTTCACAGCATTATCCTTGCCATCTTTTTTGTTATAGAATTATTCTACCATCCCCGATTGTTCTTTACAATATTTTGCTAATATAAAAAGATCGCTGCTCATACAGCTGCCCTGACTTATTTTATAGGAAATTTTAAAATTAAAAGTATACTTTAAGTTTTTTGCAAGAATAATTATAAATATACTTTAAGTTTTTTTATCCAATAATTATAAGTATACTTTCAATTATTATTGACAAAAATGAAAGTATTACATAAAATGTTGATAAAGGATGGTGAAATACACATGGCAATTGCAAGTAAGGAACGCATTTTGAAAGTTTTATCGGCATACAATCCATGGTGGAAAACCGGTGTTGTGAACCCGAAACTGACAAAAACCTATAAACGATTTGCATTTGATGAGGCAATGTTCTGGCTGGAGCAGACGGATTTGCGCCGTATTGTGGTTTTAACTGGAACAAGACGTGTTGGAAAAACTACAATTCAGTATCAGATGATTGAACATTTGCTGGCAAAAGGAGTTCCGCCGCAAAAAATCGTTTTTATTTCCATGGATCACCCTATGTTAAAGTTAAGCGAGTTTCAGGATATTCTGGATTGTTATCACGAAAATATCTATGCGGAACAGGATGTATATTATTTCTTTGACGAAATTCAATATGCGCAGGATTGGGATAAATGGCTGAAAATCATTTATGATATGCAGCCGGATACACAGGTTATTGCCACTGGTTCTGCCAGACCGGCGCTAATAAAAGGAAATCAGGAAAGCGGTGCCGGTCGTTGGAATATCATTCAGGTGCCGACATTATCCTTTTACGAATATTGTGCATTGCTTCAGCTGGAATTACCTGATATTCCAGAAGGTTTCAGTCTGACATCTTTTCTGGATGGCTCTGCGCAGGAATCTCGCACAATTATGATGAAACTGTCACAGGTTCAGAACTATTTTATCCGTTACCTGCAGGTGGGCGGCTTCCCGGAACTGGCACTGGCTGATAATGACCTGCTGGCGCAGCAGATTATGCGTGATGATGTGGTAGATAAGGTGCTGAAACGGGATTTGCCATCCCTGTATCATATTCGCAATGCAACCGAACTGGAACGTATTTTCCTGTATCTATGCAGTGTATCATCTGAAATTGTGTCCCTTGAATCCATTGCGAAAGAGTTAAATGGTGTTTCACGCCCGACTTTGGAAAACTATATCCGCTATCTGGAAAGTGCCAGTTTAATTTATCAGAGCTGGCCGATTGATTTGTCCGGTAAAAAAGTATTAAAAGCAAAACCTAAAATTTATATTGCCGACGCCACCATCCGCAATGCCGTGTTAATGGATGAAGGCATCCTGACTGATGCAGCAGAAATGGGCAAAGTGGTAGAAACAGCTGTGTATAAACATGTATCTTCCTATTTTCATCGCAAAGCACTAGCAGTTGGATATTATCGCGGTGGAAATAAAAATAAAGAAATTGACGTGGTAGTAGAACGAATCAACCGGCCACCTGTCTGTATCGAAGTAAAATACCGGGAAGGGGCACCGGTTTCAGATGATGAGGCCATTATAACCTGGAGTGAAAAAGTGGAGCTATCTATTATTGTCACAAAAAATGTACAGGATTTTGGGGTTCATCACACCCGGAACGGCAGCCCCATTATCCGCATCCCGGCGTTCGCCTTTTTATATCTGCTGGGTCATGCCGAAAAACATCATGCCGCCCTGTTTGACGAAACACGATAAATAAGCAATCCAGCATAAAACCCAATCGAAGGTCGGCAGAAACACCGTTTCGATTGGGTTTTATTTTATGATTCTTTTCTGTTCAGATACACAACCACGCTGTTTAATAAAATTTCTGCAATTACCGCCCACGATAAGATGCTGCCAATGTGCGGTGCCACATCCTGGATTGCGCTCCATTCTCCGGCTAACGCCCAGTCACCTATCATATGATACTGTGCCAGCAGTGCAAGCAAACCGCTGGATAAACTCACAAACATTAAAAATTCCCAGCCGTTATGATTGCCTTTGATATTGCGCACAAGATTTGCTATCGCTGTAAAAAAAGCCAGAGCACCGAAAAATACCCACATACCTGAAAAACCCATCATTATCGCTCCTTTACTACAGATTTATTTTTTTATCTTAGAATCATTCTATCATCTCTCGCTCTGTATTGCAATTTTTCACTCACGCAAAAAGACCGCCGGAGGGTTTCCGACGGTCCTGCTGTTATGCTTTATACGATTTCTTCTTTTACAATCTGCCCCTGTGCGGAGATAGTTACCACGCGCACCGGAATCTGCTTGCCGCTATTGTCACGGGCAATCTGCACAGCTTTCTGCATACCGCCGCAGCAAGGCACTTCCATGCGGGCCAGCAGTAAACTTTTGATATTGTTCTGTGCAAAAATTGCGGTCAGTTTTTCCGAATAATCCACAGCATCCAGTTTTGGACAGCCGATTAATGTTACGCGGCCGCGAATAAAATCAGCGTGGAAATTGCCATAGGCATAGGCACTGCAATCTGCCGCGATTAATACATCGGCGTTATCGAAATATGGCGCCTGTACTGGCGCTAATTTAATCTGCACCGGCCACTGGCGCAATTCACTCTGTACATTGCCAGCCATCGTATTAGACACTGCCGGGCGGGCAAAACTCTGCATTTTGATACCGGAACAGCTGGCGCCAATCGGCTGACTCATGGCTCCCTGCTTTTTCATCTCCTGATTGCGTTTCACCGCTTCTTCATCGAAAGCAGCAGCCTCACGCTCCTCAAAACCGATGGCATCCATCGGACACACTGGCAGACAGTTCCCCAGCCCGTCACAGTAATCATCACGCAGTAATACAGCTTTACCATCAATAATAGCGATAGCATCTTCTAAACAGGCCTTCGCACAGGCCCCGCAGCCATTACATTTTTCAGCATCAATTTTAACAATTTTACGAATCATATTAATACGCCCCTTCGCGTCAGATTTTTTATTTACAATGATATCTTACCCGAAAAGGCCATATTTGTATGTGATATTCGCAACATTTTTTTGAAAACAACACAGCGAAACGGAAATATGGCCAGCGACAAGACGCAAAAAAGCCCTGTGTCAGATTCGACACAGGGCTTGATATATCGCTATTACTCGGTTGTGTATGGTAATAAAGCCATCACTCTAGCACGTTTGATAGCAACGGTCAGAGCTCTCTGATGTTTTGCACAGTTACCGGAAATACGTCTTGGCAGAATTTTGCCTCTTTCGGTTACGTATTTTTTCAGTTTTGCAACATCTTTGTAATCGATGGTTTCAGCTTTATCTACACAGAAAGCGCAAACTTTTTTCTTCATTTTTCTTGGGTTACGTTCACGTTTTGCCATGATTTAGTTCCTCCTTTGTTAGAAAGGTAAGTCATTATCATCAAATACGATTTCTTCACCCAGACCCAGACTAGAGCCTGCAGAAGCGTTGTTATTATTCTGATAATCCTGTCTGCCGGAGCCAGCGTTGTCGTTTTTGGAGCCAACAAATTCAATTTGTTCGGCAACAACTTCTGTCACCCAGCGTCTCTGTCCATCATTACCGTCATAGGTACGAACCTGCAGTCTGCCTTCTAAAGCCATCTGCTGGCCTTTTTTGAAGTAGTTTGCCACAAACTCAGCAGATTTCTGCCATGCAACACAGTTGATGAAATCGGCTTCCCGCTCACCATTCTGGTTTGCGAAACGGCGGTTTACTGCCAGTGTAAAGCTTGCCACTGCACTGCCGCTCTGGGTATAACGTAATTCCGGATCTTTTGTCAGACGACCAATTAACATAATTTTGTTCATAATAAACTCTCCATTAAGAAATTATTCGCCGACTTTTGTTATTAACTGACGCAGAATGTCTTCGTCGATTTTCATCAGACGGTCGCATTCGTCAACAGCAGCAGCTGGACCGTTGAATTTTACTAATACATAGTAACCTTCACGATATTTTTTGTCGATTTCATAGGCCAGTTTACGTTTGCCCCATTTATCAACCTCAGCTACAGTTGCGCCTTCTTTTACCAGGATACCATTGAATTTTTCAACAATGCCATCAATTGCTTCTTCAGCTACTTCTGGTTTAATGATATACAGTAATTCGTAATCACGCATCTTGTGCACCTCCTCCCCCCGGACTAATGGCCCTGACTTTGTCAGAGCAGGGATTCATAACTTGTTAAGTATAACACAGAAAAATTTCCCGTGCAATAAAAAATTTATTTATTATTGTAAAAAACAATGGGCGATATGCCGTCATTCTGTAATTATTTGATTGGACGCAGAGAAATTTTTATATCACAAGGCGGCTTTTGATTTTTTGAGCGACGCGTACTATAGGTACGCAAGGCGAGAAAAATCAAAAACAACACAGTGATATGAAAATTTAGCGCGTCCTAGTAGCCGCCAAAGTACATCAGTACCTGCGGAGGCTCTTTCCCTTCCAGCAGTTTTTTCTCGTTCTCGCCGGTCAGTTTATCCGCCAGCTGCTGAATATTGCCGCTGGTGAGATAATCCCACAGGCCGGCTGGCGCCTGATAACTGTAACTCCACACGTCGATTTCCTCATAGCCTAAATCATGGGTCATACGGTCCAGTGTATCGTCAAAGCTTTCAATACCGTCAATCAGGCCGTGGTTCAGTGCCTGGCCGGCTGTATAGATGCGGCCGTCGGCTAGCTGGCGCACTGTGGCTTCGTCCATGCCGCGGCTCTGCACAATAACATCCACAAAGCGCTCATAGGATTCATCGCAGATGGACTGATAAATGGCGCGCTGTTCTTCGGTTAACGGCTCATACATATTCCCCATGGCCTTGTTGGCGCCGGAAGCCACATAACTCACATCCACACCCAGATTATCCAGCAGCTCACTGATATCTACAAATTCACCCATAATCACACCGATAGAACCAGTGATGGCATTGCGGTTGGCATAAATAGCATCGGCTGCACATGCCTCATAATAACCGCCGGAGGCAGCGTAACTCTCAATGGCCGCATATACAGGGCGGCCCGTGGTTTCTTTATATTCCATCAGTTTCAGATACAATTCGTCAATCTGGTATACGGCTCCGCCCGGAGAGTCGATATGTAAAATCAGTCCCATGTTATACTCGTCGTTTATCAGCTCTTCCACGCTGTTTAACAGATACTGCTGGTCATAGGCGTAGCCGTCGTTCTCCGAAATGGTGCCCATAATATCCAGCACGGCAATGTATTCATCAGTTGGCACATTACTGCCGCCGATGGCAGAAACAACACTGAGCAGTAAACACAGCACCAGAATTGCACCAATTATTTTAATGCCTTTCCGGCGTTTTTTCTTTTCATATTTCTCTGCGATAGCGCAGCTGTTTTGCGCATAGCCGCATGTATTCTGATACATCGTCATCATCTCCTTCTTTTTATCGTTATGTTCTATATTATATCATAATTACCCTTTCCGAAGCTATATGCATCGTTTCCAGCAGAAAATTGCGTTAAAAACAAGGTAAAAGCCCCGGTAAAATAGAATAAAAGCAACAGAATATTTTTAAAAATCCAGAAAATTTTTTATGATGAGGTGACATATCTTGAATCACAAATTAACAGTCCGCGGCATGACAGAAGGTACCGTCATGGCCGGGCTGACCATTATCCTGATGCTGCTTGGCAATGTACCGGTTGTCGGCATCTTTTCACTGCTGTTCAGCAGTATTCCAATTACGGTCGTTACAGTGCGGCAGGGCAGTTTTGCCGGCGGATTGACAGGTATACTGGTTACACTGCTGCTTGCCCTGTTTCTGGGGCCTTTAACAGCCGTCTCCGGCGGTCTGCATTATGTGCTGCTGGGCTGGGTGATGGGATATATGCTGTATCGGCGCAAAAGCGCCATCAAAACCATTCACGCCAGCGTTATCACCGCAGCCTTTGCCGCGCTGGCACTGCTGGTAATCAACCTCGGGTTAATGGGCTTCTCGCCGGAAAACATTGCCGCTTTCCTGGATTCCTACCAGAAAGATATGCTGGAACTATATGAAACCACCGGCATGACCGGTATGCTGATTCAGCAAGGCATGACACAGACACAGGCCACGGATATGCTGGTACAGCTGATTGGTCTGGCGGTTCGTCTGATGCCGGCGATGATGATGATCAGCCAGTCGATCATGGCCATTGTAACCTATTTTATTACCGTCTTTCTTTTAAAACGGTTAAAAATCCGTATTCCCCGCACACAGAGTTTCCAGAACTGGATTCTGCCAGGTTCCTTTGTATGGGCATTGATTGCCGTATGGGCACTGTGGCTGGCCGGCGATTATATTAATATCAGCTGGATGAATATTCTGGTTTTAAATGCGCTGATTGTATTTGCAGCACTGCTGCTGCTTGACGGGATTGCATTATCCATGCACCTGTTCAAATTTAAACAGATGTCCACAGGGATGAAGGCATTCGCCGTATTTTCTGTTTTGTTTTTCTTCACCGGCTTCCTCGTTGCATTTATTTTAGCCGGTCTGGCAGATTTATTGTTTGACTTCCGCAAGCTCAGGGTGGATAATAAGAAAGAGCAAAAAGGTTAGGAGGAATCATCATGAAAGTTATTTTATTACAGGATGTGCCGAAAGTAGGCAAAAAAGACCAGGTATTAGAAGTAAAAGAAGGGTACGCACGCAATTTTCTGTTCACGAAAAAATTAGCGGTGGAAGCTACCCCTGCCAATATGAAAGAATTACAGCGTCAGGAAAAAATCCGTGCCGATAAAGCAGCGGAACAGAAAGCAGAAGCGGTGGCACTGGGCGAAAAACTGAAAGAAACCACCGTGACCATGCAGGTGAAATGCGGGGCCGGCGGCAAACTGTTCGGCGCTGTAACCAGCAAGGAAATTGCAGAACAGCTGGAAAAATCCACAGGCGTTAAAATTGATAAACGCAAAATCAGTCTGGAAGAAAACATTAAAACACTGGGCACCTACCGCCCAATGGTAAAACTGCATCCGGATGTACATGTGGAACTGACTGTACGCATTATCGAACAGGGCTAAGCAAATTACTATCAGGGAACACACAATCATGTGTGTTCCCTGTTTTTTTATGTTCGTGATGTAGGAGTGTAGGATATGCTGAACTTTTACAAAACTATTTTTTATTTATTTTTTGTTTTTTATTTTTTCTGAAAAGTCCTACATATCCTACACCGGCCTATTGGTTGAGCGGTTTCTTCCTGCACCAAAGCTACACCAGATATACACTACTATACATATAGAATGAAACAATAGCACAGATACAAACACCGGCCTTTCTATCTAGCAGTCATTCCATCGTTAAAATTATCAGTAAATTTATTGTTTTATTTTCCGTTATTGCATATAATATAGCTGAAAGGGTGTGATTGTATGAATTCCATTCGTGGTGCTATCGAAAATACAATTTCGATTTCTTTATTTAACAGAGGACTTGCCGGGAAAATTTTTGAGGATGTCAGACGCTGTGGTGCCAAGGTGGTTATGAAAAATAACACTGCCGAATGTGTGCTGATGTCGCCGGAGGAATATCTGCGACTGATGGATGAAGTAAACGATGCGCGGCTTCTGGCTATGGCCACAGAACGAATGGCGCATTTTGATGCCGGCACACTCATCTCACAAGAAGAAGTGGATCAGGAATTTGGCTTTACCGCCGCTGATTACGAAAAATCGGGCGAGGTGGAGTTTGAATGAACTGGAAGGTAACCTATCTGCCAGAAGCATTAGAGGATTTTCGTAAACTGGATGGCAGCCAGAAACTGCTGGTACGCAAAGCCATTGACAAAGTCAGTCAGAATCCATTACCAGAAAACGAAGGCGGTCACGGAAAACCGCTTGGGTATCATCAAACATTGAACCTTTCCGGATTTCTCAAAATCAAGCTGCGCGGTGCCGGACTGCGCATTGTATATCAGCTGATTCGTCAGGACGGTGCTATGCTTCTGGTCATTACTGGTGCACGAGAAGATGACGAAGTATATGAGCTTGCAGAATCCAGAATAAAGAAACACAATTTATAAAAAACCCACAGCAGCACATCATCTGTTGCGAATTGAAATTGTAGACAACAGCCTCAAAAGGTAATTGGCTGTAAACCGAACGGCCCTGCATATTTTGCAGGGCCGTTGTTTATTCGCCAGATTCTCAACGAGAATTATCGGCTATTATGTTTTAGTTGAATTTTCTTCTGGTGATAACCAGACCAGCCATAGCCGCTAACATCAGTACCACAAATAGAACTGCATTGCTGGTATCGCCGGTTGCAGGTGCATCACCCAGAGGAATTTCAGAGTCTTCCAGTTCTTCATCCGGAATTGCCGGTTCGCCCGGAACTTCGATATCACCTAATGGAACGTCCGGATCATCAATGATTTCTTCCGGTATTACTGGCGGTTTCGGATCCTTTTCTTCTTTTTTTGGATCCTCATACCAGTGATTGTCATCGGTAATTGTCTTATAATTGTTTCGGAACACATAACTGTCATAATAACCATTATCGTTAAGTGTTATCCATTCACCAAGACTGGCACCATTTGCAAGAAGTTTTTTATCAGTATCTAAAACCTCTGTGTCAATGTAATAACCGTTAGAAACTACAGTTTCAGAAATTGTGTAGGAAATACTGCTGCCGGTTGTAGATTTCACATGAATATTTGCAGCGTATTCTTCACCCGGTGCTACCTGGAAATCTAATTTCCACCATTTGTTTTCCGCATCATACTGCAGCCCGTCATCCGGAGTATAGACTCTGTCTCCAAAGGTAATCTGCAGAGCAGAAGCGGTAGTATTCTCGGCCTGCCATTTAGCATCGTTAGATTTGGCATCGTTATAAAGCTGACGAGCTTTCAGAACCGATTCCAGGGCTTCCTGCTCGATAACAACGGTTTTATCATCCATGATTACATTATCGCGTAACCCTTCCAGCATATCCATTAGGCTATTATATGCTTTTAATAGTTCTGCTTTTACTGCGCCCAGGAGTTCGCCAGGGCTGCCATATTCTGTAGGCTGAAGCTCTTTTGTGCTGTTAAACTCTAATGCACTGCCACTGGTGATTGCCATAGATGCCTTGCCGTTTAATGTAAATATATACTGAGACAGTGTAGTCCCATCGATTGTATATACAGAACCTGTTGTTGCTTTGACAGCACTATCCATATTATCAATCACGTAAAGCAAATCATCGTATGCATCTGCCATTTCATCTGCAAATGGAGAAACTTTCTGTTCCTTCACAAACAGCGTGAAATTAAATGGCTTATTCGGTGCCATATTGCCGGTAACTGTTTTTTCTACCGTAATATCACCTTCGTTAGGTACGACAGGGTTATTTACAATAGTAAGTTTATTGACATCGTTATCATCCTTGCTCAGGGTAACACCTGACAGAATATTGTCATTTAAATCAAGATTACCGTCTGTATCCACCGTAAATACAATTGCCTGATTTAAACGAGAATAGCCTTCCGGCGATTTTGTTTCACGCAGACGATATTCCCCTGGCAGTAACCCTTCAATTTTCAGTTCACCGTTTACATCTACCGAAAAGGTTTCAACTTTGATAGAATCCTTTTCGCCTTTTACATACAGTGCAAATTCCGCACCAGTTAAAGGATTGCCAGATTCATCGGTTTTCAGTAAAGCTAAATCTGCATGAGCAGAATCTTTCACTTCCAGAGTCACACTTTCTTCCGCATAAACCGATGTTTTACCGAATGCAGCGCCAACCAGATTCTGCGATACTTCACGGGAAGTGGCTACACCATCATTATTTGTATCTTCCGGTTTTGGAGCATAGAAGTATACCCCGTTAGGCAGAACCTGTGTACCGGAAACAACGGCTTTGATTGTCTGACCATGTTCAGCTTCTACAATAAAATCGTAGGTTTCTGTACCCAGTGTAACTTTTTTGTTATCTACTACAGTGCCATCTACAGTCACTTCAAGATGAATATCATCTTCTTTCGCGTCACTGCCGCTGTTATTCAGAGCAACCTGCATTGCAACTTTGTAAACGCCATCTTTTTCAATAACAGGAACTGCATCTGTAATTTTCAGCTCAGAGATTACAATGGCTTTCTTTTCCGCGTAAGTCTCTTTCTGCGTCAGCAGATAATTCACCAGACCATCAATACGCTTGCCGACATCCTCATAAGTTTTAAAAACTCTCTTACCGCTTACATCGAGCTTCGACTCACTGCTAGTATCATGCAAAGGATAACCCCACTGCAAGTTGTCAGATACCTTATAAGATTTCGCATATTCAAGCGGTTTATCCATGTCATTTGCACATGCCCAGATTGCACACTGCACCGCAGCGATAATCTCGTTGCGTGTCAGTTTATCCGCATCCGGGAAACCCGCAGCAGCAAGGTCTGCCTTCATTTCTTCCAGCGAAACATAAGGATAGGAGTTGGTTACTACGGCGCGGATTTTTGCCGCCTGCGCCTCATTGTAGTATTCACTGTCCTCCAGATTCAGACGTTTGTAGTAGGTGCCGTCTTTAATTATAGTTTCTACGTCACAACAGTACAAAACTTCATAGTTGCTGGAGCCAGACTCATACAAACCGCTTGGTGTCCAAGTAGTTCCGTGATGTTTAACAGTATCCAGCACCACGAATGTCTGAGGGCCTTCGCCTTCACCCATGAAATGACCGCTGAATTCATAACCATGTACAGGCTTTCTAAATAGAGACATGAATGTATATCCTTCTGTGCCTGCTGTCACATCTACAGAAAGCTCATCCCCATACCAGTCATTGCCGTCTATTACTTCTTTAGCAAAGGCTGGTGTAACTGCTAACCCCATACACATCACAATCAGCAAAAACATTGCAATTAGTTTTTTTGTTTTCTTTTTCATTCAGTTTCCTCCTTCCTTTAAACATCTTATGTGTTTGTTTGCTCTGTTTTGCACAAAGCGTTGTGAAAATTTAAAATCGTCTCAATCCTCACATCTGTCTTTTTTCTGTCTTTTTTTTGCGGCACGCTGTTTTTGTAACGCATGCAGCTGGTTGTGTTCTGGCTCGGAAGGTTCCGTCAAAGATAGTCACCCGGCACCGATTGCTTCATGAAGGGTAACGGCCTGTTCACTGGCTGGCGGCTGCGGTAATGCGCTGTCCATCAGTTTCACCAGTTCCAGAGCACTGCGAAAGGCTATTTCCTGTTTGCCTTCTATCCAGATCAGTTTTCCCTGCCAGCTAGCACTCTGCCGGAACAGCACTTTCACTTTAAAGGTTGCGATTGCTGCGTGGTTTGTTTCTGGTTTCATGCGAACAGTTTCAGCATAGTCTGAACCATTTTTGAACCGGTGGGTCTGCATTGCGGCCTGCGGGAATTTTATCCCGTCCATCATATCTTCCATCAGCAGCAAAAGCTGTGTCAGATTGGTGAACACAATCTCCTCGCCGTAGTACAGATTATAGAAAATGCCCTGCAGGTTTTTATCCTGATAGCTGTAAATTCGTATGATACTGGTTTTCAAATCCTCAGGTACCACATTCATTGAAGCAATTGACATACACTCACCTCCATTTCCAGAAAATAGTGTGCAAAAAGGTATACATTTCTAAACACTAAATTCTGGCAATAAAAAAGTGGATATTTAGGGAGATAGACCTAAATATCCACTAGATGTGGTAGTTTTTTTATAAAAATTGCTGGGAAAAAATAGTGTCTGAAAAATCATACTTTTCTGGACACTAAAAAAAGTAAATTACTAACAGAGGAAAACCCTTTGCTATGGTTACATTATAGCAACGACCGGTTACATTTTTGTTACATTTCAGTATTTTGTGTGAAAATTCTGATACATTTTTTAAAATTATTTAAGGCAAAAAGAAAACACCAGATAATGAAAACATCATCTGGTGTGAGAAACTATAAGTTATAATACGGCGGCATGTGGACATGCAGCCCTACTATTTCACTTGAAACAATGAAAAAAGGACATCCGACTGGATGTCCTCAATACAACATATTAAAATTAGAAACAAAGGCGCAGGAAAATTGTTGCAGAACAAGCCTTATCCTAACAGCATACGGTCGTTCACCATCTCCGAACCGGAAGCCTTTTCAAACATTTTCAGCAGATCCGGTACATCCAGGTTTTTCTTTTCTTCCCCGGCTACATCGATGATAATCTGCCCATTATACAGCATGATTAAACGATTCCCGCAGCGCAGAGCGTCTCTCATGTTATGTGTAATCATCAGTGTGGTTAAATGGTCGCGTTCTACAATTTTTTCTGTTAATTCCAATACTTTTGCAGCTGTTTTCGGATCCAGCGCAGCGGTATGTTCGTCTAACAGTAACAGTTTCGGTTTATTCATGGTTGCCATCAGCAGGGTAACTGCCTGACGCTGACCACCGGATAACAGCCCTACTTTACTGGATAAACGGTCTTCCAGACCTAAATCCAGCTCGGCCAGCATATCGCGGAACTGTTCTTTCTGGCTTGCTTTGGAACTCCAGCTCAGGCCGGGAATTTTACCGCGGCGGCTCGCAATGGCCAGGTTTTCTTCAATCTGCATATTGGCAGCGGTACCCATCATAGGATCCTGAAATACACGGCCAATATATTTTGCCCGTTTGAATTCAGGCTGTTTTGTTACGTCAACGCCATCAATCGTAATGGTGCCGCTATCCACCGGCCATAAACCGGCAATGGCGTTCAGCATGGTAGATTTGCCGGCACCGTTCCCGCCGATTACCGTAACGAAATCCCCGTCATTTAAATGCAGACTTAACCCCTGCAAGGCTCTTTTTTCGTTTACAGTGCCCTTATTAAATGTTTTATGAATTTCTTTTACATCTAACATGGATTACGCCCCCTTTGCTTTGCTGATTTTCTCTTTAATCAGCGGCATCGCCAGCGCAATGACTACGATGATCGCTGTCAGCAGTTTCATATCGTTCTGGTTCATGCCCATCTTCAGTACAAACGCAATAACAACACGATACACGATGGAACCGCCCACAACTGCCAGCAGCCAGTTCATAAAGTTACGGGTACCAAATAATACTTCCCCGATAATAACAGATGCCAGACCAATAACGATGGTACCGGTACCCATACCAACATCGGCAAAGCCCTGGCTCTGACCAATCAAAGCACCAGCCATTGCTACCATACCGTTACTGATTAATAAGCCTAAGATAATGGTAATATCGGTATCAACGCCCTGTGCGCGAATCATCTGTTTATTACAGCCGGTGGCACGGATAGCAGCACCGATTTCAGTGCCGAAAAACCAGTACAGGAAACCAATTAACACAATTACAAAAATGAAACCGCAAATCAGAATACTTTCATTTTTGTTTAACCCGAAGTTTTCAAAGAAGGTATAAATGGTATCCATACGCAGAATCGAAACGTTGGATTTATCACCCATCACACGAATATTAATGGAATACAGACCAATCATGGTTAAAATACCAGCCAGCAGTGCCGGAATTTTTAATTTGGTATGTAATAAGCCAGTCACGATACCAGCAACAGAACCGGCTATAAATGCCAGTACAACTGCTAAAGCCGGAGAACCACCGCCAGCAATAAAAGAAACACCTACCGCAGCCCCTAATGGGTAGCTGCCTTCTACCGTCAAATCTGCAATATCCAGCACACGATATGTTAAATATACGCCCAGTGCCAGAATCCCCCACAGCAGCCCCTGCCACAATGTTGAGGTTACTAAACTCATACTCATTTAACAAAACTCCTCTCTACCATCCTGCAGATACAGTCTACTCCTATTTTAGACCAATCTCTGCATTTTTGCAACAAAAACAGGACTGTATTTTATAAAAATGTTATACAACAGTCCTGTTTTTTTGTTTCTGTTTGTTATTTCGTCTCAACGATAACGGCGCTGTCCAGCATTTCCTGCGGAATAGCTAACCCAATACGGTCTGCTTCCTCTTTGTTGATGACCAGCGTTAATTCATCTTCATTTGCATATTCAATCGGCATAGTGGCTGGTTCCGCTTCCCCATTCAGAATTTTTACCGCCATTTCACCGGTCTGATATCCCAGTTTATGATAATCAATCCCATAGGTGGCTGTACCGCCGGCTTCTACCATCGTGGCGGCGCCGCAGATAACCGGCAGTTTTGCTTCTTCAGTAATTGTAACAACCTGCGGGATACTGGATGCCACGGTATTATCTGTTGGCAGATAAATGGCCTCTACCTGACCCACCAGAGCCTGTGTAGCCTGCTGCATATTATTGATATCCGAGAAGGTAGATGCAACCACAGTAACGCCCTGTGCCTGCAGATATGCATGCATATGTGCTGCCTGCAGCTGAGAATTTACTTCACTGGAATTATAAACAACACCTACTGTTTTTACATCCGGAACCAGCTGCAGAATCAGTTCACCCTGTTTTTCAATTGGATTCTGGTCACTGGTACCTGTTACATTATAGCCAGGCACCTCATTGCTTTCTACCAGTTTTGCCTCTTCATAGTTTGTAATGGCTGTTCCTACAATCGGGATATCGCTGGTGGCAGCGGCCATTACCTGCGCGGTAGAAGTGGATACTGCACAGATTAAGTCCACGTCTTCACTGATAAAGCCCTGTGCAATACTCTGCAGGTTACTCTGTTCATTCTGCCCGTTCTGTTCTACAAAAAAAACAGTTTCCCCCTCTACCAGGCCGTTATCAGCCAGAGCCTGTTTAAACCCTTCGCTGGCCGAATCCGCCGCTGTATGGGTCACTAATTTTACAATCCCGATTTTATATGCATCAGCCTCATTCTGACTGCCGCAGCCAGCTGTCAAACCAGCTGCCAATGCAGCTAATGTAACCACTGCACAGCATTTTTTTAATGTTTTGAATTTCATCATTGCTCCCCCTGTTTCTGTATATTTGATATACAGTTTTCATACTTTCTTTATTCTAACGGTTTCTGCTATATTTTTCAACCAGATGATTCAGAATATTCTATCAGAAAACGAATATTGTTCATATACAGAAACAGGGCTGCCGCGATGTTCTCGCGCATCAGCCCTGTAATCTTATATATTTATTTTATTCTGCTCCGTCAGTTGTTAAGGCTGCCTGTTCCATTAATTCAGCCGGAATTTCAACACCTATGATTTCAACTGCTTCTGGATTGATTACCAGTTTCAGGTCTTCCTGTTTTGGACCCTGAATCGGCATTTCAGCCGGAACGCTTTCGCCGTCCAGAATCTGTGCTGCCATTAAACCAGCATCGTAACCAATCTGGTAGAAGTTGATACCGTAAGTAATGGTGCCGCCAGCGTAAACCATGGATTCTTCCGCGCAAACAGTGATAATACCAGCTGCATCGGTTACGCCAACAACCTGCGGCATAGCGGATGCTACGTTGTTATCTGTACACAGCCATACAGCGTCAACGCCTTCTTCTACTAAACTCTGTGTTGCCTGCTGAATATCATTTACAGTGGAGATGGTACGTTCCACTACAGTTAAGCCTTTTTCAGCACATACTTGTTTTAAAATACCAACCTGAACCTGAGAGTTCTTCTCACTGGAGGTATAAACAGTACCAATCGTTTTTGCATCTGGTAATACCTGCAGTAATAAATCAATCTGTTCAGCGATTGGTGTCATATCGTGGGTACCTGTTACGTTGGTGCCAGGTGCTTCATCGCTTTCAACCAGACCAGCCTGTTCAAAACTGGTAATTGCTGTTGCAACAATTGGAATATCTTCTGTAGCACTTGCCATTACCTGCGCTGCCGGTGTTGCAATTGCCATAATCATTTCCACTTCGTTAGACAGAAACTGCTGTGCAATCCCCTGCAGATTAGACTGGTCGCCCTGCGCATTCTGCTGGTCGATTTCCAGATTTTCGCCTGCTACATAACCGCCATCAGCCAGACCATCCACCAGACCCTGATTTGCCTGATCCAGTGCACCGTGCTGCATTAACTGTACAATCCCTACCTTATGCATTTCTGCATCCTGCTGTGCGTCACCGCCGCCACATCCAGCCAACATCCCCATAGACATTGCCGCAATGGATGCTACTGCAACACCCTTCATAAAGCTGCTGTTCTTTCTCATAATCCTTCCATCCTTCATACGATTTTTTCATATTTTCATTTTTATCTGTTTGTCGTGCTGATTTTATGCCTCTTATTCCGCAACAGAACCTGTGGTTACCGTTGTTGCTGCTTCCATCAGTTCTGCAGGCACTTCAATCCCCAATTCTGCAACTGCATCAGTGTTTACAATTGGAACGCAGTCTTCTTCTGCCATATACTGAACCGGCATGGTAGCAGGATCGCCTTCACCGCTCAGAATCTGTGCAGCCATTACCCCTGCGTTGTAACCCAGCTGATAGTAACTGAAACCGTATGTTGCAGTACCGCCGGCTCTTACCATGGATTCTTCCCCGCAGATGGTTACAATACCGGCTTCGTCTGTTACGCTGATCACCTGAGGCATAGCGGATGCCACATTGTTATCGGTTGGCAGCCAGATAGCATCTACTTCGCCAGCCAGACTCTGCGCCGCCTGCTGAATATCATTTACAGTGGAGATGGTTCTCGCCTCTACAGTTAAACCTTTTTCGGCAGCAATTTTTTCCAGAATATCAACCTGAACCTGGGAGTTGGTTTCACTGGATGTATAGATAGTACCAATTACTTTTGCATCCGGAACAAGCTGTAACAGCAGATTTACCTGCGCTTCAATCGGGTTCATATCACTGGTGCCTGTTACATTTGCGCCTGGTTCTTCATCGCTTGCTACCAGTTTGGCATCGGTAAAACTGGTAATAGCAGTACCAACGATTGGAATTTCATCTGTAGCAGAGGCCATTACCTGTGCTGCAGGTGTAGCAATTGCTAAAATAATATCACTTTCGTTAGAAATAAACTGCTGCGCAATATTCTGCAGATTTGACTGATCACCCTGCGCATTCTGCTGGTCAATAATCAGATTTTCGTTTTCTACATAGCCATTAGCAGCCAGCCCATCAATCATACCCTGATTTGCCTGATCCAGTGCACCGTGCTGTACTAACTGCACAACCCCTACTTTATACGTTTCTTTGCCGTTCTGCTGTGTATCGCTGCCGCCGCACCCGGCTAACATTCCCATAGACATTGCCGCAATGGCTGCTACTGCAGCACCCTTCATAAATTTTTTGTTTTTTCTCATACTGCTCATCCTTCCATCCTTCAGATTTGTTTGCTGTTTTTATATGCAACAGCGACATATTATAAAAGAGAGACAAACGCCTCTACTTTTATTACTTTAATAAGTTGAAGTGTATTTTACTCTTTT